>CBINBY010000003.1:0-91273 GCA_966248995.1 uncultured Burkholderiales bacterium | reverse complement strand
CTTCCAACATCTGGTACATGAACATCAACCCGACGCCCAGCGACATCAGCGACAAATCGGGCAAGGGCCATCACCCCGTGTGGGCCGATCAGAGCCACAAGGCCGGCCTCTGGAGTCAGTGAGTCTGGCGCCTGCGTGCGTGTCGCACCGGGCGAGCGTCGCGCCCGAGGGTTTCGCGGTGTTCGATGCGGGGCGGTGACTGCGTCATCTGCAGCAGCACACTCGCGAACAGCACGAGCAGGGGTTCGGTGATGTCACCTGTACGTCCTTCGATCCACAACTGCACGACCTCGAGGGCCAGAACGCACAGCGCCAAAGCGATGCTGATGCCGATCACGCGCCCGCTGCTGCGTTGCGCCAGCCAAAGCAGGGCACCGTACAGGAAGCCGGCATCCAGCAGCGCGCGGGCATTGAGCTCCATGGACCCCTCGAGCAGGGCCGCGAACGGAAGCAGGTGAATGTGAGCGGGTGCTGAGCGCCATGCGAACGGCGTAAGCGCGTGCAGGACGTAAGCCACGAAAAGCACAGCCATGGTGGCGATCAGGCGCCGCGGTTCGTCCCTGCCGCGCAGCAGCAGCCAGCATGCATAGCCTCCGATGTAGCCAATTACGTTCGAGGGCATGACGCTCTGGCCGACGATGACCAGCTTGCCGGCCAGGACGACGCTCAGCATGGCCGCGAAGGCCGGTGCGATCCATCGACGTGTCCCGCCCAACGCCTGGAGCATGCAACCCACCGCCAGGACGCGAGCCAGCGCGAGCAGCGTCGCGCACGAGTCCAGTTCGGGATGGAGCAGCAGAGGCTTGAGGCTGTCCTTGATGGCTTGCCAGTCGATGGTCGGGATGAGGGGGGCCCACTGCGTGGTGACCCACAGGACCAGGAGCCCCAGGGCCGGCCGCGCTTGCGCTTCGACCCCTTGATCCATCAGGCGCAACAGACGCGCCAGCGCACCGGCGAACGCCATGCCGGTCAAGGTGCCCACGGCGTTCCAGAGCACATCGGCGCGTGATGGCTCGCGCGAGGGGAACCAGATCTGGATGACCTGCACCGCGAAGGCGAAGACCACGCTCCCCACGAAGAACCAGACCAGCCGTTGCCCGCGCGGTCGCGGCAGGGCCGTCGCCCCCAGCGCACCCCAGGGGACGAAGAGCAACACATTGCCCATCACATCGCCCGGTGATGTCCACCACTCCGATGCCAACAGGAGTTGCCGCCACGCCGCAGCGGCGGAGGGCGGCTCCATGTAGTCGAAGGGGTACAGCGAACCGTACAGGATCAGCAGCGCGCACACGGCGAGCAGCGTGCGTGCCAGCGAGGCGCCAGTGGCGGGTGTGTGCGCAGTGTCGCTGGGCGGCGCGAACATCATCTCGGCTACCCCGCCATCACAGCCTCACAGGCGGGGATGTGCGGGTCTTCCCTGTCACGGCGCGGACTGAAGCGCCCCTGACACGCGATTGCCGTTCTCGAGCGTGCGCAGTACCGAAGGCGAGGGAGCATCCCAGGTGTAACTTGGATCCGGTGTGCCGCTTAGGCCCATCTGCGACAGCAGTGAGTTCGCGGGCCAGAAGTCTGGCTGCGCGATGTTTGCAGCGCCCGGGAAGTTGCTCGCCGAGGCCGTGACGTGGCCGGTCTGCACGATGCTGCTGGCAGGAAAGCCTCCCGTGATGAGTGTCGGGTTGCCCGTGCCGGCGAACAGATTGGCCGTGAGCTTGACCGACTGCGTGTTGGCCGGAGCCGAGAGGAAGCCTCCGCCGGAGAAAGTCATCACGACCGTGTTGTGGATCATCTCCAGCGTGTTCGCTGACCACTTCAGCCCTTCGGCGCCGTACGCGATGGCCGTGGAGTTGTCCGCGTGCGGGCCTTTGTGGAAGAGGTTGCCGCGCAGCAGAACCTTGCCGCCATTCGGGAAGTCGGCGAGGTAGCTCGAGTTCCCTGTGGGGCCGTCCATGAAGTAGCTGTTCTCGATGATGTTTTCGCTGGCGCGGCTCTTGAGGTTGTGTCCGATCCGAGCCTCATGGAAATAGCTGGCGGTGACGGTCAGGCGTGCCAGCCGGCCGATGTAGATGTTGTGGGTGTAGCCGTCGCCGAAGCCGTTGCGCGCGAACTCGGAACCTTCGATGGTCACCGTGGCGGATCCGTCGTCGCTCAGGATGCCGTTCTCGTTGTCGAAGAAGCCGCTGTTGCGGATGATGAGCTGACCCCCATGCTCGGCACGGATGCCCGCGCCGTTTTCGTCCGGCACCTTGGCGTCATGAAACTCGATGCTGTCGATCGTGATGTCGCGGCCCGAGACCACCCAGATTCCCTTGCCGCCGACGTGCTGGCCGTCGGCGTAGAGCTTGGCCCGCCCACCCACGCCGCAGATAGTGAGATTGTTGGCTGACCAGGTGGCCGCGTCTGCGCGGTACTCCCCCGCGCTGATCTTGATCACGTCGCCTGACTGCGCGGCGGCGGCTGCCGCGCTCGGGGTCTTGTACGGCTTGTCCGGTCCCACCAGCAGCACCCGGCCGGTAGCGCCGTCGCACGCGGTCGCGGTCGCGGCCGGGGAGGGGGAGGTAGGCTTTGTGTCGGGAGTTGCTTCCTCCGACGCGGGTTGCTCTTCCGTACCCGATGTCTGCGCTGCCGGCGCCTGTGCCGCGGGAGGTGGCGCAGGGATGTCGGAGGCGGCCTCCGCGCCGCCCCCGCATGCGCACAGCGAGGCGATGGCGGTACTGAGCAGTGTGGCAATCATCAACGCTTTATCGGTCATGTCGATTCTTGGTTCTTGTTCGTGAAGACCAGCAGGATGGCGCGCCCCCGGTGCGTGCTTGTCGTCGTCCAGAAAATTCAGGCGCCTGGGCTTGTGATCGCGGCCGGCTTGCCCTCGGTGCTGCGCTTGACCCCGAAGGCGACCGTGTAGGGCGTGCAGACCTGCCCGAGAAAGCGCAGCGGCTTCGACCGCTTCAATGCGGTCACCGCGGCGCGGCGCAGGGTCGAGCCGCTTGTGCTCAGCACGTCGAAGCGATCGAAAGCGGCGACGCCATGCCCGTCCAGGTAGCGGCTGAGCTGGTAGAAACTGAACCAGTGGACGGCCGGGAAGCTCGTGAACTGGACCCAATGGCCATGTGACGTGACGGCCAGCCGCTCGCACCGGCGCTTGATGGCGCTGGGGTACCAGCTATACAGGGGCAGGTCGAATTCCTGCTGCACCGGGCACAGTCTGTTCGTGGTGCAGAAATACGCGATGCCGCCTGGCTTCAGAACGCGCACCACATCGTCGACGCAGGGTTTCCAGTCGGGCAGGTGTTCAAGCAACTCGGCGGTGAGTACCACGTCGAAGCTCGCGTCGGGGAAGGGCAGCTGCGTCGCGCTGCCCACGGTGAATTCGACGTCGAACGACTGCGCCTCGGCCCGCTGCCGGGCTACCTGGATCAGAGGGTCGGAAATGTCGACACCGGCGACCCGGTGCCCTTCGGCCGCCCACATGAGGCTTTGCGATCCCGCGCCGCATCCGATGTCGGCGACGGCCAGCGAGTGTGTCGACGCCCCCAGTGTGCGGCGCAGGGACAGCACTGCGTCCTTGATTCCGGAAAAGCGTGCGAGTGTCGAGGGCGACTGGCTCTGCTGCGCGTAGTAGTCGACGAACCTGCGGTCCGCGTTGGGCCCGGCTTCTGCCATGCAATCTCCTTGCGGCGTCGCCGCCCAGCGGGCTGGGCGAGCCTTCAAGCGTTCATTGAAGCAGTGGAGTGGTGTTTCCGAGCAGAACGCGTCGCGCGGGGGGATGGCACGCGCCGGCTGCAGATCGAGCAGGCCGACGTCAGGTTCTGGATACCACCCCGTACTGCGGCCAGTCATTGTATTTGACGGCATTGCTGTTCCAGTTGCTAGCGCCTACCACCCGCGCGTAGCCTTCTGCCGCACCCGGGGCGCCATGGTCCTTGGCATAGGAGAGGGCGGTCAACACATGTCCCCAGTTGCTCTGCGGAAAGGCGGCCGCGCTGGGGTCGTCGGCGTAGGCTTCCCTGATCGCCGTGCCTTCTGCCGGCGTGTTGGGGTATGTGGCCTGATACACCGCGCTCCAGGTCGAGTAGAGGCTGGCTGTGCTCGACGACGAGCCAATGTTCATCCGGTACGGGCCAGGCGCGTACTGCCATCCGTACTCGCCGTGGTCGCGCCCGCGACCGGTCAAGCCCACGGGCACGCGGTAGGCGAAATTGCGCACGGCTTCATGCAGCACCTTCTGCGTGGTGTCGAGCCCCGGCTCCATGTCCCAGGCCCAGCCGATCGAGGCGACCAGGAACAACGATTCGAAGATCGAGTGCTGGAAGCCGGCGGCGGAGTCCTTGTCGTCATAGGTACCCAGCAGTCCGGTGGCCGGGGTGTTCGTATCGACGTGCAGCGTTTTCCAGCGCGCCAGGTTCGCCGCGACGTTGGCGCGGCAGTCCGCGGCGATCAGGTCGCCGGTGGGCGACACGGCTGCCACCGCCGCATAGGTTCGGAATCGCCAAGCCCGCCCGCGCGTCTGTGAGTTCACGACACGGGTGGCGTTCTGATAGATCGCCTGCCCGGCCGACTCGCTCGGCTGGTTGATGTTTGTGATGTAGCAGGCCCAGGCGTTCGCGTGCAGCGTCTCGAGATGGAACCGCTCGGCCGTCAGCAACCACGGCAAATAGCCGGCGTTGGGATGGTGCGCAAACTCCCAGACATGCGTGCCACCGCCGTCGAGCCTCTCGTCACCTGCGTAAACCGTGGGGTAGTCGCTGAACCGTGGCATGCGCTTTGTCGTGGGATCCCGGTAGAAGATGGGATAGACGCCATAGGCCCGGCTGTGGGCGATCGAGGCATCGTAGGCGCGCGTATCGCCGGTCGTGCAATACAGCACGTCCCAGTGGGGCAGGAGGCCGATGGCCCGGGCATACCCGGGGGCGCCCATATCGGCTTCCCATCCCATGCCTGCCATGGGCGCATAGGCGTCGTCGAGCGCGTTCAGCGTCGCATTGGTGGGGTTGGTGTAGCCGTAGTTGGGCACCAGCCGCGACGCGCGCAGGTACGCCGGGTCATGAGTCACGCCGGCTTCGGCAAAGCTCGCTGCTGCAACATCCCACCGCGTGCCTTTGGGCATCGATACCGAAGCGGAGAACCGTTGAGCACCGGCGATCGACACCGTGGCGTTGCCGCTCTTGGCCGAGGAGGTGGAGGCGGCACTGCCGTTTTCTACCGACACGCGGACGCGGTACTGACCACCGGCCCACAGTTGCACGTAGAACACCGCTCGCACCGAGGCGTCATTGGGGAAGTTCGCGATGTACTGGAACGCGGCGTACTGCGGGCCTGTGTACTCCGTGAGCACCGCGGCACTCGTTCCCAGCAAGGAGGCCAGCGTCACGGTGCCGTAGCTTCCGTACGTGATCGATGCGGTCGGACCGGCCGCGATGAGGTCGGCTTCGGTCAGTGGTGTGCCGCTCCCGGCGCTGCCATTGAAGACGCCCAGGGTCTTGGCAACGCCCGCCTCCAGATCGACCTTGCCTGCAATGAGCGCGTGCTTGACGCTTCCGTCGTCCCATTGAGAGATGGGTGTGATCTGGAATGCTGGGATGTCAAGCGCCAGGGATTGCCCGGACGGTACCTCCCCTTTGCGAAAGACCTGTCCGAGCGCGAACGGGACGTTGCTGCCCGCCGACTCGCGTCGCAGGGTGATCCCGACGATGGCCCCGGAAGGAGGCGGGGCCGACGAGGTGGGGGACGAAGGAGGCGAGGGGCTCGAGGGCGATTGCTCCGCTGGCTCGGCGGCCGGGGGAGGTGGCGTGAGTGGGGTGGCTGGCGACGGCGATCCGGAGCCCTCTGCTGCGGCGCCGCCGCCACACGCGGCGAGCGGGGCTGCCAGGCCGGTGCTGAACACGGCGCCCATAAGCATCACGAACCTGCGGCGCTGCAGTTCCGAAAGGCTCGGCTCCCGCTCCGGCTCCGCCGCGGGCGCAGCCTGTGTCGTTGTTAGGGTCACGTCGACTCCCTGTGTGTGAACGATGCCCCACGCCTGGCTCGGGGGTGCAAACCGCTTGCGGTGTGCAGCAGGGTCAGGCCGGCGGCTTCAGGAGCACGACCGGAGTGTCTTCCCCGGAGATCCACGCCAGGCTACGCAGGGCGGGCACGTAGAAGAACGTGCCGTAGTGGCGCACCGTGCCGCCGGTGCTGGTGAAGTCAGGCATGGAAGCCCCGGCGATCGTGACCGTGTCGATGGTCCAGGTGCCGGTCTTCCAGTTGGAAGGAGGCGTCAGGCGATACAGCGTTTGCCCGCTGTTGTTCATGCGAGTGTAGAAACGCCCGTCCGGCGGATAGAAGGCCCAGCGGTTCGCTGCACTCGGCTGCGTGCCGCTGCTGTTGAGCACTTGCCACCCGGCGGAGATGTTGTTCAGGTCCAGCGCCTGCATCGAAACGCCAGGACGCTGCGCGATCAGCAGTCGCCGCACCGGATCGAGGAACACCGTCTGGTACGTCGTGTACCTGTCCGCGAGCATCCGCGGGTACGGATACGAGGGGGTCCGCTTGACCTTCATGTCGGCCAGGTCAAGGTACGGCAGGGAGGTGTACCCGTGGAACCCGTCGACGATGAAGTAGTAACGTCCCGTCTCGGGGTCGAGGACCGTGCTCGCCTCGTAGTCGGACCCGAAGGACAGCGTGTCGTTGGTCACGCGTGTCCACAGTCCGGTCGCAAGGTCCATTTTATGGATGCCTCCGCCTTGTCGCGACTGAACGGTGACAGCGGGGCTGCCCATCTTCAGGAAGCTGCCCTTGGGGCCGCCTCCATGAGACGCTGGGACATAGGAGGTCAAGGCGTACAGATGGGGTGGCGACGGTACCTGCCCGGCGGTGGCGCCTGGCACTTCAAAGTAAGGGGCGCCGGTCGTTTCCCCGACGTTGTAATCGCTGGTGCGAGGCACGATGCCGTTGCTGTTGGACACGAGCTTCCACGTGGCATCCGCAAAATCGAACACGGCCGCGTCGATATTGGGTGTGACAGCGTGCCCGCCAGAAGCGGCGATCGCGAATGCACCGGCACCCGAGAAATCGGGCACGAAAGCGCCGGTTCCGAAGGACTGGAACAGCGAGTACGCCCAATCGAAACGCGACAGCTGCGGCGGACGGATGCTGTCCGCGACATTGGTGCCGATGCTGACTGCCTTGCCGGCTTCCGGGAGCGCATATGGGACGGAAGCCAGTGCGGTTCGCTCCTGAATGGTGACAGGGGCTGTCTCCGGGACCACAGCCGGGGCTGCCGCCGAGCTGGCTTGCGGAGCCGGAATTTCCACGGAGGGTGTTTCGGCAGGAGGTGTCGCCGCGGATGTCACCTCGTTTTCCCCCGCCGCAGGGGGCGACGATGCCTGCTCTGTCGACTCAGGGACCGAGGCGTCTGCCACTTGCTTTTCTACCGGCGCTTGTGCATCCGCTCCCCCGCATCCGCTGGCCGCGGCCATGACGGCCAACAACGAAAGCCTCACCACCCCGATCTTCAACATGGTGCACTCCCCAACGTGGTCGATTGAATTTGTCTTGCCGCATGGGAAACGAGAAAAAAATACACACTCCCACGGCGGGGCGAATCATGGGGCAGTTTGGGCCCGCAAAAGTAACCGTCGGGGCATCGTTGGGCAGCTTTGGTCACAATTTGTCTCGGCTTGCGCACTGATTGCGCCAGATTCGAGAAATAGTCACACGTCTCTCGTGACTACATGCCAATGGCTTGCTTCCGAGGTGATGCCGGGAAACGGGTGACGGGCTCGTGCCCGATTGCGCACCGGCATCAAGTGCCTTGGCCCTGATGTCGTTTTTGCTCGGCGCAGCGTCTGAAACCCCTGTCAAACCGGCCACCTGAGGGCACGGCTAAGTGCCCAAGTTCAGACGAGCACCTCTACCGGGGCCGGGTGGCTGAGAAACTTCTGAGGGCTTGCGGTCGGCCCATAGGCGCCCGACTGGAACACGACGACCAAGTCGCCCGGCTCGGCCACAGGGAGCTCCATTCGGTCGGCCAGCAGATCAAGCGGCGTGCACAGCGGGCCCACCACGGAACCGTACTCGCGGCGGTCAGATCCAGCCCGGTTCCCAATGTCGACAGGGTAGTTTTTTCGTATCACCTGTCCGAAGTTGCCCGATGCGGCGAGGTGGTGGTGCAACCCGCCATCCGTGACGAGGAAGACCTCTCCGCGAGATACCTTTCGGTCCAGCACACGGCAGACGTACACCCCTGCCTCGCCCACCAGGTAGCGGCCCAGCTCAATGACGAGGCGGGCGTCGGGCAGGTACGACCTTGAATCCGCGACGACACCTGCGAGGTGTTCCCCGATGGGAGCCAGGTCCAGTGGCCGGTCACCCGGGAAGTACGGAATGCCGAACCCACCGCCCAGGTTCAGGCTCTTGACCGAAGCCGGCGCATGCTCGGCGAGGCGAGTGGCCATCTGCAGCGCCTTGGTTTGGGCCTCGGAGATGGCCTCGGCGCGCAGGTTCTGGGAGCCCGAGAAGATGTGGAAGCCTTCGAAAGCGAGGCCGAGCCGACCGATCTCACGCAGGGTGTCCGGCACCTGTTCCGCGTCGATGCCGAACTGCTTGGGGCCGCCACCCATTTTCATGCCCGACGACTTCAGCTCGAAGTCGGGATTCACGCGCACCGCCACTCGCGCATTGCGCCCGACCCGCTGCACGGCGTCTGCGAGGAGGCGGACCTCGCGAAGCGACTCCACATTGAGCAGGATGCCGGATGCGACTGCCTGAACCAGTTCGGACTCTGACTTGCCGGGGCCTGCGAAGCTGATCTCGCGCGGATCGGCGCCAGCGTCGAGGGCCACCCGCAGTTCGGCGCCCGAGGCCACATCGAGGCCATCGACCAGCCGTGCCATGTGGCACACCAGTGCGGGCATCGGATTGGCCTTCATCGCGTAATGCAGGCCGATTTCTGCCGGCAGCGCCGAGCGCAGCTCTTGCACCCGGGCATCGAGCAAGCGGCGGTCATAGGCGTAAAACGGTGTGCTGCCCACTCGTGCGGCCAGCAGGGAGATGGGGATGCCGCCCACCGTCAGCTCGCCTGCGGACAGCGGGAAGCGCTCCATGGCCGGATGTCGCGGTGTGCTCAAGGGGCGACTCCTTCGGCTGCGTTCCTAAGTTCGGTGCCGAGCGACTTGCGGTCGATCTTGCCGTTCGCGTTGCGAGGTAGAGGTCCTTCTCGCACCTCAATGCGCGAGGGCAGCATGTACGCCGGCAAGCGCTCGCGGCATTGAGCCTGCAGACCCTGCAGGTCCACATCCGAACCATCACGCGCGGTGACCACCACGACCACTGCTTCGCCCAGGGTCGGGTGTGGCACGCCGAAGGCAGCGCACTCGCCGACCAGTTGGGTGGCGTAGATCACCTCCTCCACTTCGTTCGGACTGATCCGATAGCCCGACGACTTGATCATCTCGTCCCGCCGGCCGATGAAGTACAGGAAGCCCTCGCTGTCCTTGCGCACCGTGTCGCCCGAGAAGACGGCGATCTCGGGCAGCATGAGCCCGCCTTCGCGGCCCGGCAGAGGTCGGAACCGCTCGGCGGTCTTCTCCGCGTCGTTCCAGTAGCCTTGTGCCACGAGCGCGCCACGCTGCACCAACTCACCCGGCTCGTCCGGCTCGCAGGGCGAGCCGTCGGGGCGCAGCACCAGGATCTCGCTGTTGGGAATGGCCTTGCCGATCGAATCCGGCCGGCGATCCACCTCTTCCGGCGGCAGGTAGGTGGCGCGGAACGCCTCGGTGAGGCCATACATCAGATACGGCTTGGCGTGCGGCAATGTCTCGCGCAGGCGACGCAGCGTGTCCTGCGGCATGCGCCCGCCGGTGTTCGCGAAGTAGCGCAAACGCTCGCCTGCGCCGCCGGTCCAGCGCACCTGCGTCAGCTGGATCCACAGTGGCGGCACTGCCGTGATGCCCGTGACGCCATGGGCCGCCACGGCAGTCACCACGTCCTTGGGCAGGAGGTAGTTGAGCAGCACCACGCTGGCGCCTGCATGGAACGCAGTGGTGAGCTGGCTGAACCCGGCGTCGAAGGACAGCGGGAGCGCGGCCAGCAGCACGTCGCCGCTGTGGTTCTCGAGGTAGGACGCCACGCTCTTGGCGCCGGCCACCATGTTGCGATGGGACAGCACGACTCCCTTCGGCTTGCCCGTACTGCCGGAGGTGTAGAGGATGCCGACCATGTCGGTGTCGACTACACGGTGTCCTGGGCTGGGCGGTGCATCCAGGACTTCACTCCAGGCATGGACCGCCGCGGACCCCATGGAGGGCATCAAGGCCGGCGAGCCGACGACGATGACCTGCGACAGTGCCGGACATTCGGCCAGCGTGGGTGCCAGGGTGCGCAAACGCTCTTCCGAAGTCACCAGGACCCGCACGCTGCAGTCACGCAAGATGTAGCCGACCTGCTCGGCCTTGAGCAGCGGGTTGATCGGGACGAACACCGCACCGCGTGCCGGGGCGCCGAAGGAGGCGATCACCGTTTCCGGACGCTTGTCGAGATAAATCGCGACCCGTTCTCCACGAGCGATGCCCAGTGCGGCCAGCGCCGAGGCGAAGCGCCGGATGTCGTGCGCCAAGCGTGCGTAGTGGACGACTTGCGCATCGTGGTGCAAGGCCGGGGCCTCGGGCGACCGTTCCGCGCCCAGCAGGGCAAGCTCGTGCAGGAGTGTGGCTTCGCGCCTCATCGAAGGGTCCGTTCGTTCAGGTAGGGAGGGGTGCCCGGAGGACGAATGGCACGGGCTGGTGCCCGGGGGATGCCGAGCGTCGAATCGAGCGTCGAATGCTACAGCGCCGATGCCCTGTTCCATCCACCTTGCTCTCGGGGGTCAGCTGCGCTCGCTGGTTGCGGTGCCCGGTGCCGGGTCGGTGGCCTGTTGGCCCGCGGTCGCCAGCCGGTGCAGGTCAAAGGACAGCCGGGGACCTCCCTTGCGACGCCAAGTGAGATGCACGAATGGAGCCATGGACAGCACACTGAGCTGTACGCGTCCGAGCACCAGGAACCAGGCTCGAGCCAGTGTCCGGGCGCCCAGCTTGCGGTGTGCGGCAAGCGAACCCACGTTGAAGGCATCGATGCGGCTGAGGGTCCAGCGCACTCCCTCGACGCGCATCTCGGCATGAGCGCATTCCCACAGGCGAGCAAACAACCGGCTGATGCGCCAGCGCGGCGCGATGTACACGTCGAAGTCCCACATGGCCCATCCCGCAGGCGCCCAGCGGTACAGGCAACGAACCTCATCCTCGCGGTACTGCTCCGGACACAGCCAGATGCAACCGGCCAGTTCCCCGGCACGCTCGGCGACCATGCAATGGGCGCCTTGCGCAAAACGCTCGCGAATGACGGGTTCCGGTCGGGCCACTTGGCGAATCACCGCGTCCGGCGCATCGGCTCGATAGAAGTGAGTGTTGCCGGAAGCGGCTCGGGCGGCTGGTGCCGCAGTCGGCACCGGCTGGGCCACGAAGTAGTACTTGATGAGGCGGCCGTGCTGGCGAGTCAGCCGCCTGATGAGCACGGCAAGGATGTATGTCAGCGTGTCGGACCAGCCGAGGGATCGAACGGTGCTGCGGAGGCGTTGAAACATGCAGGTCGGCCAGTGGAGCCAGGTGGTGCCGGAACGGGACAAACCGTCCTCGCCGCGGCAGCAAGCCGAAGGGCGCGATGATATCCGCCGCGCTCCACACACATGGGGGGCATGTGCCCCTCGTCACGCCCGCACCTTCCATGCAAAATCGCCGCCCCAGCCGGAGCGAAGGCGCTGGTGTCGAGGAAAGAGCAGCGATGAGATCCCACGCATGGGCCCGACCCTTGAGCAGCTTGGTGCTCTGTGCCGCTGCGAGTGCCGTGTGGACGAGCGCACGGCCACAAGAGATTCCAGGCTATCCGCTGAATGTGGACGCATACGATCCCCGCGAGGTTGCACTGCTGCCCCGGTTCTGCACCTTCACGCAGCTCTTTCGCGACCGCGTGCCCGGCGGCAACAACCGTGCGGAAGTCGACCGCTGGTATGCCGAGCTCGGTCCGACCTTCCACCACCTGCATCACTACTGCTGGGGTCTGATGAAGACGAACCGGGCCACGCTGCTCGCGCGCAGCGGCCAGGTCCGTCAGTTCTATCTGGGCGATGCCATCAAGGAATACGACTACGTCATCGAGCGTTCGCCACCGAGTTTCATCCTCCTGCCCGAAATCCTCACCAAGAGAGGCATGAACCTGGTCCAGCTGAAGAAGGGGCCCGTGGCGGTGATCGACTTCAAGCGAGCCATCGAGCTGAACCCGCAGTACTGGCCGCCGTACGGCCATCTTGCCGACTACTACAAGGACAGTGGCAGCCTGAAGGAGGCGCGCGAAGTGCTCGATGAAGGGCTGAAGCATGCGCCCGATGCCGTCGGGCTGAGGCGTCGCCTCTCGGAACTGTCCGAAAAGAGGAAATGACGCGCGGCGCCACCCGGCGCCGTTTGCCATGGAACCGAATCCCGAGGCCTGCCGCATGTCCCGACGTCGCCCTGCTCTGGTCGTATTGAGCACCTTGTTTCCCTCTGCGCCCGAGCCGGTGGCCGGAATCTTCATCAAGGAGCGGATGTTTCGTGTAGCCAGGCACTTGCCGGTAACCGTCGTGGCGCCGCAACCCTGGTTTCCGCTCATGTCATGGCTGCGCCGCTGGCGGCCGCATTACCGTCCCGAGCGTCCGCTGTTCGAGGTCTTGGACGGCGTCGAGGTGCATCGCCCGCGCTTCTTCGCGCTACCGGGGCTGTTCCGCCGCTTTGATGGCTTGTCCATTGCACTCGCCACCCGGGGCCTGCTGCGCCGCTTGAAGGAAGCGGGGCGGGCCGACATTCTCGACGTGCATTTCGGGTATCCCGATGGTTACGCCGGACACCTGCTGGCCCGATGGTTGACGCTTCCGTACCTGGTGACATTGCGAGGCAAGGAGGATCGCCTGCGCCGGACGCCCGCCCTGCGCGTGCGCATGGAGCGCGCGTTGCGCCATGCCGACAAGGTCGTCACCGTGTCGTCCGCGCTACGCGATGTCGCCGTCGAACTGGGGGCCGCGGACGGCGATGCGATCCTCATCGGAAACGGCATCGACCTCGACAAGTTCCATCCTCTGCCGCGTCAAGAGGCGCGTGCCAGCCTGGGCATACCCGACGACGCGCGCGTGCTGGTCTCCGTCGGTGGGCTGGTGGAGCGCAAGGGCTTTCATCGCGTCATCGAATGCCTGCCGGAGTTGCTCAAGGCCCATCCCAAGTTGATGCTGCTCATCGTCGGCGCGGCCGGGCCCGAGGGCGACTACTCGCCGCAGTTGCGGCAGATGATCGATTCGCTGGGGCTGCAGTCCCAGGTCCGATTTCTCGGGGGGCTGCCGCCGCACGAGTTGAAGGTGCCGCTGTCGGCAGCCGATGTGTTCGTGCTGGCCACGCGTTACGAGGGGTGGGCCAACGTGTTTTTGGAAGCGATGGCTTGCGGACTGCCCGTGGTGAGCACGCAGGTCGGCGGCAATGCCCAGGTGGTATGCCGGCCGGAACTGGGCATTCTCGTGCCGTTCGGCGACCAGACGGCACTGCGCGAGGCGATAGGCCGGTCGTTGCGCGAGCCTTGGGACCGAGAGGCCATCCTCCGCTACGCGGCCGAGAACACATGGGACCAGCGCATCGACCAGCTGTTGCGAACGATCGTTGAGGTGGAACGGTCTGCGGGCGAGGCAGGTCGGGCCATGGGCAACGCGGTGGGGTGACTGGGCAGCCTTGCAGTGGTCGACTTCCCGATCAGGTTGCCGATGAATCGGGCGTGATGTCTGCGGCGCCGGCGGCAGCGCCAGCTCGCCGGGCCAGGTCGATGACTCGCCGTGCATTGGCATGCCAAGTGAGCCCGAGCCGCGCGATGGTCGCTGCGGCGCCCATGCTGATGCGGTCCCGCAAGTCGGGGTCGATACACAGTCGCGAGAGCGCTTGTTCGAGGGACTGCGGGACGCCATCATCGAACAGCAGTGCGTTCTCGCCGTCGTTCAGCACCTCTTCGATGTTGGGCTGACGTGGCGCAACGACGGCCTTGCCCAGGGCGAGGTACTCGAAGAGCTTCAGCGGCGAGGCATACGGCACCACGGCGGGCTGCAGTGCGATGTCGAAGGCCGCCACGTGTTCAGGTACACGCTCGCGTTCGATCACACCGGTGAAGCGGACACGCTCGCCAAGCGAGAGCTCGCGTGCCAGGGCTTCGAGGCCCGCGCGCGCCGGACCATCGCCAACGATCAGCAGGCGCGCATTGGCAGGCGCGGTGCTCGACGCCATCCAGCGCACGACCCGGTCCACGCCATGCCAGTCGCGCACGAACCCGGTGAAGCCCAGCACCAGTGCTCCCGGCCAGCCCAGGAGTGCCTTGGCCTCCGGGGGGGCCGGGGCCTTGCGGAAATGAGCTTCATTGATCCCGTTGGGGATGACGGCGATGCGTTCGGGCGGCACACCGCGTGAGGCCACTTGCTGCGCGAGCACGCGGGTTACCGGCAGCACGATGTCGGCGCCGCGCCAGACCACGCCTTCCGCCCAGCGGGCCAACCATGGCAATCCGAGGCCGCCGAAGCGGGCGCGCTCCTGCGCCAGCGGCGCATTGACTTCCAGCAGTAGCGGCACGCCGGCACGTCGTTTCAGCATCAGGCCCGCAAGGAGGAAGAGGTTGTAGCGCTCGTAGATGAAGTCCGGCTCGAACTCGCGGGCGGCGCGAGCCAGCCGGCGGTACGCCAGCAGCGAATAGCCCAGCTCGAGCAGTTCGTAGACTGCCCTGGGCAGCAGGGCGCGCAGCTGTTGCACCCACCCGACTTCGGCCCCCATGCCTTCGTCGCGCGGCTGCTGCGGCGCGACCACGCGCACTTCATGCCCCAGGTCGCGCAAAGCGGCGATCAGTTCCTCGATGTGGACCGCTTGGCCATCCTTGGAGGCGGTGCGGTGGTGGTAGAGGATCTTCATGGGTGAGGCAGCCGGGGCTGTTTGATTCGAGCGGGGACCAGCCCCAGGCGCTTGGCCATGGCCGCCACTAGGTAGGCGGCAGCCTTGAGCCTACGAGGATCGTGTCGCCATGCCTGGCCGAACCACTGCGCCGCGATGTCGGGATCGCCATTCCAGTAGTGGCGGTAGGCGTGGCTGAACGCAAGGTCCGAAAGGCGGCGCGCCACCGCACGCCGGTCCGCCAGATGACCCGCCTCGTCACGTAGGCCGTAGGTGTCGACGATGCGCTTTAGGAGGCGGAATCCGTTGTTCTCCTTGCGCACTACATGGGTCACCGAACTCGGGTTCTGGCGGTATGCCGCCACCGGCCGGCGCAGCTTGGCCACGGGGAAGCTGCGCCCCACTCGGATCCAGAAATCCCAGTCCGAACCCGTGCGCAAGGTCTGATCGAAGCCTTCCACGGCGTCATAGACCGAGCGGTGGATCACGGCCGCGATGATGTGGATGATGGAATCGAGCAGCAGCGAGCGATACACCCACCCGGAGTTCGCCTCGTCCACCTCGGGTGCGTCGTTCAGCGGCGGGACCGCGAGCGGTGGGTAGATGCCGTCGGAGCGGGCCCGCCACACCAGCCATTCGCCGTACGCCACCTTGGTGTTCGGATGGTCCTGAAGATGGGACACGAGCACGCGCAGATGACCCGGCAACCACAGGTCGTCGGCATCGAGGAAGGCGAGGTACTCGCCGCGCGATTCGCGTACCGCCAGGTTGCGTGCGGCAGCCGGCCCCCCGTTCGGTTGTTGGAGCAGGCGGATCCGGCCGGCGTATCGCTGGAGCACCTGCAGCGTGTCATCCGTCGATCCGTCGTCGACCGCGATCACCTCCAGCGGCTGCCAATCCTGGCTCAGGATGCTGTCCAGCGCTTCGGCCACGAACGGGCCGCAGTTGTAGGTCGGAACGATGACGGAGACCAGGGGCTTGTTCATGTCGATCATCGAGCGAGGCGCGGTGCTCATTGGCGTGCGCCGCTGACGTCGACCGGTGGCGGGGCGGCCCAACGCTGGCGCAGGCGCTCCAACACGAGCTGCTCCGCGCCCTCCGGCCTGCCCAGGAGCCACCAGATCGCCGCAGCGTAGATGACATACGACGCAAAGCCCAGCGAGAGTCCGGCTCCGAGCCACATCACTGTGGCCGCGAACGGCAGGTTGGTCGCATGCGCGGGAAGGACCCATTGGACCGTGATGGCCATGAGGGCGGAAGCGGCTGCCGGGCGGATCACCGCTTTCACAAAGCTTGCCAGGCCGATGCCCAGACTGCGCCTGAGCTGGAGCAAGTACAGCGGCGTGGCGAGGACCGAGGTGGCGAGGACCGCATAGGCGGCGCCCACCACGTCGAAGCGCCGCGAGAACAGCGCCAGGGCGGCGATGAGCACCAGCACGTAAGCGGCGTTGACCACCGAGACGCGTCCGGGAAAGCCGCGACCCACCAGCAAGGAGCACATGGAGGAATGGAACATCAGCAGCACGCCGTTGAAGGCCAGGAGCTGCATCAACGGCACGGCCGCCAGCCACTTGTGGCCGAGGATCACGGGCACCAGGAAGGGCGCGACCGCGTAGATGCCCGCGGCGGCGGGCAAGGCGAGCAGCGAGAGCATGCCGAGTGCATTGTGGTAGGCCGAACGGATCTCTTCGGGGTTCTCCATCTTCGCGAAGCCCGGAAGCAGCGCACGGTTAATCGGCGCGCTCAGCTCCGTGGTGGGCAGGTTGGCGAACTCGTACGCGATGTTGTAGACGCCCAGGGGCGCCGCACCGTACAGCCGGCCGATGAAGAAGTCGGAGGTGCGCTCCTTGAAGAACCCGACGAGGTTGTTGAACAGCAGCCAGCGCGAAAAGACGAACAGCTGCCGGAACTTCGACAGCGTGAAGCGAGGCCGGAACGGATGCATCCCGTAGCTCATCAGGGTGGCGGCGCCCTTCGAAAGCAGAATGCCGGTCACCAGCGCCCAGTAGCTGCGCACGGCGAAAGCCAGCGGGATGACGACGGCGAACGCGATCAGCCGCCGGCTGACCTGGAAAATGAACTCCCGCCGGAAGTTCAGCTCTTTTCGAAACGCGACGATGCCGATGTTCTCGGCGCCGGTCAGCAGGGGCCCGAAGGCCAGCGCGACCACGACCCACGTGAGCTCCGGATGCTGATAGAACCGTGCGACCGGCGCTGCTGCTGCGAGCATCAGCACGGTGATGGACACACCCAGCAGGAAGTTGCAGGTCCAGGCGGTGCTGTAGTGCTCTTCGGTGGCCGACTGGTTCTGGATGATCGCGATGTCGAAGCCGAAGGCGCTCAGCAACTCGGCCATGATGATGAACGACATGGCCATGGCCACCACGCCGAAGTCGGCGGGCGAAAGCAGGCGCGCGAGGATCAGGGTGCTCACCAGACCCAGGCTGCGTTCCACCAGCTTGAAAAGCACCATCCAGATGGCGCCCTTGGCCATCTTGTTCTGCAGACCGCTAGACATTCCTGGGCTTTCTCTGGCCGGCGGTCCCTGGTCACGCAAAAGCGCTCGAGAACTGCTCGGCAATGTGGTGGCCCGGGCGGGACCACGAGGGCGGCGACGATAATCCAACGCTGCCGATGACGAGCGGAATTGTAGGCAAGGGCAGCATGACGACATCACCACACATGAGGGAGCACGGCGCGTCGGGCGTCCTTGACAACGGCGATGCAGCGGCGCTGTCCTGTCCCTCGTGCGGTTTGCGGCAGTCGACTGCATTCCATTCGGTCGCCCGCACGCCGGTCACTTGCGCATCGGTCTTCGACACGCCAGAGGAGGCGCGAGCCGTGCCCGCGGGCCGGGTCGAATTGTTTCACTGCGGCAGCTGTGGACTGATTTTCAACCCGCACTTCGACGCGGCCCTCGCGGAAGTGGGCGCCCGTTACGAAGGCTCGCAAGGCGCGTCGGCTCACTTCAGCCAGTTCGCTCGCTCGTTGGCGCGTACCTGGGTCGAGCGGCACGCTCTGGCCGGTAAGTCTGTCCTCGAGATCGGATGCGGGCGCGGCGAGTTTCTGCGACTGTTGCTGCGCGAGGGCATAGGCCAGGCTGTCGGTCTGGATCCTGTCGCCCCGCCCTCGGAGGATGGGGACTTTCCGCTGCGGCTGCTGTCGAGGCGTTTCGGTGCGTCCAGCCTGGACATCGAGGCAGCTGCGGTGGTGTGCCGCCACACCTTGGAACACATTGAGGAGGTTGGCCGTTTCCTGAGTCTGCTGGCGCAATGGGCGCGCCGAGGGCGCGACCGTGTGGTGCTGTTCGAAGTACCAGCGACCGAGCGGGTGCTCTCGGAGTGCGCTTTCTGGGACGTCTACTACGAGCATTGCAGCTACTTCACGGCCGGCTCGCTCGCTCGGGCGTTCCGACGCGCGGGCTTCGAGGTGCGCCGCATCGAGCGGGTCTACGGCGATCAGTACCTGATCCTCGAGGCGGTCGCGCTCACCGGCGCCCTTTCCGTCGAACCGCCCGACGGCCACTTTCTCGCCGACTGCCTGCGCTTCGCGCGCGAGGCCCGCCAGGCCATCGAGCGCTGCGACCGGGGGCTCGAGGCGCTAGCATCGGCGGGCGCTCCCTTGGTCTTGTGGCAGGGGGCTTCCAAGACGGTGGGCTTCCTGTCGTCGTTGCAACGAGCCGATCTCGTTCACAGCGCGGTCGACATGAGCGTGCAGCGCCACGGCAAGTTCCTGCCGGGCAGCGGGCTGCCGATCCATGCGCCCGAGGCCTTGAAGGCGATTCAGCCGCGGTTCGTCGTGTTGATGAACGAGATTTACGCCAACGAGGTGCGTGCCACCATGGATCAGGTAGCTCCCCAAGCCACTTTGCTCACGGTCAACGACCTGTGCGCCGGCCGGCTTCCGCCAGGCGTCGACAGCCATGGAAACCGGGTCGTGACGACCTTGGAGTGAACTTGCTTGCGCGCAAATCGGCCAGGACAGGTGCTTCCTTCCGCTCCCCTAACCCGGGTGGCATACATACGAGGGTCATCTCACGTACGCTTACGGGCTTGCGGCTTCGGCGTACCGGGCGCCCTGCCCGCGGGGCGAGACGGGTCAGAACCGGCACGCACCGGTCGCTACAAAGGCGTAGTGACTTCTCACGGCCTCTACCGCACAACCTCGCCCGCACAACCTCGCCCATGGGCCTTACTCAATGCCACGCAGCAAACTTTCCAAGGATCTGAGCCTGGGCTTGCGGGCCGGCGACTGGGTCGTCGTGCGCAGCAAGGAAGAAATCCTCGCCACGCTCGACGCGGACTGTCGCCTGGATGGCCTGCCGTTCCAGCCTGAGATGTTCGCGTTTTGCGGACAGCAAATGCGAGTCGCCAAGACGGCCCACAAGACTTGCGATTCGAGTATTCACCACACCGGTGGGCGGCGGATGCACGACACGGTCCACCTCGAGGGCGGGCGCTGCAATGGCAGCGCCCATGACGGATGCGAGGCGGATTGCGTGTTCTTCTGGAAGGAGGCCTGGCTCAGGCGTGAACGGGGTACGTCGCCGGTGGTGCCCATGGCAGCGGGTGCGCCCACGGAATCCGATGTCCTGCGCGCCACGAAGACGCCGGGCGGCGATCCGGCCGATCCTATTTGGGTCTGCCAAACGACCCGGGTGTACGAAGCCAGCGAGCCGTTGGCCTGGTGGGATGTGCGCCAGTACGTCTGCGACGTGGCGGGCGGCAATCACAGCGCCTGGCACATGGTGCGCCTGATGCTGCTGGCCGGATACCGCAAGCTAGTGCACCTGGGGATCGGCTATCGCTTCTGGATCTCGGCGTACAACCGCTTCCAGCGGTGGCGTGGCGGCAAGCCCTTTCCGGAGATCCAGGGTCGCATCCCGGCTGGCCAGGCTACGCCGGCCGAGACCCTCAACCTCCAGCCGGGCGAATGGGTGCAGGTCAAGTCACCCGCGGAGATCGCTGCCACCATCACGCCGGCTGGCTTCAATCGCGGCATGCGCCATGACCCGGAGATGTTGAAGTACTGCAGCGAGCGTTATCGCGTGCAAAAGCGCGTCTCCCGTCTGATCAACGAGAAGAACGGCAAGATGACCGCGATGAAGACGCCCTGCATCCAGCTCGAGAACGTGTATTGCCGTGCCGAGTTCACCGAGAAGCGGCTGGGTTGCCCGCGCGCGACCAACACGTATTGGCGCGAGATCTGGCTGAAGCGTGTCGACCCGCCGGCGGCAGAGTCCCAGCGCTGAAAGAGGGTTCGAGCGTCTGCTGTTCGCTGGGAGGCGGCGTCAAACCCCGACGGCGGCCGAGGTTGTCGGGCCTCCCAGACGCTCAGTGCGCAGCGCACGCAAGAAGTCGAAGATCAGCAGGGCGCGCGGCCTGAACAACAGGCCCAGCGTCAGGAGGAAGCCCATGGCACCGGCTGACACCGTGGCCACCGCGGCGAGGGTTACTGACACATCGGCAGGCAGGGCGGCTCGCACGGCGAGGAGGGCGGCGCTCAGGCCCACGCACGACGCGGCCGCCGGCAGCAGGGCGTTCAACCATGCACCGAATCCGATGCCCATGGTGCGAAAGGCAATGACGATCGCCGGAAGGTTCACGATCGGGAACACGAGGGACCACGCCAGCGCCACACCTTCCAGCCCCCAGCGAGTTCCTACGATGAATCCGATCGGCAGGACCGCGCCGGCGAGGATGCTGCACCACATGTTGGCGCGGAACTGGCCCGTCCACATCAGCACCGGGCCGATCAGCAACTGGCTCGTGTAGCAGGCGGCGTAGATGCAAAGCAGTTGCAGCGGCACGATGACCGCCTTCCACTGCGGTCCCAGCACGATGAGCACGGCGTAGTCGGCCGTCAACGCCAGTCCAACGGAGATGGGCAGCGTGAGGTAGGAGAGCAACTCGGTCAGGATGAGGAAGTAACGACGTAGCTCTGCCGGCTTGTCCTGCACTGCGGTGAACACGCCGGGCACGACGCGGCTCACGACCGATGCAATCTCTTGCGACAGCGTCGTCGACAGCGTGGTGGCAAAGGAATACGCGCCCAGTGCGTCCTTGCCCAGCATCCGGCCGACGACGGTCTGGTCGGCGGTGCTATAGGCGTAGTAGGCAGCGCGCGAGGCCAGGATGCGCCAACCCTGGAGGAGGGGGCGTGCAAGGGTGGAGACATCGCGGGGCCAGCGCACCGGATACGGGTGCCAGTACAGCAACAGCAGCGTGACGAAGGCGGATCCGGCCAGCGCGTTGAACACGAGGGCCCAGATGCCCCATCCGCGCGATGCCCCGATGACGAGCACGCCTTGCGTGACCACCGTCTGCAGGAACTGCGCCCAGGCTAGCTGGGCAAACTTCATTTCCCGCTGTAGCGCCGCGCGGGGTACGACTTGCAACGCGTCGGCCACGCACAGCAGGCTGAGCAGCATGATGACCGGTTCCACCTGAGGCTCGCCGAAGAAGGCGGCGATCGGGTGGGACAGCAGCATGAACAACCCTGCCAGGCCCACGCCCACGGCCAACACGAAGCCGGCCAGCCGCGCCTGTTGCAAGCCGACGATGCTGCGATCCTGCAGCAGCACGGCATCCAAGCCGAAGTCCTCGACCATGCGCACCAGCCCGATGGCGATCATGGCCATGGAGATGAGGCCGTAGTCGCCCGGGGTCAGCAGGCGGGCGGCATATGCCGTGGCAACCCAGCTGATCGCCTGCGCGGGCCAACGCAGCCCAGCTGTCCAGGCCATGCCGGAGACGAGGGAATGATCCAGGGGGGCATGCTTGGCCGTGCTCATGGCCGGCTACCTTCCGGTGGGATAGCGCAGCACGTCCGCCAGGTCGTTGCCCATGGCGGCCTTGCTCCAGTAGGCCCTGCGCAACACCCACTGCATGGCCTTGAACCGATCGCGCCAGGCGAGAGGCGCCGAGAGCGCGGCTCGAGCCCAGCCCAGGGCATAGCGCCAGGAAGGCAGCAGCGCACGCGATGTCCGGACCGGATAGTGATGCCGATGCACATCCTGCTGGCTCATCATGCGCGTGGCGGTCGCATGGTCCATGCGGCGGTAAAAGAGCGGCTCGTCCAGCAGTGCGATGCGTCCGAGCAGGGCGAGATGGCCCATGAGCACGACATCTGCATTCGGGTAATGCTCGATGAGCCGTGTCTTGCGCAGTGCATCGGCACGCACCAGGCCGTTCATCATGTTGTTCAGCGCCAGCCGCGTCCCGACATCGATGAAGCGATCGACCGGGTTGGCTTTCTCGAACGCCACGTCGCCGTCATAGTCGGTGCAGTTGTCCAGCGTGCCATCGAACAGGCGGGTCCGGGGGGCCACGAGGACGGTCTCCGGATGACTTTCGAGATGCGCCAGGCAACGCTCGAGGAAGGTCGGCGCGCACCAATCGTTGGACGATCCCCACTTGAAGTACCGCCCGCGCGATGCCGTGAACACGGCCGAGTAGTTGCCGTTTGCGCCGATGTTGCACTGCTGTCGTATGCCGCGTACACGTGGGTCCTTGCGAACGTACTGCTGGATGATGTCCCAGGTGGCATCCGTAGATGCGTTGTCGCTGACGATCAGCTCGAAGTCCGGACACGTCTGCGCCAGCAAGCTATCGATCGCGGAGCGTATGGTGGCCGCGCTGTTGTACGCCGGCATCCCGATGCTGACGAGGGGTGTGTTCGTACCGTTCACTTCCAGCCCTTCGCTGCCCTCACAGGATCCCCTCGCACATCATCCGAACCGCGCGCCCAGTACCAGCTTGCGCGCGTGGAAGGCTTCCGCATGCCCGCTGGGTGAGCGGCATTCGATGCCGCGCAGCCGGGACAGGGCCATGAAGTTCTCGCCTGAGAACCAGTCCTTGGATCGCTGGGTGCCAAAGTGCCGCTCCAGGTGCTTTGCCTTGCGTGTTGCCGTCGGCGCGGACAGGGGCACGTACAGGTTGGGCTGCCCGAGGTCGCCTTCGTACTTCATGATTTCGTACTCGAGCACCACGTGGTCGCGCCAGGTGTTCCAGGTCAGTTCCGCGGCCAGGCGATGGTCCTGGTGGCGGTCCTCCAGGCGGTGGGTGAGCACGATGTCGAAGGGCCTGCGCGTCTTCACCGATTCGAAGAACGCTTTCGCGTCTTCGTACTGCGAGGGGAGGAAGCCGTCGCGGAATTCGCCGAGCACGACATCCGATGCTGATGCGCGGCGCAGCATCGCCTTGGCGCTGCTGCGGGCCTCCCGTGCGCGCTCGCCCACGGCGCTGAGCACGACCCAGGTGACTTCCACCGGATGCCGTGATTCCAACCACGACATCACTGTCCCGCCGCATCCGATCTCCAGGTCGTCGCTGTGGGCGCCGATGCACAACAGGCGTAGCGGACGCGTGGCATCGAATGTGGGCAGCAGGCTCAGCATCGCCCGGGAGAACGCAGGGGCCGGCTCGCACGGCGGGTCTCCCTGGGCGCGTGTGCCGTCATGCGGACGCGTGGCCCTGCGACCACACCATCCAGGGGCAATCGCCCCGTGCTTCCATGCGATCCAGCGTGATCTTGTCCTTGAAGGTGTCCATGGCAGCCCAGAAGCCCGGATGCCGATGGGTCCAGAGCTGGCGTTTCTGGATCAGGCGGTGGAACGGCTGCTCGACCAGTTCCTCTCCCTCGCGCAGATACTCGAAGATCTCGCGGCGCAGGCAGAAGAAGCCGCCGTTGATCCAGTAGTCGGAATCGCGCACGCTTTCGATGGCCGTCACGATGCCGTCATCGTCCATGCGCATGGCGTGCAGGCTCTGCGAAGGTCGAACGGCCACGGCGCTTGCGATGACATCGCGGCGCTTGAACTCCTCGATGTAGTTGTCCAGTTTGAGGTCGCACAGGCCATCGGAATAGTTCGCCAGGAAGGTTTCGTCGTCTTCGAGGTACTTGCGTACGCGCAGCAGGCGCTGTCCCAGATTGGCATGCATGCCCGTGTCGACGAACGTAATGCGCCAGTCGGCAATGTCGCGAGTCAACGGCTCCGTGCGGCTGCCGCCTTCGGACATCACGAAGTCATTGGACATGCACTCGCTGTAGTTGAGGAAGTACTCGCGGATCAGGTCTCCGCGATAGCCCAGGCACAAGATGAAATCCTTGTGTCCGAAATGCGCGTAGTAGCGCATCAGGTGCCACACGATCGGCCGGATGCCGACATTGACCAGCGGCTTCGGAATGGTTTCCGAATGCTCCCTCAACCGCGTGCCCAGGCCCCCGCAGAACAACACCACTTTCATCGCATACCCCGCTCGCTACATGTCTCGCCCAACGACCTCATTGCTTGGTCCAGTACAGATCCTCGTCGATCTGCCTGGTGCGCTGCAGGTACTTCAACTGCTTCAGCCGTGTGAAGGCGCGAAACTCGTACATCTCGGATCCGAAGTCGATGCGCTCGAACAGGCGGCGCAGTTCCTCGGCGCCGCGCCGCGCGCTCCATCTTGCCGTGAAGCCGGGCAGCTTCGCGGCGATTTTGTCGAACGAGACGCGATAGCTGCGGTTGTCCTGACTGGGCGGTCCGGCACTCACTTCGCAGCCGGGGAAGGCCTGCGCCACGATCGCGGCGATTTCGCGGATGCGGAAGTTCTCGGTTGTCGCGCCGACGTTGAACACTTCGCCGTTGATCGCATCGGCCGGTGCTTCCGCCGCGCAGCGCATGGCCTCGCAGATGTCCTCGACGTGCACGATGGGCCGCCAGGGGCTGCCGTCGCTGACCATGGCGATCTTCTTCTTGGTCCATGCCAGCGCGCACAGGTCGTTCAGCACGATGTCGAAGCGCATGCGAGGCGACGGGCCGTACGCCGTGGCGTTGCGCAGGAACACCACCGAGAAACGGCTGTCGGCCATGGGCATGAGATCCCGCTCGACCATCACCTTGCATTGCGCATAAGCGGTTTGCGGGTTGACGGGGGAGGTTTCGTCCAAAAATTCACCGGTGCCCACGCCGTAGACGCTGCACGAGGACGCATACACGAAGCGGCGCACACCGGCCTCGCGCGCTGCTTGCGCAATGCGCACCGAGCCCTCGTGATTGATCTTGAACGTGATCTCGGGTCGGTTCTGGCCCAGCGGGTCGTTGGAGAGTTCCGCCAGGTGGATCACCGCATCGAAGCCCTCGAAGTCAGCGGCTGTGACCGTACGCAGGTCCTTGTAGCTGGTGGATGGCGAGCAGTGCAGGCTCTGCGGATCGAGATAGAGGCAACCGTCGCGGTAGAAGCCGGTGTCGAGTCCGTGCACGTCATGGCCATGTGCATGGAGCCAGGGGGCCAGGCGCGAGCCTATGTAGCCTTCCGTGCCGGTGACGAGTATTTTCATGGCGGTGCTATGGAAGTTGAACGACCTGTGACCTAGAGTACGCGGACCTCGGGGATGGGGACCACGAAACGCCCGCCCCACTCCGAGATGTACGACGCCGCTTTCGCGATCTCGTCCTTGAGGTTCCAGGGCAGGATCAGGACGTAATCGGGGCGAGTCTCGCGGATCTTTTCGGGGGCATGGATGGGGATCCGTGTGCCGGGCGTGTACTTGCCCTGCTTGTACGGGTTGGCGTCAACGGTGTAGTCGAGGAAGTCGGTGCGGATGCCGCAGTAGTTGAGCAGGGTGTTGCCCTTGCCCGGCGCGCCATAGCCCACGACCTTCTTGCCCTGGTTCTTCGCGTCGATCAGAAATTCGAGCAGACGGCGCTTGGTGGCCTTGACCTGCTCGCCGAAGCCGCTGTATCGAGCGAGCGTGAGGAACCCCTCGTCGATCTCACGATCTCGAAGCGCGAGCACGTGTGTGTCCACGGGCAAGGCGGTGTTCTCAGTGTGCCGGGCGTAGATGCGCAGCGAGCCCCCGTGGGTCGGCAGTTCCTCCACGTCGAACAAGGTCAGGCCATGGTGGGCAAACACCTTCTCGACAGCCACGAACGAGAAGTAGCTGAAATGCTCGTGGTAGATGGTGTCGAACTGGTTCTCTGCCATCAATCGCTGCAGATGGGGGAACTCCATCGTGATGACGCCACCGGGCGCGAGCAGGATCTTCATGCCCCCGACGAAGTCATTGAGATCAGGCACGTGCGCGAGCACGTTGTTGCCAAGCAGGAGATCGGGCCGGCCATGCTCGCGAACAATCGCCGCGGCCGATTCCCGGCCGAAGAACCGCACCGTCGTGGGTACCCCCTTCTCGATGGCCGCCTTTGCCACGTTCGCAGCGGGCTCGATGCCCAGTGCCGGGACGCCGGCTTTCACGAAGTGTTGCAAGAGGTAGCCGTCGTTGCTGGCGATCTCCATCACCTTGCTGGTCGCGCCGAGGTGGAAGCGCTCGATGGCCATGGAAGCGTAGCGGCGGGCGTGCTCAACCCAACTGCTCGAGTAGGACGAGAAGTAGGCGTACTCGGAGAAGATTTCTTGCGGCGACACGAACTCCTGCAACTGCACGAGGAAACACTGGCCGCACACGTAGGCGTGCAGCGGGTAGAACGGCTCCATCTCGTGCAGTTGCCCGGCCGTGTTGTGGGTTTGGCACAGCGGAGACATTCCTAGATCGACGAAGCTGGTCGTCAGCGGGGCGCCGCAGAACCGACACCGGAAGCTGCGCGCTCCCTGGGCGCGTTGTTGCGCACTGTTGGATGATGTGGATGTGTCCATGTCGTGCCGATCTTGAGTGAGCAGGTGTGGCAGGGCCTGGGCGCACTTGGCCGAGCCGTCATTCCCGGCATGCCGCGTTGGCGCGAACGTTGCAGCGCTCTTGACCCAGGGCAGGACCCCGCTTGCCCCGTTGGGTCTTGAGGCGAGGGCCGATGATGTCATCCCTGACATGCCCCGGATACCGCGTGATCCCCCAAGGTTCGGGGGGGAGCACTCGTGCCCAGTGGGTCTTGCGCACACAATGCCCGGGCTTCGGCTGCAGTGCCCGCCGATGTCCCGTGCTGGCACGTCGGTGCAGCGGCCGGCTCGCCCGCCGATCCGCGATTCCCATGTCCGTCCCTTTTCCCACCGGCGCTGCCCGATGACACCGATCAAGCTCGGCTTCGTACTGCTGTCCCCATCCAGCGCGCCGCTTCCCAGCACGCGGGTTGCCGTGCTCAACATGTTGCCCTTCTTGCGAACGGCCGGCTTCGATCCGCACGTGGTGTTCGAGCCGCTTGGGAATATGGAACAGCCCGAGATGCCATCCGGGCTTGCCCAGAGCCTGGCTGCGCAGGGCTTCGATGTGGTGGTTCTGCAGAAGGTGCGGGGCCCCAGTGTGCAGGCCTTCATCAGGGAGCTGTCTCGCCTGGGCATCCGGACGGTGTTCGAGGTGTGCGATCTCGTGGACAGCGAGATGGCGAGGCTTACCGACGTGACGGTAGCGGTCACGGATTACCTCAAGAGCCTGTACCCCGCGGATCTGCAGCACAAGGTTCACGTGGTGCACGACGGCATCGAGAACCCCTCGGTGTTGAAGCGCGACTGGGGTAGCCACTATGGCAGCCGCGCCCGTCCGTTGCGCGCGGTGCTCGTCACTTCGTCCAGCCTCACGACCCTGCCCATCCTGGGTACGCCGCCGTCGTGGCTGGAGGTCAGCATCGTAGGTCGCTATCCGCCAGTAGGTGCGTGGCGGCGCCGCATGCAGGAGGCGCGCTGGAAATTCCTGAAGATGGCACCCGCGCAGCGCATGGAATTCCTGGCTTTCATGCTCCATCCGAGGATCAGTTGCCAGGCCTGGGATCCCGTAGGTGTTTACGACGCCATGCAGCGTGCCGACCTCGGGATCATTCCGGTGGAGTTCGTGGACGAAGAGCCCTCTGCCTGTCTTCCGGTGCCCCTGTGGAGCGTCAAGTCGGAGAACCGGTTGACCATGAAGATGTCGATCGGCTTGCCCGTCGTGGCCTCGCCGATTCCTTCGTACAGGCCGGTGACGCAGCCGGGCGTAAACGGATTCTTCGCATCGAGCCGCGGCGAATGGCTCGATCGACTGGAAGCGCTGCGCGATCCGAAGTTGCGCCGTCACATGGGCGAGCAGGCGCGAGAGACGGTGCTGAAGCGCTATTCCATGGAAGAGCAAGCGCGGCTCCTGATCCGTGTCCTGCGCGGGCTGGTTCACAATGATGCCGGCTCGCTCCAGGCTCGTACCTGTTGAGTCTGGGCTCGCGGGAACCACCCGCCCGTGGGGTCTCGCGTCCCGGCAAGCCTCCTACAATGCCCTTTTGCTCTGCGCGAACGCGCGGCTTCGCGCATCCACACATCGAACGGACCTTACCGTGAATGTCGAACAGGAAGTGATCAACACCCTCCGGTCCGTGCTCAACCTCGATGCCACCGGGCTGCAGCTGAAGTCGGACACGCAATTGCTGGGCAGTGTTGCCGAGCTCGACTCGATGGCGGTGGTGTCCATCCTCACCGCGCTCGAAGAGCGTTTCGGCATCGCGGTGGACGACGACGAGGTGGACGGCCGTACCTTCGCGTCGGTGGACACGTTGACGAGCTTCGTGCGGTCCAAGCTGGACCCATGACTTCTAGTGCGTCCGTGGTGCAGCACGCTGCGTTCGTGCGCGGTGCCACCGGCTCGCGTTTTCGACTCGTCAGCCAACCCGAGGGGCAGGTACCCCTCGGTACGGTCATCGCCGTGCATGCCTTCGCCGAGGAGATGAACAAGTGCCGGCGGATGTGCTCGCGCATGGCACGCATGCTGGCCACGGACGGCTGGCTCGTGATTCAGAAAGACCTTTTCGGCTGCGGCGACAGCAGCGGGGACTTCGGCGATGCCGCGTTGGCCGATTGGCTGCTCGACATCGAGGAAGAACTGGCCACTGCGGATTCCCATGGACCCGTGTGGCTGTGGGGCGTGCGAGGCGGCGCGTTGCTGGCCGCGGCCCTGCTTGCGGCCCATCCCCGTGTGAATCTGTTGCTGTGGCAGCCTGCGCTCTCGGGCGCGCAGCACCTGCAGCAGTTTCTGCGCCTTGAGGCGGGTGCGCGCATCGTCGGTTCCGGCAAGTCAGGTGCAGTCTCGCCAGCGCAACGTCTGCGCGCGGGCCATGCCGTCGAAATCGCCGGCTATCAGCTGAGCCCCGCATTGGCGGGGGGGCTCGAGCAAGCCAGCCTCGACGTGCCAGCGGACTACACCGGCCGAATCGCCTGGTTCGAGATGTGTGCCGGCGATGAGCCGAGGTTGTCTCCGGCGGCTATGCGTGTCATCGAACGGCTCCAAGCTCGGCACGTGGAGGTAAATGCCGAGGCTCTCATCGGACCGGCGTTCTGGCAAACGGTCGAGATCGAGGAAAGCGCGGAACTGCTGGAGCGATCGCGCGTGGCGCTGACCGCCGCTGCGCCGTGGCCGGCACCCGTTACGGAGGTCGCGTCGGCTGCGGCCGAGGCAAGCCGATGAGCGATCTGCCAGAAGTAGAAGAAGAGGTGCTGAGCTTCTGTTGTGGTCAGGCCCGTCTGTGGGGCATTTGCTCGCGCCCGCCTGCCGGGGTGGTGCCGCAGACGATTGCAGTGGTCATCGCGGTGGGCGGCCCACAGTACCGCGTGGGCAGTCACCGCCAGTTCACTTTGCTAGCGCGCCGTCTCGCCGCGCAAGGCTTCCCGACCGTGCGCTTCGACTGTCGCGGCATGGGCGATTCCGACGGCGATTTCCCGGGGTTCGAGCATGTCGGGCCGGACCTGCACGCGGCCATCGACGCTGCACGCCGGGCCTGTCCGGCGGTACGCCATGTGGTGGTGTGGGGCCTGTGCGACGCTGCTTCGGCGGCGATGATGCATGCCGTCACGCATGCCGACGTCGCGGGCGTCGTGGTCGCGAATCCTTGGGCTCGCAGCGAAGCTTCGCTGGCCGCTGCGCGTGTGAAGCACTATTACGGCACTCGGCTCATGCAGCGCTCCTTCTGGGCCAAGCTGCTACGCGGCGGGTTCGACTGGCGAGCATCGTTCGGCGCGCTTTGGTCCAACCTGAAGGGAGCCCGTTCGCTGTCGCGGACGGGCTGCGCGGCTCCCGACACGCAGCCTTTCCAGGTGCGAATGGCGCGCGGCTTGGCAGGCTTTCGTGGGCGAGTGCTGCTCATCATGGCGGAGAACGATCTCACCGCCCAGGAGTTCCTGCAGTACACCGCGGTGTCGCCGGCGTGGCGTGGGCTGCTGGACCGCGCGAACGTGAGTCGCGTCGATGTGGCGCAAGCCGATCACACGTTCTCGTCTCGCGCTTGGAGGCAGCAGGTGGAGGACGTGACCATCGAATGGCTGCAAACGCTGGCCGCTCCGGCGGGGGCACCATTCAACTGATTCACTGAGCGTACGACACGCGACGGGCTGACAACGACGTGAGCTCTGTCGCTGCGCGGCAGTGGGCGGCGACAGTGGGCGGTATGGGCTGCACTCTTGCATCGTGCGGCCGCGACATTGACGAGAGGGATGCATGAGAGGTCTTTGCGGGTGGTTCTCGGATGCACCGGCACCCGACGGTGGTGCAACGCTCCAGCGCATGCTGGCCTCCTACAGGGGCTCGACACCGAACGCGGATGCGCGGCCGCTGCCCCAGGCGGGCTTAGCCGTGTTCGGCGAGGTGGCGCGCCCGGCGCTGGTGCAGCATGACGGCATGACCGTCGCGGTGACCGGCCATCCCCGCTGGCGCGATGGTTCCGGCGCAGCACTGGACCCGGTGCAACTGGCAGTCCGTTTGCGTGAGCGCGGTCGCGATGCCCTGGCCGCCCTGGGGGGCGACTTCGCGCTGGCGGCATGGGACGAAAGGCAGCGCCGCGGCCTGCTGGCCGTCGATCGCATCGGCGTGCAGCCGCTGGTTTACGGGCATGCGGGCGCGGCAGTGGTATTCGGCTCCACCTTGGACCTCGTGTTCGGCCATGGCGGCATCGAGCGCCGGCTGTCCATGCAGGCGGTGTTCGACTACCTCTACTACCACGTCACGCCGGGGCCCGAGACGATCCTCCAAGGCGCTCGGCGCGTCCCGCCTGGTCACTGCGTTGAGTTCGGGCCCCGGGGCACGGGCGAGCCGGTCCCCTACTGGACTCTGCAGTTCAAGGAGGACCGCGGTGCCCGGCTGGAAGACCTCAAGCACGAGTTTGTGGATGTGCTGCGTGCCTCGGTGCGCGATGCCGCCGACGGTGATGGGGCCGGCGCCTTCCTGTCCGGGGGCACCGACAGCTCCACGGTGAGCGGCATGCTGGGCCGAGTGACGGGCCGGCCCGCGCGCACGTTCTCCATGGGCTTCGACGTGCCCGGCTTTGATGAAACCGAATACGCGCGCATCGCGGCTCGCCATTTCGGTACGCAGCATCACGAGTACTACGTGACGCCTCAGGACGTGGTCGAGGCGGTTCCGACGGTGGCTGCGGCTTACGACCAACCTTTCGGCAATGCGTCAGCCGTGCCGGCCTTCTGCTGCGCCCGGTATGCCCGCGAGCACGGCATCCGTCGTCTGCTGGCGGGCGATGGCGGCGACGAGCTGTTCGGCGGCAACGAGCGATATGCCAAGCAGCACCTGCTGGCCCTGTACCACCGCATGCCGGCCGTGCTACGTCGAGCCGTGGTGGAGCCTGTGCTTCTGAACATGCCCGGCATCGGTGCCGTGCCGCTGCTGCGCAAGCTTCGCAGCTACGTCGAGCAGGCGCGCGGCGACATGCCGCTACGCTACGAGTCGTACAACCTGATGCAGCACTTCGGAGTGGCCGAGATGTTCACGCCAGATTTCCTGGCGACGGTGGAAGAGCGGCATCCTGTGGCGCTGCTGTCCCAGGCCCACGCGCCCTTCTCGGAAGACAGCCTCATCAACCAGATGCTGGCCATCGACCTGCGTTTCGTGCTGGCCGATGGTGACCTCCCGAAGGTGCTGCACACCTGCAACCTGGCGGAGGTGGATGTCAGCTTCCCTCTGCTCGACGACCGCGTCATCGACTTCTCGCTACGCCTGCCGTCGGCGCTCAAGCTTCGAGGCACGCAGCTGCGCTGGTTCTTCAAGGAAGCGTTGCGCGACTTCCTCCCGCCCGAGATCATCACCAAGAAAAAGCATGGCTTCGGGTTGCCGGTGGGGCGTTGGCTGATCGATCACAAACCCTTGTTTGACCTGGCGACCGACAGCATCGAGCGGCTGCATCCGCGCGGCATCCTGCGTCCGCAGTTCGTCAGGGAGCTGGTCGATGTGAAGCTGCGCGAGCACCCCGGCTACTACGGCACGATGGTGTGGGTGCTGATGATGCTGGGCCTGTGGCTCGATTCGCGCAAGCTATGAGAGGGTAGTCGCCTCATCTACACGGCCGGGCTCAGCCCCTGAGTGGAACGGTCTGCTCCCGGCGGCGCAGGTTGTCCAACAGGCGAGCGCCGTAGCGCAGCCGGCTGCGGTCCCAGGGGGTGAAGCGCGGCAGCTGAAAACGGTGTGAGGACGCGGAGGCGGCGCCCCAGGCCGTGGAGACCGCGGACTTGAAACCGCACTCCTGCGCCATCTCCACATGCTCGGCGGCATAGTCCTGCCCCGGCACGCCATTGGGATAGGCAAAGAGTTCCACCGGCTCGCCGAGGATCTCCTGCAGATAGGCCTTGCTGTCCATCAGCTCACGCCGCGCGGCATGAGGTTCCAAGCGGGTCAGGATGGGATGCGTGATGGTGTGTGCACCGATCTCCATACCCATCGCTCGCAGCCGCCGGACCTGATCGGGGCGCATCATGAGCGAGGGCGTGTTCTCCGCGCCCGCTGCAGCGACGATGTTGTCCACCGTACGTGCCCGCGGACCACTCTCCAGGTGCTTGGTCGCTTTCAGCAGCGAACTGATCGCATCCCGGCGCGCGGCATCCGAGTTTAGCGGGTAGCAATCCAGTCCGATGGTTCGCAAATCAAGGGCAGGGGCACGGCAGCCGCGGATCGCTTCGATCACGCGGTCGTTCCACATGCAGCCGCCGTCGAGGAAACCGGTGGAGACGAAGAACGTGGCACACAGGCCCAGGCGGTTGAGGATGGGCGCTGCCAGCGCCTCGTTGTCGGCGTAACCGTCGTCGAACGTGATCGCGAGTGCGCGCGACGGGATCGTCCCCTCGTAGAGCATGTAGACGGCGCGCCCGAGAGGCAGTACGTTGAACCACTGCCGCACCCATTGCATTTGCGCCTCGAAGCGTGCGGTGTCGGGTTCGTCAGGCGCCAGGGGGTCGGACGCTGGCAGCACGCGATGGAAGATGAGGATGCTCAAACGTCCACGGGCGCCAGCCGGCGACAGGATCGAAAGGGGCAGGGAGAGCACGTTCGGTCTCAGGCGGTATAGGGCACGGTAGCCGTTCGGGCAGGAGCGGTGGCAGGGGCCTGCTGGTCGCGTTCGCACATCTGTAGTACCGCGACCAGGCCGGCGAACATCCAGAACTGCACCTCTGCGAGCAGGTAGTCGGTGGCGGATCCGGCCACGATGACCACCGCCAGGGCCGCGCACATCGCGGCGCCCAGCGTGATCAGCTCCGGATCGGCGCCTTGTCGCTGAAGCTTGCGCAGGCGGGGAACGCGGCTCAGGGTCCACAGCACGAGCACGCTGAACATGATCGCGCCCGGAACGCCCTGCTCCACCAGGGTGGTCATGAATGTGTTGTGCGAGGAACGCTCGGCGTCCGGCTCGGCGCCGCCGCGCACCAGCCATTCCGGGTCGAGATAGCGTGGGCTCAATGTCGCCGTTCCCCGGTGCCCGGCCCCCATGGGGTAGTCCTGAGCCATGCGCACCTGCGCCTCGTAGATAACCATCCGCGATCGTGCGCTGCGCTCGGCATCCTCATCCTGGGAGGTGACGTCCCCGATCGTGAACATGCGCTGGATGAACACCTTGTCGACGATCGTCGACGCGCCCAACACGCCAACGAGGACCAGGACCCAGAACATGCGGCGATGCACGCGGGCCTTGCTCAACATGAGGACGGCCATGCCGCCGCTCAGCCCGAGGAACGAGCCCCGGCTGTTGGCGAGCACGAAGCCGTTCAGCACGATGACCACCATGGCCAGGATCAGCCAGCGCACCCAGCCTTTCATCGAGATGAAGAGCCCGAGACCGATCACCACACCGGTGGCGAGGTACATGCCGAGCGTGTTGGCATCGTCGATGCCGGGGCCGCCCACGCCGTCCAGCCGTTCGCCGTCGCGGCCCGTGAGCTGCGCATACACGCCCAGCAGGGCGCAGCCGGCCACGTGCGTGATGAGGATGCGGCGCATCATGTCCTTGGACTCGGCGATGCGGTAGACGAACCAGAACGCCACGAGGTACTTGATGAACTTCACCGTGCCGTCGATATGGGTTGCCTGGTCCAGCGCCCATGGCGTCTGTATCACCATCCAGGTGGCGTACAGGCTGAGCAGCACGGCCGCGCCGTTGGCCAGCCACGGGGGCCGTGCGGCAAGGCGATCCCGGTGCATCACCACCGCCAGCACCGTCACCACGGCTGAAAGCATGGCCCAGCGCATATCGGGCAGCACGTAACCCCACCAGCGTGAAGGCGGGTGCACGAACATGGATCCCATGTAGAACAAGAGCCCGAAAAAGGGGTGGCGCGTGAACGCGAGCGTCGTGCAGGTCAACGAGAAAAGGACGAAGGCGGCCGCGTAGATCATCGATCGAGGCCGGCTGCTACGGCGCGGCGTGCGACGCCCTGAGGCGTCCCGACGGCGCAAGGCTGCGTTCGATGATGCCGTCGAGCCGCTTCATCGCGCTGGGCCAGGCGTGGTGAGTCAGCACGCGGGCTCGCCCCGCCTCGCCCAGCCGCTGGCGCTCCGCCGGGTCGCCCGCAATGCGCAGGATGGCATCGACGACTTCCTCGGGCGTGTCCGCGGCCACGAGGTGCTGGCCGGGCACCGCGTCCACCCCCTTGGCCGCGACGCGGCTCGAGACGACGGGCACCTCCATGGCCATGGATTCGAGGATCTTGTTCTGTGTGCCGAGTGCGATGCGCAGGGGCGTGATGCTGAGCACCGAACGCCGCACGTAGGGGCGCACGTCGGGCACGGAGCCCGTGACGGTCACGCCTTCGATGCCGGCCAGTGCCTGCACACGGGCAGTGGGCTGCGCTCCGACGATCTGCAGCCGCAGGCTCGGCCGGGCGCGTCGCAGCCGGGGCCACGCTTCGCCGCAGAACTCCACCATGCACTGCTCGTTGGGGAAGTAGTCCATCCGGCCGACGAAGGTGATGAGGTCGGCGTCATAAGGCTCGCCGGTGGGGTGGAAGTACTCGACATCCACGCCGTTGGGAAACCAGTCGACCCGCTCGTGCACTCCCATGGCGGCCAGTGCGTCGGCCTCTCCCTGGGTCGCCACGGTGACGTGGTCGAAGCGCCTGGCCAGGCGTCGCTCCACGGTGGCCATGCGCCATGCCTCCCAGCGGTAGCCCCACGCGAGCGGCCATGGCTTGTGCGAGACGTATTCCGCCCACTTGCGGGAATCGACATCGCAGAAGTCCATCAGCTTGGGCAGGTCGTCGACGCGCTCCACGTAGCGGCCGACGGCCGAGCAGTGGGCGAACACCAGATCGAAGCTGCGCCGGGCCAACTGGCGGTGGACCTCGCGCTGCAAAGCGCTGCTGTGGAAGAAAGCCTCGGAGGCAGACACGCTGCTGGACAGCGTGGCCGCGATCTTGGCGGCCTGCACGGCGTTGTGCACCCGAAACACCCGGTGCTCGCGGCAATACGGCGCAATGCCGGCGGCGTCTGCTTCCTCCTCGGCGCTGCGCGCCAGCGACAGCACGGTGACCTCATGCTCGCGTGCGAGATGGCGGATCACATTGAACGCCCGCACCTTGCTGCCGAAGGTGGGCGGATACGGGAACCGATGGCTGAGGAAGAGGACTCGCACGGCGGTCTACGCGACCCGTGCCAGCCGGGCTGCCGGTCGCGCACGCGGGACTTCGTGGCCGGGCCCGGCCGCATGGACCTTGCGCAGGAACGCTTCGAACATCATGAGGCTCCACAGGGGTTGGCTGTAGTCACGGCGTCCGGCGATGTGGTCCTCGACCAGCCGACGCAGATAGGCCGTGTCGAAGAAGCCCGTCTCCTGCAACTGCCCGTGCATCACGGCGGCGCGCACGCGGTCGCGCAGCGGCCCGCGGAACCAGCGAGCCAGCGGCACCGCGAAGCCCATCTTCGGCCGGTACATGATGGCGTGCGGCAGATGCGGTTCCATGGCCTTCTTCAGCAGCCACTTGCCTTCGTTGCCTCGCACCTTGAGCTGGCGCGGGAGCGTGGCGATCCATTCGACGAGGGGATGGTCCATCAACGGCTCGCGCACCTCGAGTGCGTGCGCCATGCTCGCGCGGTCGACCTTGGTATTGATGTCGCCCACCAGGTAGGTCTGCAAGTCGATGTACTGGATGAGCGACAGCGGATCGTCGGTGCCCGCTCTCTCGGCGTGTCGGTGGAAGACCTCGCTCGCGTTGTATCCAGCCAGTCGCTGCTTGAACTGCCGCGAATACAGCGCCGCACGCATGTCGTTGCGGAACACCGAGATGCTGTGGAAGTACGCCTCCACGGATGTGCGTGCCAACGCCTGGAAGGTGGACTTCGCGCGCAGGAAGCGTGGCGCCCAGTCGAGCTTGGGATAAAGACGCCCCAAGGTTCCGAACAGCGGCTGGCGCACGCCCAGCGGCAGCATGGAGCGCAGCCGCTCTTCATGCAGATGGAACAGGTATCGGCGGTAACCGCCGAGGCTCTCGTCACCCGCATCTCCGGACAGTGCCACGGTCACGTGGCGCCGGGCCAGCTGGCACACGCGGTAGGTGGGGATCGCGGAGCTGTCGGCGTAGGGCTCGTCGTAAAGCGCGGCGAGCGTGTCGATCAGGTCGAAGTCATCGGTCTCGACCCGGTCGACGAAATGCCGGGTGTGGTAGCGGTCGGCCACTTGCTGGGCGAAGCGCGTTTCGTCGTAGGCGGGATCATCGAAGGAGATGGAGCAGGTGTTGACCGGCTCGGCCGACTGTTCGGCCATCATGGCCACGACCGCGCTGGAGTCGACCCCGCCCGACAGGAAGGCACCCAGCGGCACCTCCGCGATCATGCGCAGCCGTACGCTTTCCTGAATGCGCGAAACGAGTTCGGCTTGGGCGTCTTGCTCCGAGATGCGGTTGTCACCTGTGAACCGAACCTCCCAGTAGCGGCGCGGTGCGGCGGCTGCATGGCCTCGCTGCAGGCAGAGCGTGTGCCCGGGCGGCAGCTTGTGGGCGGTCGTGTAGATCGTGCGCGGCTCGGGCACGTAGCCCAGCGCGAAGTACTCCTCCACCGCATGCGGATCCAGCTCGCGCCGCAGTCCGCCATGGGCCAGCAGCGACTTCAGCTCGGAGCCGAACAGCCACGTGCCGTCGGCCAGCTGGGCGTAGTAGAGCGGCTTGACGCCAAGCCGGTCGCGCGCCATGAAAAGCGTTTGCCGGCGTTCGTCCCAAAGGGCGAAGGCGAACATGCCGCGCAGCCGCTCCACGCAGGCCTCGCCCCACTGTTCCCACGCGTGAACGATCACCTCGGTGTCGCTCCTCGTGCGGAACACGTGGCCGAGCGAGGTGAGTTCGGGGATGAGCTCACGGTAGTTGTAGATCTCGCCGTTGAAGACGATGACCACGGAGTGGTCCTCGTTGAACAGCGGCTGCTGCCCGGTCTTCAAGTCGATGATGGACAGGCGCTTGTGCCCCAGCGCGATGCCGGGCGCCATGTGCGTGCCGGTTTCGTCCGGCCCGCGGTGGTGCTGCGACTCGTTCATGCGAGCGAGCACGGTGGGCTCGATGTGGCGCGTGCCGAGTGAATCCCAGATGCCGACGATGCCGCACATGGTGGAGTGTCCTAGGTGGTGCGCTGCCGCAGTGCGCCGCTTCCCGAGGCGCGTGCGAGCAGGCGTTCGTACAAGTCGCCATAGGCGGCGACCATGCCGTCCAGGCTGAAGCGATGCTCGACGTCCGCGCGTGCGCGCTCCCCGCGATGCCGCGAGGATGCTGGGTCGAGAAAATCATCAAGCAACGCGCGGGCCATCGCATCGACGTCGCGGGGCGGCACCAATCGTCCGGTGACGTCGTCCTCCAGGAGTTCGACGTTTCCGCCGACCCGGGTGGCAACCACCGGCAGCGCGGTGGCCATCGCCTCCAGGATGGTGTTGGAGATGCCTTCGTTGAGCGAAGGCAGCGCGAAAGCGTCCAGCCCGCGCATGACGTCGGGTATGTCGCTGCGATCGCCGGCCAGCCAGGCGAGCGAACTCGCCTGGGCCTGCGCCAACACCTGCTCGATCTGCGGCTGCAGCGGCCCGCTGCCCGCAATCACCAGTCGCATCCTCGAGCGAGCCTCGGGCGACCATTCCAGGGCCCGCACGAAGGCACGGGCCAGCAACACCTGGTCCTTGATCGGGCTGAGCCGCCCCACCGTACCGATACGCCAAAGCGTGGGATCGTTGAACGGCGAGCCCGCGACGGCGGGGCGTTCCGTGCCTGCCGGGCGGAAGCGCTGCGTGTCCACGCCGTTGTAGAGCTGCACCAGCCGCTGCGGGGACACGCCTACATGATCGAGCAGGTAGCGCTGCAGGTGCCGCGACAAGGCGATGTATTGATGCACGAAAGGCCGGTACGCCCGACGCACGAGGCGGAACTTGCGGCTCGTGCCCTCCGGATCGTTGATGTCCCACCCGTGCTCGCCGTGGATGCGCACTGGCACGCCGGCCCAGGCCGCAGGTACCGACATCTCCAGCGCGCCCAGGTTGCGCGTGTGCACGATGGCCGGCTTCAGGTCGCGCAGCAGGCGCCGCATGCGCGGGAACATCCACAGCCCCTGGCCTGGTGGCTTGTGCAGCGCGATGAACTGCACATCGTCGCGCTGGATGCGCTGCCGGAACTCGGTGATCTCGGTCAGCGCCACGATGGCGTGCCTGAAGCGGCCGGCTGGCAGGCGGTTGATCAGGTTGACCACCCCGTTTTCCAGCCCCCCGGTGTCGAAGCGGTGGAGCACATGGGCGACCAGCGGCCGGGAGTCGGGCTTCACGGTGCCCTCATCCGAGGTGACGCGCGACGAGCGGGCCGAGGGCGTTCACCATGCCGCGCGGCAGCTTGCGCCAGGTCTCGATGGCCCGCTGGTACTTGGGGTTGTTGGGGTTGTTCTGTGGCACCGTGTCGCGCTTGAACAGCTGGAACTGGTAAGGCAGCGGCGCCGGCTCGAAACCCCAGTTCTTCTTGAAGTCGAACGAGCCCGTGCCGCGCTTCGAGCGGCCGTAGTCGAACACCCGCAAGCCGCGCTCGCAGGCGCGGCGCATCAGCTCCCAGTACTTGAAGTCGTTGGCCGCGAGATCGCGAGCGGCGGTGATGTCGCCCGCATAGTAGGGAAGCACCTCGTCGCGGAAGTAGAACGACAGGACGCCGGACACGGCCTCGCCCTGCGGACTCAGCACGGTGAGGCATTCGCAGTCCTCGCCGAACACGCGGCGCAGCGCCTCGAAGTAGCGCCTGGAGTGCGCAGGCGTGCCATGCCGGTGCTGGTTGTCCGCATAGAGATCGAAGAAGCGATCGGTGCGCTGATCGATCTCGCTGCGCAGTTCGCGCTGGATGCCCTTGCGCACCATCGCGCGCTGCTTGCGCGGGATGGCGAGCATGTTCGCCTCGACTTCGGGCAGAAGTTCCTTGCGGAACGTGACGTACAGGTCCTGCCCGGGCCACCCGGGCTGGGCCATGGAGACGTTGCGCAGCTCCAGATGCGAAACGCCGAGCTCGCGACCGAGCTCGATCGCCTGCGCGTGCAGCGCCTGCCGTGCGGCCGCATCGATCGCGGCCACGCCGCCGTACACCGCGAAGGGCAGCGACACCAGCGAATGCCCGAACAGCCAGCTCTTTTGCTCGACCAGGGGCAGTACGCCCACGACCTCATCGCCGCGCTCGGCGAGCAGGTAGTGCGTGCGGTGGCGGAACACCTCTTCGTAGATCTCGCGCCAGCCGACGCGGTGGAAGAAGGTCGCTTGCGGACATGCGTAGACGAAGCGGTCCCAGCGCTCGGCATCCGATTCGCGGAAGGGGCGCACGGAGACCGCGGCGGTGCTGCGGGGGTGGAGATCGGCGAGATTCACGCTCAGTGCTGCAGTCCGAAGACCTCGTCGACGCGACCCCAGCGGAAGTCGCGCAGCAGCCGGCCCAGCCGGGACTCGGTCTTGTCGAGGTTCACGTAGTGGCGAAAGCGCGTCTTCAGGCTCGTGCCCGGGACGCGCGGCTGTTCGGGATCGATTTCCCAGGGGTGGAAATAGAAGATGGCCGGCCGCCGGTCGACCGTGTTCACTCGGCGCAGCGCCCACCGGCTCAGGCCGTACGGCGCGAGCCGGAAGTAGCCCCCGCCGCCGGCCGGCAGGTTGCGCCCGAGCACACGGGCCGTAGTCACCGGGATCTCGGTCAGCCCGGGCCGCACTTGGTAAGGGAAGCGCGGCGCATCGGGCATGCCGTAGTGGTCATGCTGCACTGGATAGATGCTGGAGCTATAGCGGTATCCGCTCTCGAGCAGCACATCGAACGCCCAGGGATTGCTGTGGCCAATGGAAAAGCTCGGGGCGCGGTAGCCCTGCACACGCTGGCCTCCGAGGTCTTCCAGCAGCTGCTTGGCGCGCAGCACGTCCTGACGAAACTCCTGCGGGCTCTGCTCGCTGGCGCGCAGATGTCCGTAGCCGTGGCTCGCCAGTTCGTGCCCCGCCGCGACGATGTCCCGGATCAACCTCGGATAGCGTTCGGCCACCCATCCCAGGGTGAAGAAGGTGGCGCGGGCGCTGCGCTGCGCGAACAGGTCGAGCAGCCGATCGACATTGCGCTCTACGCGGCACTCGCGCTGGTCCCAGGAGCCGCGGTGGATCAACGGGGCGAGGGCGGATACCTGGAAGTAGTCCTCGACGTCCACGGTCAGTGCATTGATCAGCGGAAGGGCGCCGGACGAGGCTTTCATCGGCTACCTCCCAGGCAACGCCTGCCAATGCCGCGTGGTGTCATCGTGCAGGCCTTTCAGAAGCGGTGATCCAGCCCGGCGAACACGGCGCCTTCGCGCCCCTCGTTCGCCACGTTGGAATCGAGCTGGCGATAGCGCACCCCGGCGAAGGTGTGCGTGCGCGGGGCGAGTTGCAGGTTGAGCTGCGCGCGCGCCGTGCGCTGGACGGACCGATCAGGTGCCTGCAGGGCGCGGATGCGAGTCCACTCGGCCGAGGTGCTGAACGCCATCACCGGTGTCAGCTGATGACTCCACGCCGCCGAGCCGCCGTACTGCTTGTTGTTCGCCGCCACCGTGCTGGGGACCAGGGTGACCGCATCAGGCAAGTCCTCGGTTCTCGACTGGAAGCCGGCGAAGGTGACCGTGCTGCGCCGTCCGCTGAGAACCAAGCTGAGGCTGCGCAGGGTCACGATGCTGAGCCGCTGGGTATAGATGCTCGTGGGCCGTACAGTGGCGCTGGGCAACCCTTGCCGGGCGATCAGGTCCTGCACGAGCTTCGCCCGCTCGAACGGGTCGGGAAAGCGGGAGGTCAACATGGAGTCCAGCAGCCCGGCCACGTTGTCCGCGGCAGGCAGATCGAACAACGCCTGCGGCGACGTATCGAGCGTGCGCGACAGCGTCAGATTCCACGCGACCCGACCCGTGCGATGGTCGAAGCCCAAGCGCCAGGACGAGCCGAAGAACCGCTTCTCGTCGAACAGCGTCAGCGTCGTGCGAGGGGAGGGCCGCCAGGTTGCCTCTGCCCCGTAGATGTTGTCGGTGTCCTCGTCCGGGGGGAGCACGCTCGTGCGTTCGCGACCCACGCGCACGCCGGCGGTCACGTCGACGCCCAGTGCATAGCTCAACGTCAATCGCGCGAGGTCCAGTGTGAGCGGATCCTGGAACCCGCTGCGATAACGCGTCTGGGAGCGCTGTGCCTCCGCACGCCAGCCCAGCGGGATGGGGTCGCGCTCGAACAAGGCGGAATGGCGCCCGAAGTAACCGGCGGCCTGGGCGCCGAGGCTGCTCTCCGGCGCGTTGTCACGCGTCCAGCTGTTCTCGCTGCGCAGGCGATAGCGGGTGCTGGGCCCGAGGTCCGATTCGATGCTCGGCGACAGCCGCACCTGCCCGGTGGTGATGGTGTTGCTGCTCGTGCCGGCTTCGGGACGCACGCCAAACGGGTTCTCTGCGGTCTGCACAGCTCGCACGCCGGCGTCGACGAAGAAGAAACGCTCGATCGCTTCGACCCGGGCGTTCAGATCGGCTTCCGGCAGCACACGGTTGGGCTGCGTGCCGTTGGCGCTGACGACACCGTTCAATGCGGCCGAGCCGTCGAGCCGGAGCCGGGCGCCTTCGGCCCGCACCGCGAGGTACGGCCTGAGGTTGAAGATGGTGTCATCGCGTCCGTCCGCCGAACCCAGCTCGGGGTTGCTGCTCCAGGTGAGCTGCGTACGGACGCCGGCTTCCACGCCCCAGCGCTGGGCGTGCGCCGTGGCAGGGAGCAGCGAGGTACCCGTCGCGACGAGCCAGGCTGCAACAGCCATCGGTCGCCGCGAACTGCGCACGCCGCGTGGCGTGCGCGCAGCTACGCGTCGCAGGGCCCGGCGATCAGTTTTCGACCGGGCCGTAGTAGCCATAGTAGAAACCGACCTCGGAATGGTTGGCCTTGTTGAGCAGAGGCATGACGACAGGGCAGGACTCGATGGTTGTCAGGGCCTGCATGACGGTCTTCTGTGGAGTCCTGCTGGACTCCACCACCATGATGACCTGCCCCATGTGCGTGGCCAGCACGCGCGATTCCGGCGAAGGCAACAGCGGTGGCGCGTCGAAGATCACGATGCGGTCGGCGTAACGGCTTGCCAGTTCGTCGAGCATCTGGCTCATCGCTTCACTTGCGAGCAGCTCCGTGGCCTGCCCGCGGGGTGCGCCGGCAGGCAGCAAGGAGAGCTTGTCGACATTGGTGCGCAGCAAGACATCCGACAGCGGCAACGAAGGGTTGGCCAGGATATCGAGGAGGCCGATGAGCGGGGGCGTGAGGCCCAGACGCGGCAGCAGCGAGGGACGCGACACATCCGCGTCCACGAGCAGTACCCGCTTGTTCAACTCCATCGCGATGCTGATGGCGAGGTTGGCCGTGACGAACGTCTTGCCTTCGCCCGGCAGCGAGCTGGTGACCATGATGAGGTTGGGGCGCGCAATCGTGCCGGCGGACTTGCCGTTCACGTTCATCAGTAGCGGGCGCTTGATGACGCGGAACTCGTCGGCGATCTGCGCGCGCGGCCGGTCAGGCGTGACATAGCCCATGGAGGCCAGGCGCTCGAGGTCGATGTGGACAGGCTTGGACCGGGGCTCCCCCGGCTTGGTCGGCGCGAAGTCAACGACCGTGGACGTGGATGCGTCCTCCGCAGGCGGCTGGTCCGTGGAGGCAGCTTCGGTGGGGCTCCTGTCGGACGATGAGGTGCCGCGCACTTCGTCGAGCCGGCGCGCGATGCGGGCGGGCACGCTTGCTTCTGCAGCGTTCCGGCCTCCCGTGCTGCCGCCGGCGCGCACCGGCACTTCGATGCCGCTGCGGCGCAGTTCCTCCAGCCGGCGTACGGCCTGTTCGATGATGCTCACAGGAACCTCTCAGACGCGCACTTGCATGGACACCCATGCGATCCAGATGCCCCCCGATACCAGCAACGCGCCGAGCGCCGAGCCGAAGGCGATGTTCAGGCGGCGCGTGCGGCTGAGCATGCCGCCATCCATCAGCATGGACACGGTACCGAGCACGGGCCGCTGGGTGGCGTAGCGTAGCGCACGGGAGCTGTCGAACGTGGGCATCAACTGTGTCGCCACAAAGCATGCGCCGACACCGGCCAGCACTGCGAGCAGCAGCACGGCCGGCGCGAGCACCAGCCGGTTGGGGAACACCGGCTGCGGAGCGGTGCGCGGTGGATCGATAACCCGGAACTGTGCCGAACGGGTGGCGTCGACGTCTTCCGACAGCGAAGCCTTCTCACGCCGGGTGACCATGGTCTCGTAGGTGCGGCGCACAACATCATAGTCACGGTTCAGCTGCGCCAGCTCGGCTTCGACCTGCGGCATGCGGTTCGCATCGGAGCGCAGCTTCGCCAGGCGCGCCTGCGTGTCGCCCACGCGCACACGCAGCGCCGCGACGTTCGCTTCCGCCTCCGCCAGCGCAAGCTTGGCGCGCTGCTCGCCGCCCGACGAAATCACGCCGCTGCTGCGAGGTTTGCCGATATCTGCCTTGCGGCGCGCCTCCAGCTCCTGCTCGCGTTGCTCCTCCAGTCGGGCAATGAGGCGCCGGGCCGCGACCACATCGGGGTGCAGCTCGGTGTAGCGGCGCAGCAGGTCGTCCAGCTGGCGGCGTTGCGTGTCGATGCGGCTGTCGTATTCGGAGACCTGCGTGCTGGCCGGGGGCAGTACATCGGGCACCAGCGAGACGCTTTCTCCGGACAGCTCACGCCGCAGCGCGTCGCGCGACTGCTCCGTGGCGCGCAGTTCGACCGTCAGCTTGTTCAGCTCGTCGGTCAGGGCCGATATGCGAGCGAAATAATCCCGGCCGCTGTTATCCGTGAGGCCGAGGTTGCGCAGTTTGAATTCCTTGAGCCGGTTCTCCGCCTCGGCGAGCCGCGCCTCGTAGTTCTTGATCTGCTCGTCGATGAACTCGCGCGCGGACTCGGCGTCGCGGCGCTTGGCCCCGGTGTCCGATTCGAGGAACAGCGACACCAGGTTCTGAACCACCACGCGTGCGTGCTCGGGCTGCGTGTCGCGGTAAGTGAAGTTGAAGACGTTGTCGCGTCCGCTGGCCGTGACCTTGATGTCGCGCATCAGCGTCTCGACCAGGCGGTCACGGTCCACCTGGCTGCTCAACCCGGTTTCCAGTCCGGACCGGCGCATAAGCAGTTCGACGTTGGGGCGGGTGATCAGCGTGCGCGCGAGGAGGCCGACCGTCTGCTCGAGATCCGGCTCGACGGTGAGATCGCGCATCAGCGGCCTCAGCACGGTCTTGGTGTCCACGTACACACGCGCACTGGCCTCGTACCGGTTGGGCATGAGCATGAGCGACACGGCGCCCAGGATGCCGACCACCCAGGCCACGACCACGCCGATCCAGCGCCTGCGCCACATGCCGCGGGCCGTCTCGAGAACCTGTTGGACTACTTCGTCGATGGCCATGGCAGCCTCAGCGCGTGAGCCATTTGCAAGGGTGCGCGGCGCGCCTGCGGGTCAAAACCAGCCCTGCGGAACGATGAGCACGTCGCCCGGCCGAACGTCGACGTTGGCTGAGATGTCGCCTCGCTTGAGCAGATCCTTCAGACGGACGCTGTACTGCTTGCCACCTTCCGTGCCGCGTACGAGCACGGCGGCGTTCCCGTTTGCGAACTCCGTCAGCCCGCCGACCTGGATCATGACGTCCAGCAGCGTCATGCCGTGACGGTAAGGAATGGCTTGCGGGCGCGTGGCCTCGCCGATGACGCGGATGGTTTCGGTGCTGGAGCCCTGGAAGTTGCTGACGATCACGGAGACGAGCGGTTCCCGCACGTATTTCGACATGGCCGTCTGAAGTGCCGCGGAAAGCTCCTGTGGGGTGAGTCCGGCGGCCTGGATGTCGGTGACGAGGGCGGTCGAGATCTTGCCGTCCGGGCGGACGGTCACGTTGGTGGAGAGCTCGGGGTTGCGCCACACCACGACGCTGAGGACGTCGAGTGGCCCGATCTTGTAGTCGTACGCCGCGGCAGATGCCGAAGCTGGGGCGGGCGGGTACGCGTTGAACGAGCAGCCTGCGGCCAGCCACGACAAGGCCAGCACGGCGATGAATCGAAGCAGCGGTCCAACAGACCGGAAAGTGGGGTGCGAAAGCATCTGTATGTTCCTCCCGTCGGTCAGACTACAACCTCGGCGATGCCATCTGGCCCCGTGGGATTGCGTAGGGCGGGCCAGACAGACGCGGCGCGACGCCGCAGCGGCAGCGACCGAAGGACGGACTCACATCCCGGCTCGAACGCCAGATCGCTGTAGGCGCGAAGCATACGCGCGAAAGATGGGCGGGCAATGACCCCAAACAGGGGGGGCAGTGTCCCTCACTATGCATGGCGCCATAAAGATTGAGTCCGGTGCGATTAACGCTTCTTGCGGGGGCTAACGGTTCCATGGCGAGGAGCCGCCGCGCATGCCGTAACGCTGCTGTACCGCAGTCAGCAGATCGCGCTCGCAACAGCCCTCGCGCACCAGCGCCTGGACAGCCGCGAGCACCACGTGGTGCCGATCCACCTCGAAGAAGCGACGCAGCGCCGAACGCGTGTCGCTGCGGCCGAAGCCGTCGGTGCCCAGCGTGACGTAGCGCGCATCGACGTACTCGGCGATCAGCTGGGGCCATGCGCGCACGTAGTCGGTCGCCGCAATGATGGGCGCCGGCCCGGGCAGCAGGCGTGCCACGTGGCTTTCGCGGTCGCCGGCACCGGGGTCCAGCCGGTTCGCCCGCTGGACCTCGCGAGCCTCGCGGGCCAGCTCGCTGAAGCTCGTGACACTGTAGACCTCGCTGTTGATGCGCCATTCCTCGGCCAGTATCTGCGATGCCGCCAGCACTTCGCGCAGGATCGCGCCCGAACCGAGCAGTCTGACCGCGGCGTGCGCCCCGCCTGCTTCGCAGGTCGTCAGCCGGTACATTCCGCGCAACAGGTCGGCTCGTGAACCGGGCGCGAGCGTGGGCTGCGGGTAGTTCTCGTTCATCAGAGTCACGTAGTGGAACTCGTCGCGGCGCGCTTCCAGCATGCCGCGCATGGCGTGGTCCATGATCACGGCCAGCTCGCCCGCGTTGCAAGGATCCCAGGCCCGGCAGTTGGGGACCGTGGACGCGGCCAGCAGGCTGGTCCCATCCTGGTGCTGCAGACCCTCCCCCCCGAGCGTGGTCCGGCCCGCGGTGGCGCCGAACAGGATGCCTCTGGCCCGCTGGTCGGCGGCGGCCCAGATGAGGTCACCCACCCGTTGGAAGCCGAACATCGAGTAGTAGATGTAGATCGGCAGCATCGGCAGGCCATGCACGCTGTAGGCGGTCGCTGCGGCGATCCACGACGACATGGCGCCTGCCTCGGTGATGCCTTCCTCGAGCAGTTGCCCGTCGCGGGCCTCCCGGTAGGACAGCATGGAGCCGGCATCTTCCGGCTCGTACAGCTGGCCGTGCGGGGAGTAGATCCCGATCTGCCGGAACAGGCTCGCCATGCCAAAGGTCCGGGCCTCGTCGGCTACGATGGGCACGATGCGCGGACCGAGGGTCGGGTCCTTGAGCAGCGTGCCCAGCATCCGGACGGCGGCCATGGTGGTCGACATTTCCTTGCCGTCTGCCTGCAGCGCAAAGCCGGCCCAGTAGTCCATCGGCGGCACGGGCAGCGCCGGGGCCTCCCGGCGACGGGCGGGCAGTGGCCCGCCCAGCGCGGCGCGGCGCTCGCGCAGGTAGCGCATCTCGAGGCTGTCAGCCTCCGGCTTGTAGAAGCGCAAGTGGGCGACATCGTCGTCCGACAGCGGCAGCGCAAAGCGGTCCCGAAACGTCTTCAGCGCTTCCACATCGAGCTTCTTCGCCTGGTGCGAGGTCATGCGCGACTCGCCGGCACCGCCCATGCCATAGCCCTTCTTGGTCTTGGCAAGGATCACCGACGGCCGCCCCTGGTGGGCGCGCGCGGCGGAGAACGCCGCGTGCAGCTTGCGGAAGTCGTGTCCGCCGCGCTTTAGCGCGTCGATCTCGCCTTCGCTCATGTGCGCCACGAGCCGCTGCACTTCGGGATCCTGTCGGAAGAAATGCTCGATGTTGTAGGCACCGTCCTTGGCGCCCAGAGTCTGGTACTGCCCGTCCACCGTGGCGGCCAGCCGGCGCAGGAGCACGTGGTGCGTGTCGCGAGCGAAGAGCGCGTCCCAGTCGGATCCCCACAGGACCTTGATCACGTTCCAGCCGGCCCCCGTGAACAGTGATTCCAGCTCCTGCACGATCTGGCCATTGCCGCGCACGGGGCCGTCCAGGCGCTGCAGGTTGCAGTTGATGACGAAGGTCAGGTTGTCCAACTGTTCGCGCGCCGCGAGGGTCAGGCCCGCCACCGACTCGGGTTCGTCCATCTCGCCGTCACCGAATACGCCCCACACGCGGCGCTCCGCCATGCGGGCCAGGCGGCGGTGCTCCAGGTAACGCATGAACCGGGCCTGGTACACCGCGTTGAGCGGGCCCAGTCCCATGGACCCGGTCGGGAACTGCCAGAAGTCGGGCATCAGCCAGGGATGCGGGTAGGAGCTCAGCCCCGGCTCGCTGAGTTCGCGGCGATAGTGCGCGAGCTGGTCCTCCGTGAGGCGGCCTTCGAGAAAGGCGCGTGAATACACGCCCGGGGCCGAATGCGGCTGGAAGAAAACGAGATCCCCATCGCGCGCCGCACCCTCATCGCCTGCGCCCCGGAAGAAGTGGTTGAAGCCCACTTCGAATATTTCCGCGGCCGATGCATAGCTGGCAATGTGCCCGCCGAGCTCGCCGTAGGCCTGGTTCGCGCGCACGACCATGGCCAGCGCGTTCCAGCGCATGATGGCCGTCAGGCGCTGCTCGATGGCGAGGTCGCCCGGGTATGAGCCCTGCTGGTCCACCGGTATGGTGTTGCGGTACGCGGAAAACGGCTGCACGTGAGGCACGATGCCCAGTGCCTGGGCCTGTTCCTCCAGTCGCTCCAGCAGGAACAGGCCCCGCTCGGCGCCTGCGTCGCGCACCACTGCTTGCAAGCCCTCGAGCCATTCCTGCGTCTCGACGGGATCGCTGTCGCGTGCGGCGGCGGCGAACTGGTCGAGCAAGGTGATCGGTTCGCGTCCGGCCATCGCACGACTCCTGTGCTGTAAGGTTTGAATGTAGTCCGTCGGGCTGGCGTGCGAGGCCCCAGATCCACCTCGCGGGCAGGTCGGGCGGGGCTGGGGGCAGCCGTACAATCCTTCGCCTTTGCCGGGCGTTCACTCCGGCGCTACAGAGGACGTTTCAAGTGTTCATTTCCGAAGCCTTCGCCCAGGCCGCGCCGGCCGCGGGCTCCGCCGACGCCCCTCTCGGCGGCTTCGCGGGGATGCTGCCCATCCTGCTCATGTTCGTCGTGCTGTACTTCGTCATGATCCGCCCCCAGATGAAGCGCCAGAAGGAGCACAAGGCGATGATCGAAGCGCTGTCCAAGGGGGATGAGGTCGTGATCGCCGGCGGTGTGCTGGGGCGCGTGTCCAAGATGGGCGACAACTACCTGCACGTCGAAGTCGCGCCCAATGTCGAACTCCAGGTGCAGCGCGCATCGGTCGTGCAGGTGCTTCCCAAAGGCACGTACAAGTAAGCCGGCAGGCATGCGCCGGGCGGGCGCCGGCCGGTGCTGCCCGAACGCCCGGCGTGCAGGAAAGGCGTCATGAACCGCTACCCCCTTTGGAAATACGCGATCATGGTGATCGCGTTGCTGGTCGGCTTCGTCTACACGGTGCCCAATTTCTACGGCGAAGCCCCTGCCGTGCAGGTCAGCAGCGGCAAGGCCACGCTCAAGGTCGATTCAAGCCTGTCGGCTCGCGTGCAGCAGGTCCTCTTGCAGGCCGGCGTCCGCCCCGATTTCGTGCAGTTCGAGGGCAACTCCGTGAAGGCCCGCTTTGCCGATGTCGAGACCCAGGCGCGGGCCAAGGAAGCGCTCAACAAGGCGCTCAACCCCGACCCCAACGACCCGTCGTACATCGTCGCGCTGAATCTGCTTTCGCAGTCTCCGGCATGGCTGAGCACACTGCATGCGTTGCCCATGTACCTGGGCCTGGATCTGCGGGGCGGGGTGCATTTCCTGATGCAGGTGGATATGAAGGCGGCGCTCACGAAGAGGGCCGAATCGCTCACCGGCGACATCCGCACCCTGCTGCGCGACAAGAACCTACGCCATGCCGGCATCAGCCGTGATGGCACGAGCATCGATGTGCGGTTCCGCGATCGGGAGGCGCTCACCGCGGCCCAGAACCTGCTCAGCGAGCAGGTGGCCGAGATGCTATGGGCAGCGAGTGCCGACGGCGGCGATCTGGTGTTGCGCGGTGCGTTGAAGCCAGAGGCCGCCCGCAAGGTGCAGGAGACGGCGGTCAAGCAGAACATCACCACGTTGCACAACCGGGTCAACGAACTTGGCGTGGCTGAGCCCGTGATCCAGCAGCAGGGCATGGACCGCGTGGTCGTGCAGCTGCCTGGCGTTCAGGACACGGCCAAGGCCAAGGACATCATCGGTCGGACCGCCACGCTGGAAGTCCGGCTCGTGGACGACAGTGCCGAGGCGGCTGCAGCGGCGGCAGGTACCGGGCCGGTGCCCTTCGGCACGGAGCGCTACATCGAGCGCGGCAGCGCGCCGCTCATCGTCAAGCGCCAGGTGATCCTGACCGGCGACAACCTGACCGATGCGCAGGCCGGGTTCGATAACCAGACCCAGGAGCCGGCCGTACATCTCACGCTCGACGCCAAGGGTGCGCGGATCTTCCGTGACGTTACCCGCGAGAACGTGGGCAAGCGCATGGCGATCCTGCTGTTCGAGAAGGGTAAGGGCGAGGTCGTAACCGCGCCGGTCATCCGCACCGAGATCGGCGGTGGCCGGGTGCAGATCTCGGGGCGCATGACCACCACCGAGGCCAATGACGTGGCGCTGCTGCTGCGCGCAGGCTCGCTGGCCGCGCCGATGGAAATCATCGAGGAGCGCACGATCGGCCCCAGCCTGGGCGCCGACAACATCCGCAAGGGTTACGACAGCGTGCTGTACGGCTTCATCGCGATCGCGGTGTTCATGTGCCTCTACTACGGCCTTTTCGGTGTCTTCTCCACGGTCGCACTGGCTGTGAACCTGCTGCTGCTGGTTGCAGTGCTGTCGATGCTGCAGGCCACGCTGACACTGCCCGGCATGGCGGCCATCGCGCTGGTGCTGGGCATGGCCATCGACGCCAACGTGCTCATCAACGAACGTGTGCGCGAGGAACTGCGCGGCGGTGCGTCGCCGCAGGCGGCGATCCACGCAGGCTACGAGCGCGCGTTCGGCACCATCCTCGACTCGAACATCACCACGCTGATCGCCGGGGTCGCGCTGCTGGCCTTCGGTTCTGGGCCCGTGCGCGGCTTCGCCGTCGTGCACTGTCTGGGCATCCTGACCTCCATGTTCTCGGCGGTCTTCTTCTCGCGAGGCCTGGTGAACCTCTGGTATGGCCGGCAAAAGAAGCTGAAGGGCGTGTCCATCGGCCAAGTATGGCGTCCGAACGCCGACGTACCCGCGAAGACCTGAAACCCGCCACCCTCGAACAGGACATCTCCCATGGAGTTCTTCCGCATCAGGCGCGACATCCCGTTCATGCGGCACGCGCTGGTGTTCAACATCATCTCCGCCCTGACCTTCCTCGCGGCGGTCTTCTTCCTCGCGACGCGGGGCCTGCACCTTTCCGTGGAGTTCACCGGCGGTACCCTCGTGGAGGTGAGCTACCCACAGCCGGTGGAGGTGGCGAAGGTCCGCGGCGTGGTCGACGGGCTGGGCTTTGGCGAGGTGCAGGTGCAGCACTTCGGCAGCCCGCGCGACGTGTTGATCCGCGTCCCTGTGCGCAATGATGCCAACCAGGCCGCAGTCGTCAGCCGTGTGTTTGGCGAGCTGTGCAAGCGCGAAGGGGGTGTGGTCTCTACTCAGCAGTTCACCAGCGAGCGCGGCGAGGCGGTGAGCCGGCCCGTATGCGGCGCGGCTTCGGCGGAGCCCGTGCACCTCATGCGCAGCGAGTTCGTCGGCCCTCAGGTGGGACGCGAGCTTGCCGAAGACGGGGCCAAGGCGCTCGCCTTCGTGGTGGCCGGCATCATGATCTATCTGGCCTTCCGCTTCGAATGGAAGTTCTCGGTGGCGGCCATCCTTGCGAACCTGCACGACGTGGTCATCATCCTCGGCTTCTTCGCCTTCTTCCAGTGGGAGTTCTCGCTGTCCGTGCTGGCCGCCGTGCTCGCAGTGCTGGGTTACTCGGTCAACGAGTCCGTCGTGATCTTCGACCGCATCCGCGAGGCGTTCCGTCGCTACCGGAAGATGTCTACCGTGCAGGTGATCGATCACGCCATCACCAGCACCATGAGCCGCACGATCATCACGCACGGCTCCACGCAGATGATGGTCTTGTCCATGCTCCTCTTCGGCGGACCCACGCTGCACTACTTCGCCGTAGCGCTGACCATCGGCATTCTTTTCGGGATCTATTCCTCGGTATTCGTTGCAGCGGCCATCGCCATGTGGCTTGGGGTCAAGCGTGAAGATCTCGTCAAGGCCGCAGCGAAGGAAGCCGATCCCAACGACCCGAATGCAGGGGCGGTGGTGTAGAGTTGTAGGACCAAACCCACCCCCTGCGAGCACTCACTCCACACCCATGGCGACCACCGCCAATTCGATGGCACTGGCCGCACAGGCGAGGCGCAACTACGTCGAGGGCCTCCTGAATGGGTTGCCCAGTGTGGTGCAGGCCGTGGAGCAGGGTGCGCGCATCCTGCTCGGGCAAGTGGCGGATCCTGCCACCGCCATGCGCCGTCGCGATACCGTCGAGGATCTGAAGAAGCGTCAGTCCGACTGGCTCGATGGCATGCTGCGAGCGTTGCGCAGCAGCCAGAACGCGGGGGGCATTTCCGGGGTGAAGCCTGCGGACCTCCCGGCCGCCGGCGGGCGCGCAGGGATCGTGTCGAGCGGCAGCGGCGGGCTGACGCTGGTCGACAACGACACCATCGAGAGCGAGATCCTCAGTTCGCGGCTCGCACTGGCGATGATGGACCGCGCCTCCTGGGAGTTCACCGACATGCGTTCGCGCATGACGCTGCTCGAGGGGCGGGACGAGCTCGATACCAATGACATCCTGCGTCCTCATGTGCTGGCGCGCATCGTTTCCAACGCATGGCGCGCCGTCGGCTTGGGGCACGAGGCCTGGCGGACGTTGCAGGCGGTGCTGCACGATGTCTTCGCCGATGTCGCCGAGGAGTCGTACCACGAGATTAACCGTTGGTTGGTGCAGCAGCAGGTGCTCCCGGAGATCGATCTGCGGCCTTTCATCCGGCGTTCGCGCAATGCTTCATGGGGTGGCTCTGCCGGAGGCGGAACAACAGGTGGCTTCGTCCACACGCATGCGGCGGCCCCGCCGCTGACGGAAAGTCCGCGCTCGGCCGTCCACGATGAAACCCGCATGATGACCCGGGCGGGCGGACTGGCGCGCGGTGCCGAGCAGGCGGAGGCCGTGCTCGGGCGGCTGAACAAGCTCATCGGCCGGCAACTGCCAGAGTTCGCCAGCACGCAGCAGGGACGACCACCATCTCAAGGCCTGCGCGCGGCCATCGCTGATGCGCAGCAGGGCATTGCTCGTCGCATGGCGGCGGCCACGGCGCCCGGGCGTCCTGCCGGGGCGCAAGTCAGCACGCCCATGCTGCTGGAGGAGCTGAACCAGCGTCGCCAGCAGCTCAAGCAGGCTGCCGAGACTCCCGTGGAACGGGCCACTATCGAGCTCGTGGCGCTACTGTTCCAGAGCATCCTCACCGAGGAGCGCATACCGGCCACCGTCCGTGTCTGGTTCGCGCGGCTGCAGATGCCGGTGCTCCGCGTGGCCATCGGCGAACCGGATTTCTTCGCCACGACCGACCATCCGGCGCGCCGGCTCATCGATCGCATGGGTGCCTGCGTTATGGGATTCGACGAAGCCATGCGGCATATCGGCGACGTGCTCGAGAAGGAGATCAAGCGCGTCGTGCAGGTGGTCGAAGCCTATCCCGACACCGGCCGGCGGGTTTTCCAGACGGTGCTCACCGAGTTCGAGCGGTTCCTGGAGCACTACTTCAAGAACGAGAACGAGGCGTCGCGCAAGGGTGTGTCGCTGGCGCAGCAGGTGGAGCAGCGCGAAACGCTGGCAATCCAGTACACCATCGAGCTGCGCAAGATGCTCAACGAGGTACCGGTGCAGGAGGGCGTGCGCGACTTCCTGTTCCAGGTGTGGGCCGACGTGTTGGCCATGACCGCGGTCAAACATGGCCTGCAAAGCGAGCAGACCAAGACGATGAAGCGTGCTGCGGCCGACCTCATCTGGTCCGCCAGCGCCAAGGTGTCGCGAGAGGAGCGTGCCGAGGTGATACGTCGCCTGCCGCCGCTCTTGAAGATGCTGCGCGAAGGCATGCAAGGTTCCAGCGTGCCCGCGCAGAAGCAGGACGAGCACATCCAGAAGCTCAACAACTCGCTTGCGGCGGCCTTCACCGCCAAGGCTGCCGCCATCCCGCATGACCGCTTGGAAGATCTCATGGCCCGTCTGGAGACGCTCGAAGAGCTGTTGCCGGACGCTGCGGACGTGGAAATCGACGAGTCCATGGTCCTCGACCTGTCCGGCCACGAGAGCTCCGAGCTGGAGGTGGTGGGCGAGGGGGGCTCCATGCCCACGCCGGCCATGCTTGCCTGGGCACGCGAGCTTCAGGTTGGCAGCTGGTTCATGCTCGACTTCCGCGGCCGCAACGAGGCGGTACAGCTGGCGTGGCAGGGGCTGCGCAAGGAGCTGACGCTGTTCGTGTCCCCCAAGGGGCGCGGCATCCTGTTCCAGCGACATCGACTGGCAGCGTTTCTCCAGGCCGGGCTGTTGGTGCCGGCGCAGGACGAGTCGCTCACGGTGCGCGCCACGCGCGACGCGCTGGCCAAGCTGGATGCAGATCCGAAGCGCCTGCTGAGCTGAGGCGCTCGTCAATCGAAGGACGCTCGCCGATCAGAGGATGTAGCGCGACAGATCCTCGTTGCGCGCCAGCTCTGCCAGCTTGGCGTCCACTTCAATGGCTCCCAGCGACACGGTCTTGCCGCTGAGGTGAGGCGCATCGAAGCTCACTTCATCGAGCAGGCGCTCCATCACGGTTGCCAGGCGACGCGCGCCGATGTTCTCGGTGCGTTCGTTCACGTCGTAGGCGATCTGCGCCAGACGGCGGATGCCGTCAGCACGCAGTTCAAGCGTCACACCCTCGGTGGCCAGCAACGCCTGATATTGCTTGACTAGGCTGGCGTGCGTTTGCGTGAGGATGGCTTCAAAGTCGTCCACGCTGAGCGACCCGAGCTCCACGCGGATAGGAAATCGGCCCTGCAGCTCTGGGATCAGGTCGCTCGGCTTGGAAAGATGGAAGGCGCCCGACGCGATGAACAGGATGTGATCGGTCTTGACCATCCCGTACTTCGTGTTCACCGAGGTTCCTTCCACCAGGGGCAGCAGGTCCCGCTGCACACCCTGGCGCGAGACATCGGCACCACCCGTGAGCTCCGAGCGCGAGGTGACCTTGTCGATCTCGTCGATGAAGACGATGCCGTTCTGTTCGGCGTTGGTCAGCGCTGCACGATGGACTTCATCCTGGTTGATCAGCTTGGCCGCCTCTTCGTCGGCGAGCAGCTTCATGGCTTCGGCGATCCGCACCTTGCGCTGGCGACGCCGGACGCCCCCGACCTGGGCCAGCATGCTGCGCAGCTGATCGGCCATGTCGTCCATGCCGGCCCGGCCCATCATGTCGATGGCCGGCGGGGTGTCTGCGACGTCGATCTCGATCTCCTTGTCGTCGAGCGAGCCTTCGCGCAGGCGCTTGCGCATGACCTGACGCGCCGTGCTGTCGGTGGCCTGCGCGGTCAGGCCGAAATCGCTGCGCGCCGGGGGCACCAGGATGTCGAGGATGCGTTCCTCGGCCGCGTCGTCCGCGCGCGCTCGCTGACGACGCATGGCGCTCTCGCGCTCCTGCTTCACCGCCATGTCCACCAGGTCGCGGACGATGGAGTCGACGTCCTTGCCGACATAGCCGACCTCGGTGAACTTGGTTGCCTCGACCTTCACGAAGGGCGCGTCGGCGAGCTTGGCCAGGCGCCGAGCGATCTCCGTCTTACCCACGCCCGTGGGGCCGATCATCAGGATGTTCTTGGGCGTGATTTCGCCGCGCAGCTTCTCATCGACCTGCTGGCGCCGCCAGCGGTTGCGCAGGGCGATGGCGACGGCACGCTTGGCGTCGGCTTGGCCGACGATGTGCCGGTCCAGTTCGGAGACGATCTCCTGTGGCGTCATGTGGCTCACGACAGCGTCTCGATGGTGTGGTTCTGGTTGGTGTAGATACACAGCTCGCCGGCGATCTCGAGCGACTTCTTGACGATGGCCACGGGCGTGAGTTCGGTGTGCTCCAGCAGTGCGCGGGCGGCGGCCTGGGCGTACGGGCCGCCCGAACCGATCGCGATGATGCCGTGCTCGGGTTCGAGCACGTCTCCGTTGCCGGTGATGATCAGGGAAGCGTCCTTGTCCGCTACTGCCAACATGGCTTCCAGGCGGCGCAGCACCCGATCGGTGCGCCAGTCCTTGGTGAGCTCGATGGCCGAGCGCACGAGGTGACCATGGTGCTTCTCCAGCTTGGCCTCGAACCGTTCGAAGAGCGTGAACGCATCGGCGGTGGCGCCGGCGAAACCGGCCAGGACCTGCTCACGATAGAGCTTGCGTACCTTGCGGGCCGAAGCCTTGACGACGACGTTGCCCAGAGTGACCTGGCCGTCGCCGCCGAGGGCGATCGTCGCGCCGCGGCGCACGCTGACGATGGTGGTGCCGTGGAAGGATTCCATCCGGATGATCTGCAGGCTAGTGTCGTGAGTTGGAAATACGTGGCATTTCGACGGGCCGAAACGGGAATGAGCGCAAGGCGCGCAGCCGGGTCGATACCGGGTGGTATCGACCCGGCTGGGCAACGCGGCGATCGTTCCGTATCGGCCCGCCCCTAAGGGGTTCGGCCAGATGCCCTCGCACGACAGTCGAAAGGGGTCGATACCACCCGGTATCGACCCCCTTCGCCCGCCGCACGATCATCACCATCTGGTTGAATCGAAATGCCACGTATTTCCAACTCACGACACTAGGTGCGGGAGGGTCCCGCGGGGCGCCATCTTCTCAGACGGTGCGCACCTTGACCTTCGCGTGTTCGGTGATTCCCATGGCTCCGAAGAACAGAGCCACGAGGCGGTGCGCGTCGACGAAGCTCACGATCCGGCTCTCGCCGCGCCGCGCCAGCACCCAGTTGAGCAGGTCGCCGGCGGCGATGAAATCGACGCGGATCAACTTGGCGCACGACACGCTCACGATGGAAGCCGCGCCAAGGTTTGCACTGAGATCCGAGAGGGTGGCGCCGATGTCGCCGACCAGCTGCCCGGACAGTTCGACGCTGGCGACCTGCAGTGTGGCGGCATCCTCCGTAGGCTGGGATTCCACGAAGGAGGTGGAGACCTCGCTCACCACGGACAGCGGCGGGGAACTGGTGCTGTGTCCGGCGCCGCTGATGCTGACCTTGCACTGCGCGGGTTCCCACGATGGTGGAGACACTTCGTAGGTGACGCAGTAGTCGATGGCGGCTTCGTCGAACTGGTCGGGCCGGTTCGCCATGCGGAGCGCGTCCAGGCGAAGCTGCCAGCACGCCGGGTCGGCATCGCGATCGCCGGTGGGCGCGTCTTCCTTGAGTATCGTGAACAGCCGTTCACCATCGATCCAGCGCATGTCCAGCTTCTGGCCGATCCAGCTGCGGAACAGGTCACTCAGGCGGGCGCAGGCTTCGGGGTCGATGTGCTTGAGCGCGCCCCAGTCGAACACCCAGGGCAAGGGCATCTGCAATGTCTGCGAGCGCAGCTTGGCGACGGAGTCGGAGTCGAGGAACTCCGGGCAGACCCAGCCTACCTGGCCCTCGACCTTTGCCAACTTGGGGCGTTGCTCGTCCATGGCCGCGGCGGCTACCAGCTTGGGCATGGAGAACCACTGCGGGGCCGACCAGCCGAACTGCTGCGCGTATTCGACAGCGAGACTTTCGAATTTGGCTTGCTGGCCAATGGCGCGATAGAGGTCGAACAGGACGAGCCAGGTTTCGGCATGGCCGGCACGGCTGCCTCCCGGTCGTGCAAGCGAAGCAATGGATTGCTCGCAGAGCTCGAAATCGGCATTGGCAAAGGCGATGACGGCCTCGTCGAGCTCGGGGTCGTGCGCGACCTCGTTGACGACCACGCCGAACGGATCCGAGAAATCCGCGGCACTGGTGTCGAGCTTGAGCGGCGACAGGCCCGGGCTCATGATCGCGGCTGCTGGTTGCCCAGCCGGAGAAAGCCGGGCGTGCTCGCTGGGGTTGCCCGTGTCGACTACCCGCCCACCATCGGCGGAACCCTCATACGGGGCGGGAACCGTTGCCGGTCCGCCGGGAGGCATGGGCTGGGTGCGTGTGGAGTGGAAATCGTTCGAGCGCCGCGGCGGCGTGGCGCGATAGCCGTCACCGACCATCTGCTGCTCGATCTCGTCGATCTTGGCCTTGACCCCGCTGTCGGCCTTGGCAACGCTGTCGACACGAACCTCGGAGTCGTCCATGCGCGACATGCCGCCGAGCGCGGCCAGCTGATCGCCTGACAGGCCCTCCCGGCGCACTCTGCGCAGCATGTCGAACTCGCGCTTGCGCACGAAATCGTTGCGGCGCTTGCGCTCGATCATGGCCTTCAGCTCCGACTTGGCGAACTCACTCTCGCGCGACTCCTGAGAAGGCGCGTCGAGATCGCTCCATTCGGTGGCCGGGTTGGCCACGAACTTCACGACTTTGCGGAAGAAGCTGGTCGTGTCTTTGGGTTCCGCCATGTCGGGTGCTGCTGGAAGGCTCGTGCGATCAGTCGCCGAACATCTTCTGCTTGAGCTCGCGGCGCTGCTGAGCTTCGAGCGAAAGTGTAGCGGTGGGTCGTGCGATAAGCCGCCCAAGCCCTATGGGCTCGCCGGTTTCGTCACAGAAACCGTACTCGCCCGAATCGATGCGTGCGAGCGACTGGGAAATCTTCTTGAGCAGTTTCCGTTCCCGGTCGCGCGTGCGCAGTTCCAGGGCGTGCTCTTCCTCGATGGTGGCTCGGTCGGCGGGGTCGGGCACGATGGACGTGTCCTCGCGCAAGTGCTCGGTGGTTTCGCCGGCGTTGGACAGCAAGTCATCCTTGAGTGCCTGCAGCCGGGTACGGAAGAACTCCAGCTGCTTCTCGTTCATGTACTCGCTCTCGGGCATGGCAAGGACCTCTTCTTCGCTGAGGTCCTTGCCGGCCTTGCCTTTCCATGCGTTGGCGAGCTTGGGGTCCGGCTTGGCGGGCTGCTTGGGAGTGTCGACTGCAAGATGATTCATTTGTCGGGTAGGGGGCCGAGGCGGCGCAAACCGGTCGGCGAATCGGGAAGAGGAGGCTGGTTCAACGGCTTCGGCCGCAGTCCCCGAGTGCGCGCCTGCCGCTGCGGGCGCCACGGCCGGCTCGCGGCCCGCTAGGGTTTTGGCGTGGGTGCTCGGAGTTGCCTTGGCATGGGGCGCATGACCATGGTCGGGTACGTGGGCCTTGGCCGCTGCAGCGGGCTTGGTGACAGGCGTGGGCGAGGACTTGACCGCGGGCTGGGTCACAGCAACAGCCTTTGACACCGTCCGGGTCTTGGCTGCAGGGGCCTTGGACTCGGGCTTCTTGGGTGCTGCTTTCTTTGCCGGGGTGGTGCTCACTTGAGTCTCCTCGCAACGGCGGTTACGCCCGCTCCATCCTCGGCCTTCGGGGCCGGGGCGAATTTTGGGCGCCGCGGATTGTAGCCACGTTGCCCCCGTGGGACGGGGTAGGCTACATGCCTTTTCACGAGGGTTCGCAAGAAGTTCGGCAATCCGTCTCGCCGAGCCCCTGGCTTCCCGGGAAAACCCCGCAGGCACCACATCGGACGGGGGCGCCGCTATCCGGCCGATGGCCTTACACCAGGCACTGCTCCAGCCCCTGCAGCAAGACGTCGCGGGGCAGGTCGATGCCAATGAACACAAGCTTGCTCTGCTTTTCCTCCCCGCTGGCCCATTTGGGTCCGAGGTCACTGCCCATCAACTGGTGCACGCCCTGAAAGATCACCTTCTTGTCGGTACCCTTCATGTGCAGCACCCCCTTGTAGCGCAGCATCTTGGGGCCGTAGACCTGAACGATGGCCCCGAGAAAATCCTCAAGTTTGGCCGGGTTGAACGGCCGATCGGCTCGAAATACGAAGGACTTCACGTCATCGTCGTGCGCGTGGTGGTGCGGGTGATCACAGTGCTCGCCATGATCATGGCCGTGGTCATGATCATGGTGATCGTGGTCCTCGGCTTTCAGGAAATCAGGGTCGATGTCCAGCTTGGCGTTGAGGTTGAAGCCGCGCAGGTCGAAGACCTCGGAGATCGGTACCTCGCCGAAGTGCACTCGACGTTGCGGCGCGCGGGGGTTCATGTGTGTCAGGCGGTGCGCCAATTCCTCGACTGCGCCTTCGTCCACCAAATCTGTCTTGCTGATGAAGATCTGGTCCGCGAAGCCCACCTGCCGGCGTGCTTCCTGGCGCGCGTCTAGTTGCTGCCCGGCATGTTTGGCGTCGACCAGCGTGAGGATGGAGTCGAGTAGGTAGCTCTCTGCGATCTCGTCATCCATGAAGAACGTTTGTGCCACGGGGCCGGGATCGGCCAGGCCGGTGGTTTCGATCACCACGCGCTCGAAATCCAGATCGCCCTTGCGGCGCTTTTCCGCCAGTTCGGACAAGGTGCTGCGCAAGTCTTCGCGGATGGTGCAGCACACGCAGCCGTTATTGAGCTGGATGATCTGCTCGCGCGTGTCCTGCACGAGGATCTCGTTGTCGATGTTCTCGTCGCCGAACTCGTTCTCGACGACGGCGATCTTCTGTCCGTGGGTTTCGGTCAACACCCGCTTTAGCAGCGTGGTCTTGCCCGAACCGAGGAAGCCGGTGAGGATGGTGGCGGGAATGAGGGCCATGCAGTGTTCCTGGAATCGTGTGTGCGCAAGCGAGGTGACGCCACGTCATATCGGAGCGCGCGCCGGCTTTGCAAGCTCGTCGGCATGCGCGAAGCAGGCTAAGCTAGCACACTTGCCAAATCCCGATCGGGTAAGCTGGCGCTCTTCCCCACTCCCTCGCCTTCGCGCGATGCCCGACCCGCATCCAGGCGTGACAGCTCGTCACCGCAACGACAAGCACGCCCATCCCGACAAGCGCAACCTGTTCCAGCGCATCGTGGAATTCGTCCATCGCGGGCCCGATTCCACCGACGAGCTCATCGAGACGCTGGCCGACGCCGAGGACCGCGAACTGATCGCACCCGAGTCACGCATGATGCTCGAGGGCGTGATCCGCATGGCGGACATGACGGCTGGCGACGTGATGGTGGCCGCACCGCGGATGGACATGCTGGACATCGACGCGCCCTACGAGCAGTTGCTCAACGTGGTCATCGACACTGCGCATTCGCGGTTCCCGGTCTACGAAGGCGAGCGGGACAACATCATCGGCATACTGCTCGCGAAGGACCTGCTGAAGCTGCAGCGCGCGCCCGAGCTGAACCTGCGCACTCTGCTGCGCCCGGCGGTCTTCATTCCGGAGTCCAAGGGACTCAACGAACTGCTGCGCGACTTCCGCTCGAACCGCAACCACCTGGCCATCGTGATCGACGAATTCGGCAGCGTGGCCGGGCTCATCACCATCGAAGACGTGCTCGAGGAGATCGTCGGTGAGATCGAGGACGAGTTCGACGAGAAGGACAGCGAAACCCGCATCTACACCCTGGCCGATGGCAGCCACCGCGTGGCCGGCGACACCGACATCAGCGCCGTCAACGAGGCTTTCGCGGCGAACCTGCCCGAGCAGGATTTCGACACAATCGGCGGGCTCGTTGCTCATGAGCTGGGCCATGTGCCGCGGCGCGGCGAGGCGATCACGCTGGCCGGTTTGCTCTTCACGGTGATGCTCACGCGCGGCGGCGCCGTGCGCTGGTTCAAAGTCACTCGGGCGCCTGAGGATGCGCTCGGTACCGACGGCGCCTGATGACACAGCGCGCCGAGACGGCGGCCTGGGCGCAGCCCCTGTCGCCGACCTTCGATCTGTTCGTGGCCGGCGCGCTGGGCGCGCTGCAGACGGCTTCCTTCGTCTATACCGACACGTGGTGGCTGCAGTTGCTGTGCGTGGGGCTGCTAGCGTGGCGGGTGTCGGTGGTGACGCCCAGGCGCGCAGCGGGGCTCGGACTCGTGTTTGGCACGGCGTGGATGTGCGCTGGCACCTGGTGGCTGTACATCAGCATGCACCGCTACGGAGGCCTGCCGGCGTGGATGGCGGCGCTCGCGGTGCTTGCCCTGGGACTGGCGTTGTCGACCTACCTCGCGGCAGGCATGGCCGCCTATGCCCGCTGGCGTACCGGGCGGCCGCCGGTCGACGCGTTGCTCTTCGGCGCGGTCTGGCTGCTGGCGGAGCTGGCGCGCGGCGTCATCTTCACCGGCTTCCCCTGGGTGGCTTCGGGCTATGCACACGTCGACAGCCCGCTGGCGAAGCTCGCGCCCTGGGTTGGGGTGTATGGCATCGGCGCCGTCGGGGCATTCCTCGTGGCCTGGGTGGCAGTGGCTCGTCCGGTCATCGGGCCGCGCCGTCTCGCGGCCATCGCCACTGCGGCCGTGGTGCTGGGCTTGCTGCACACGCACACGGGACCGGTGGGTTTCACCCGGCCGACGGGTACCCTCCAGGTCAGCCTCCTGCAGGGGAACATTCCGCAGGAGGAGAAGTTCGCCGGTGAGTACCAGGCGGGTGCGTTGGAGTGGCACCTGGCCCGCATGCTCGCAGCCAGGGGCGACCTGGTCGTCGCACCGGAGACGGCCATCCCTTTCCTGCCTGAGCAGATGCCCGTGGGTTTTCTCGATGCGCTGCAGCGGCGCTTCAGCGCGAACACGTACGCGCTGTTCGGCGTGCCGATGGGCGACGAGCGCGACGGCTACACCAACTCCGCGCTCGGCTTTGCGCCCGGGCGCGAAGCGTACCGGTACGACAAGGTTCACCTCGTGCCTTTCGGCGAGTTCATCCCGGCCGGCTTCAGGTGGTTCACGCAGATGATGAACATCCCGCTCGGGGACTTCGATCGCGGCGTGCTGGATGCGCCCTCGTTCCTGGTGAAGGGCGAGCGGGTGGCGCCGAACATCTGCTACGAGGATCTCTTCGGCGAGGAGCTCGCCGTGCGTTTTCGCGACCCAGCGCGCGCGCCCACGATCTTCGCGAACCTGAGCAACATCGGCTGGTTCGGCAACACCGTGGCCGTGGAGCAGCACCTGAACATTTCGCGCATGCGCTCGCTGGAGTTCCAGCGTCCCATGCTGCGGGCCACGAACACCGGGGCCACGGTCATCATCGATCACCGGGGCCACGTGGCGCAGGGCGTGAAGCCGTACACCCGCGACGTGCTGCAAGGCCAGGTGCAGGGCCGCGCTGGCCTGACGCCGTACGCGTGGTGGACGTCGCGCTTCGGGCTGTGGCCGCCGGGCGTGCTGGCAGCGCTGGCGCTCCTGATGCTGCGTGCGCCCGTCCTGGTGCGCCTTGCCCGGCGCACCCCCACATAAAATCGGCGATCCTTTGCCTGCTGCAGCGGCACTGCCGCATATCACCATGCTGACGTTTCAGCAAATCATCCTGCGCCTGCAGGACTACTGGGACCGCCAGGGCTGCGCGCTGCTGCAGCCCTACGACATGGAGGTCGGCGCGGGCACCAGCCACACGGCCACGTTCCTGCGAGCGCTGGGGCCGGAGCCGTGGAAGGCGGCCTATGTGCAGCCGAGCCGCCGTCCCAAGGACGGCCGATACGGCGAAAACCCGAACCGTTTGCAGCACTACTACCAGTACCAGGTGGTGCTCAAGCCCGCGCCCGCCGACATCCTGGACCTGTATCTTGGATCGTTGCAGGCGCTGGGCTTCGATCTCAAGGCCAACGACATCCGATTCGTCGAGGACGATTGGGAAAACCCCACGCTCGGCGCGTGGGGCCTGGGCTGGGAGGTGTGGCTCAACGGCATGGAGGTGACGCAGTTCACCTACTTCCAGCAGGTGGGCGGCATTGATTGCAAGCCCCTCACGGGCGAGATCACCTACGGCCTGGAGCGTCTGGCGATGTATCTCCAGGGCGTGGACAACGTGTACGACCTCACCTGGACCGAGGGCCTGAAGTACGGCGACGTCTACCACCAGAACGAGGTCGAGCAGAGCGCCTACAACTTCGAGCACAGTGATATCGACTTCCTGCTCGGGGCCTTCGGCGCCCACGAGAAGCAGGCGAAGTACCTGATGGAGCAGCAGCTGGCCCTGCCGGGCTACGAGCAGGTGCTCAAGGCGGCGCACACCTTCAACCTGCTCGATGCGCGCGGCGCCATCAGCGTGACGGAGCGCGCAGCCTACATCGGCCGCATCCGCAACCTGGCGCGCAGCGTGGCGCAAAGCTACGTCGACAGCCGCGCGCGCTTGGGCTTCCCGATGGCGCCTCGCGCCTGGGCAGACGAGGTGACGGCGCAACTGCAGAAGAAGGCGGCCTGAGGCGATGGGCGCTCCAATGACAACCAACCTGCTCGTCGAACTCCTGGTCGAGGAGCTTCCTCCCAAGGCCCTCAGGAAGCTGGGCGACGCGTTCGCCAGGGAAGTGGCCGAGGGCCTGCGGGCACAGGGTTTGGTGGCGCCCGATGCGCCGGTAACGGCGTACGCCTCGCCGCGGCGGCTGGCCGTGCACATGGGCGGCGTGAAGGCCGCGGCGGCCGACCGCCCCGTGTCGCACAAGCTCATGCCCGTGGCCGTGGGCCTGTCGGCCGACGGCACGCCGACGCCCGCCCTGCTCAAGAAGCTGAGCGCGCTCGGGGCGGACGCCGGGGCCGTGCCGTCGCTCCGGCGGCGCTTGGACGGCAAGGCCGAGACGCTGTTCCTCGACAGCGTGGCGCGTGGCGCAACCCTGGCCGCGGGCCTGCAGAAGGCCCTGGACGATGCCATCGCGCGCCTGCCCATCCCCAAGGTCATGCAGTACCAGCTGGCCGACGGCTGGACGAGCGTGAACTTCGTGCGTCCGGCTCACGCGTTGGTCGCGCTGCACGGAGCGCAGGTCGTTCCCGTGACGGCGCTCGGTTTGGAAGCCGGTCGCCGCACGCAAGGTCATCGCTTCGAGGCGGCGCGCAGCGAGATCGAGCTGCGCGATGCCGACAGCTACGCCGCGCAACTGCGCGAGGAAGGCGCGGTGATCGCGAGTTTCGAGGAGCGCCGGGCCGAGGTCGCGCGCCAGCTGTCCGAGGCAGCCGCCCGCGAAGGGCTGCGGCCCATCGACGACGAAGCGCTGCTGGATGAGGTGACCGCGCTGGTCGAGCGGCCCAACGTGCTGGTGTGCCGCTTCGACCGCGAATTCCTCGGCGTGCCGCAGGAATGCCTCATCCTCACGATGAAGGCCAACCAGAAGTACTTCCCGCTGCTGGATGCCGCCGGGCGGCTCACCGACCGCTTCCTCGTGGTCAGCAACATCCGGCCGGCCGACCCGAGCCGCGTGATCGGCGGCAACGAGCGCGTGGTGCGGCCGCGACTGGCCGATGCCAAGTTCTTCTTCGAGCAGGATCGCAAGAAGACGCTCGCCTCGCGCGTGCCGGGGCTGGCGAAGGTGGTCTACCACAACAAGCTGGGCACGCAGGGCGAGCGTGTGGAGCGCGTGCGCGCCATCGCGCGCACGGTGGCGCTGCCGCTGGGCGGCGAGTCGCTCGCGCAGCAGGCCGACCAGGCGGCGATGCTCGCCAAAGCTGACCTGCTCACCGACATGGTGGGCGAGTTCCCCGAGCTGCAGGGCACCATGGGCGCGTATTACGCGCGCCACGACGGGCTGGCCGACGAGATTGCACAGGCCATCGAGGACCACTACAAGCCGCGCTACGCGGGCGACGAGCTGCCAGGCCACCCGGTGGGCATCGCGGTGGCGCTGGCCGACAAGCTGGAGACCCTGGCGGGCCTCTTCGGCATCGGCCAGGTGCCTACCGGCGACAAGGACCCGTTCGCGCTGCGCCGCCATGCCCTCGGGGTGATCCGCATGCTGATCGAGCGTGCCTTGCCGCTGGAAATCGGCGGGCTGATCTCCACGGCCTTCCATGCCTTCGGGTCCGGGCATGGGCAGGCACAGGCCGAACTGGCTTTCTTCCTGCGCGAGCGTCTGGTGGGCTACCTGCGCGATGCCGGCTACGGCGTGCAGGAGGTTGAGGCTGTGCTGGAAGCGCGTCCTCCTGTGTGGGCCGACATCCCCCGGCGGCTCGCCGCCGTGCGTGCGTTCCGCGAACTGCCAGAGGCCGAGGCATTGGCGGCGGCCAACAAGCGCGTGGGCAACATCCTGCGCAAGAGCGAGGAAGGCGCGGCCGCCGAGGTCGACACCGGCCTGCTGAGAGAGCGTGCCGAGCAGGCGCTGTACGAGGCGCTGTCGGCGGTCGCGCCGAAGTCCGAGGCGTCCTTCGCGGCAGGCGACTACACGGCCTCGCTCCAGGCGCTTGCCGCGCTGAAGTCGCCGGTCGACGCCTTCTTCGACGACGTGATGGTCAACGTGGAGGACCGGGCACTGCGCGCCAACCGGCTGGGCCTGCTCACGCGCATGCATGCGGCCATGAACCGGGTGGCCGACTTGTCCCGGCTTGCCGCCTGAAGATGATCGACCCCATGCGCTCCGTGACCCCTCACGACCGCCACCGTGCCGAGGAGGCTGTTGCAACGTGAAGCTCATCATTCTCGACCGAGATGGCACGATCAACGAGGACCGTGACGACTACGTCAAGTCTGCGCAGGAGTGGGTGCCGCTGCCCGGCGCACTGGAGGCGATCGCGCGGCTGAACCATGCCGGCTGGCACACGGTGATCGCCACCAACCAGTCCGGGCTGGGCCGAGGCCTGTTCGACATGGCCGTGCTCAACGAGATGCACGCGCGCATGAACCAACTGCTGGCGCGGCACGGCGGCCGCATCGATGCAGTGTTCTTCTGCCCGCATGCCCCGGAGGACCAGTGCGATTGCCGCAAGCCGCTGCCCGGCCTCATGCAGCAGATCGGCGAGCGGTACGGCATGGACCTGCACGAGGTGCCGTTCGTGGGCGATTCGCTGCGAGACATGGAGGCCGGTCAGGCGGCCGGCTGCCCGACACACCTGGTGCTCACCGGCAAGCTGGGCCAGGCCGACGACGAGCAGATCGCCCAGGTGCTGCGCCAGGTGCCCGGCACGCAAGTGCATGCAGACCTCTGCGCGTTCGCCGAGGCGATCATCCAGCACGACCGCGAGTTGCGCGGTCTGGGCGTCGATGTCGATTCGCGGTTCAACCGCGTCCCTTGAATCCCATGCGCATGTTGCACGCCCTCCGATGCATTTCGCCGTGCCGAGATGCCTTGCGTTCCTTCCCCCGACCCTGATGCAGCAGCTCTACTGGTCGTTGCGGTCGCTGCTGTACCTTGCGTGGCTGGTGGTCAGCGTCGTGCCGTGGGCCATCGTCTCGATCGTCGGCTCGCTCTTCCTGCGCGGCACGCCGCTGTACCGACTGACCATGGTGTGGCTGCGCATGGCGATCGTCGGGGCGCGCGTCATCTGCGGCGTGCGCTGGCGCATCCACGGCCACGAGCACATCGAGGCGGCTGAGCGCGCGGGAGCGGTGGTCCTGCTGCCCAAGCACCAGTCTGCGTGGGAGACCTTCGCCTTCCCGGTCATCATGCCGCGCCCCCTTTGCTACGTGTTCAAGCGCGAGCTGCTGGCCATCCCGTTCTTCGGCTGGGCCATGGGGCGCCTGGACATGATCCACATCGACCGCAGCCGGCGCACGCAGGCATGGGCGCGGGTGGCCGAGCAGGGGCGGCGTTTCATGTCGCAGGGGTTGTGGGTGATCATGTTCCCGGAAGGGACGCGCACGCCGCGCGGCGGCCAGGGCACCTACAAGGCCGGCGGCACGCGGCTGGCGGCGGACGCCGGGGTGCCGGTGCTGCCGATCGCGGTGACCTCGGCGCGCTGCTGGCCGCGCAGGTCGTTCGTGCTGCGTCCGGGCGTGATCGACGTTTCCATTGGTCCGCTCATGCCGACTCAGGGCCGCCATGCGGACGAGCTGATGCACGAGGTCGAGGCATGGATCGAGGGCGAGATGCGACGGCTGGACCCCGAGGCCTATGCGCCGGAGGCGTTGGCGCAAGGCGCCGCCGGCTGAGGTCCGCCCATGGCAATGGCGTCACTGGTGGCCGATTCCGCGCAGTTGTCGTTGTTCGATGGGCCGCCCGACCCGGTGACATCGGCGCTGCCGCCCGGGGGATCAGCGGTCCAGGTCGCGCGGGAGGTTCCCTCGGCGAGCTCGCCGGCTGGGTCGCCCCGGTTCCGCCATCCGCAGGCCAGCCGCGAGATCCGGCTGGGCGAGCACTCGGTGGCGTATGAGCTCAAGCGCACCCGCCGGCGCAGCATCGGCTTCCTGGTGAGCTTCGAAGGCCTGAGCGTGAGCGCGCCGCGCTGGGTGAACCTGGCCGACATCGAGTCGGCGCTGCTCGAAAAGAGCGGCTGGATCCTGCGCAAGCTCGGCGAGCAGCAGGAACGCCGGCGGCGATTGCAGGCCGCGCGTGTGGACTGGCGTGACGGCACCAGCATTCCCTTCCTCGGTGAGCCCGTCATCGTGCTGCTGGACCCGCGGGCCACCGGCGCGGTGCTCCACGTCGATGCGCAGGCGCTGCCGGGCGTACCGCGGCTGACGCTGCACGTCGGGCTGCCGCAGACCGCGCAGCCGGCGCAGATCCGCGATGCGGTGCAGAGCTGGTTGCAGCGCCAGGCCCGAAGGGTGTTCGAGGAGCGTTGCCGGCATTTCGCCGCACAGCTGGGGGTGCGGGTGACCCGGCTTTCGCTGTCGTCAGCGACCACGCGCTGGGGCAGTGCCAGCGCCGACGGCTCCATCCGCCTGAACTGGCGCCTCGTGCATTTCGCCATGCCGACCATCGACTACGTGGTGGCGCACGAGCTGGCGCACTTGCAGCACATGGACCACAGCCCCCGCTTCTGGGACGTGGTGCGTTCGGTGGTGCCTGACTACGAGCAGCACCGAAGCACGCTCAAGGACGACGTGGTGCCCGTCTTCGATTGACGGGTGACGGCCGCCGCGGGGCGTTCACACGGGCGCGAAGCGGTAGACGCCGTCCAGATCGCGGCGGCGTTGCAGCCGGCCGGCGTGCCACAGCGCATGGAGGTGAGCGATCGATTCGCCCATGGCGAACGTGGTCTGATGCAGGTCCAGCGGCCGCTTGAAGAGCACGGGCAACAGCTCGGCGGCGCTGTGCGGTGCGCGTGTGCAGGCGGCCATCGCCTCGGCCAGGCGCTCGTCATGGTGGGCCTTGAGCTGCGCTATGCGCGTGTGCAAGCCACGGAACGGCCGGCCGTGCGAGGGCAGCACCAGCGTGTCGGCCGGCAGCGCGAGCAGGCGATCGATGGACGCTAGGTACAGCGGCAGGGGATTCGATTCCGGCTCGACGTCGATCACGCTCACGTTCGTGGAGATGCGCGGCAGCACCATGTCGCCGGCCACCAGCACGCCGAGTGCCTCGCAGTGCAGTGACATGTGCTCGGGCGCGTGGCCGTAGCCGGCGTGGCAGGTCCATGCGTGCGTGCCGACGGCCAGGGCATCGCTGTGCATCAGGCGTCGAAACGATTCCGGCACATGCGGCACCATGCTGGCGTAGTAGGTGGCGCGCGCCTTGATCTTCTCCACGGCCTGAGGGTCGGTAAGACCGTGGCGAGCCATGAACCGGGCCGCATGGTCGCCGCCGAAGCCGGTGGTGGATCGGCTGGCGACGCGCGCCGCGGTGAAGTCGGTGCCGCTGATCCACAGGCGGCATTCCTGCTCCGGCGTGCTCCAGCGTTCGGTGAGCCAGTGCGCGAGGCCGATGTGGTCCGGGTGCATGTGCGTGACGATCACGCGCAGCACCGGCAGCCCGTCCAGCTCGTGCGCGAAGACCTCTTCCCAGGCCTGGCGCGTGGCGTCGTTGGCGATGCCGCAGTCGACGATGGTCCAGCCCTCGCGGCTGTCGAGGCGGTCGCGCAGCAGCCACAGGTTGATGTGGTCCAGCGCGAAGGGCAGCTGCATGCGTACCCAGCGCACGCCGGGCGCGACTTCCATGGTGCGACCGGGGGCGGGCAGCGCGTCGCCGAGCGGGTAGTGGAGCTGTTGTTCGAGAGCGTTCATGGGCGGGAGCGCAGGCCGCGAGGCGGTACTTGCGCTTCAAACGGGGGTCGACCCCGTCGACTCTACGCGCCTATGCTTGTACCGGCTGTCACCAGGGCGGCGCGTGGCGAGAGGCAGGCTGATCAGCGAGCCACGCTTGCCAGACCCAGCCACCAGCACGCCAGCCCCACCAGCGCCGCGGCGCCGATCACCTCCATCACGCCCCGCTTGAATCGAATGAGGGCGAGCGCGCAGGCGGCCGTGATGGCCGCGCTCGGCACGTCGAACCGGCCTGCCCAGCCTTGAGGCCAGAACACATGCCAGGCGAAGAACAGCGCCAGGTTCACGATCACGCCCACGACGGCGGCCGTGACGGCGGTGAGCGGCGCGGTGTAGCGCAGGTCGCGATGCGTGGTTTCCACCAGCGGGCCGCCGAGCAGGATGAAGACGAAGGACGGCAGGAAGGTGAAGAAGGTCGCGACTGCGGCGGCCAGCGCGCCGCCGGCCAGCGGTGCCCCGGGGCCCAGCACCTGATGCGTCCAGCCGCCCACGAAGCCCACGAAGGCGACCACCATGATGAGCGGGCCGGGCGTGGTCTCGCCCAGGGCCAGGCCGTCGATCATCTGCGTGGCGGTGAGCCAGGCGTGGTGCTCCACCGCGCCCTGGTAGACGTACGGCAGCACCGCATAGGCGCCGCCGAAGGTGAGCAGCGCAGCCTTGGTGAAGAACCAGGACATCTGCGCGAGCGTTCCCTTCCAGCCGAAGGCGGCCACCAGTGACGCCATGGCAGCCAGCCACAGCAGCAGCCCGACGCCCGCCACCTTGCCGAAGCGGCTCCAGCGGTGCAGGGCGTGGGCCGGCGTGGGGGTGTCGTCGTCGATCGCCGCGGGGCCGTGCCCATCGCTGGCCTGCGCATGGCCGGCGCCCGAGGCGAAGCGCTGCGGCGCCAGCCGGCCGCCGATCGCCCCCGCCAGGCCGGCCGCCAGCACGATGAGCGGGAACGGCAACTTGAACACGAAGATGGCGACGAACGCGGCGCCGGCGATGCCCCACAGCACGCCGTTCTTCAGCACGCGAGAACCGATGCGGTGCGCCGCGTGCAGCACGATCGCCGTGACGGCCGGCTTGATGCCGTAGAACAAGCCTGTCACCAGCGGCGTGTGGCCATAGGCGAGGTAGATCCACGACAGCGCCACCAGGATGGCCAGCGAGGGCAGCACGAAGAGCGCCCCGGCCACGATGCCACCCCAGGTGCGGTGCATCAGCCAGCCGAGGTAGGTGGCCAGCTGCTGCGCCTCGGGGCCGGGCAGCACCATGCAGTAGTTGAGCGCATGCAGGAAGCGCCGCTCCGAGATCCAGCGGCGGCGCTCGACCAGCTCCTGGTGCATGACCGCGATCTGGCCCGCCGGCCCGCCGAAGCTGATGAAGCCCAGCTTCAGCCAGAAGGCGAGGGCCTCGCGGAAAGTCGGCAGGCGCGGTCGGTCGACGGGTGTCATGGGCAGGCAGGCGTGCGCTTCGGGCCCGGGATTCTCAGGCATGGGCTGCGCGGCCCTGCATGGAACAATGGCTCGCAACCCCGGGATCCGCGTGGAGCGGCCCGCGCATCGCGAGGAGCGAACATGACCGACCTTCCCGGCCTCGACTTCCACCTCGGCGAGGAGATCGATGCGCTGCGCGACGCCGTGCGTGCGTTCGCGCAGGCCGAGATCGCGCCCCGCGCCGCCGAGATCGACCGCAGCGACCGCTTCCCCATGGACCTGTGGCCCCGGATGGGCGCCCTCGGCCTGCTGGGCATCACCGTGCCGGAGGAGGACGGCGGCGCCGGCATGGGCTATCTCGCGCACATGGTCGCCATGGAGGAGATCAGCCGCGCCTCGGCTTCGGTGGGCCTGTCGTATGGCGCGCACAGCAACCTGTGTGTCAACCAGATCCGGCGCAACGGCAGCGAGGCGCAAAAGCGCAAGTACCTGCCCCGGCTGATCGGCGGCGAGCACGTGGGTGCGCTGGCGATGAGCGAATCCGGCGCCGGCTCCGATGTAATGGGCATGCAGTTGCGGGCGCAGGACCAGGGCGGCTGCTATGTGCTCAACGGCAGCAAGATGTGGATCACCAACGGCCCCGATGCCGACACCCTGGTGGTCTATGCCAAGACCCAGCCCGAGCTGGGTGCGCGCGGCGTCACGGCCTTCATCGTCGAGAAGGGGATGAAGGGCTACTCCGTCGCGCAGCGGCTGGACAAGCTCGGCATGCGGGGCAGCCCCACCGGGGAGCTGGTCTTTCGCGACGTGGAAGTGCCCGCCGAGAACGTGCTGGGCGAGGTGAACGGCGGCGCCAAGGTGCTGATGAGCGGGCTGGACTACGAGCGCGCCGTGCTCGCCGCCGGGCCCATCGGCATCATGCAGGCGGTGATGGACGAGGTGGTGCCCTACATCCACGACCGCAAGCAGTTCGGGCAGAGCATCGGCGAGTTCCAGCTGGTCCAGGGCAAGGTGGCCGACATGTACACCGTGCTGCAGGCCGCGCGGGCCTTCTGCTACACGGTGGGGCGCAACCTCGACCACCTGGGCGCCGAGCATGTGCGGCGCGTGCGCAAGGATTGCGCCTCCGTGATCCTGTGGTGCGCCGAGAAGGCGACGTGGATGGCGGGCGAGGGCATCCAGGTCTTCGGCGGCAACGGCTACATCAACGACTATCCGCTGGGCCGGCTGTGGCGCGATGCCAAGCTGTACGAGATCGGCGCCGGCACCTCCGAGATCCGCCGCATGCTGATCGGGCGGGAGCTGTACGCCGAAACCCTTTAAGGCCGACACGCGCGAGCCGCTGCGTACACTGCCGGCCATGACGACCTCGCTCACCGAACTGCTCGAAAACAACCGGGCGTGGGCCCGCAAAACCGAGGAACAGCGGCCCGGTTTCTTCACCTCGCTGCTCAAGCAGCAGGCGCCGCAATACCTGTGGATCGGCTGCGCCGACAGCCGCGTGCCGGCCAACGAACTGGTCGACCTGCTGCCCGGGGAACTCTTTGTGCACCGCAACGTGGCCAACGTCGTGGTGCACTCCGACCTCAACTGCCTGTCGGTCATTCAGTTCGCCACCGACGTGCTCAAGGTCAGGCACATCATCGTGGTGGGGCACTCGCGCTGCGCGGGCGTGGCCGCGGCGCTGCACGACAAGCGCATTGGTTTGGCCGACAACTGGATCCGCCATGTGCAGGACGTGCGCAACCGCCACCAGTCCTGGCTCGACAGCCTCGTGTCCGAGGAGCGGGTGAACGCGCTGTGCGAGCTCAACGTGGTGGAGCAGGCGCTCAACGTGTGCCAGACCACCATCGCGCGCGACGCCTGGCAGCGCGGGCAGGAGCTGGTGGTGCACGGCTGGGTGTACGGCCTGCACAACGGCCTGCTGGAAGACCTCTCGATGACCGTGGGGCACTGCGACGAGGTGCCGGCCGCCTACGAGCGAGCGCTCGCCGCTGTGTACCGCCGATACGAGCACGCCAAGGAGCGGTGATGAGGCATGCGGCGGTGTTTCCGCGTGCGCTGAGCGACAGCCGCGCGTTCGACATCGCCCAGGCCATGCTGGAGGGCTTCAACCGGCACTACCGTCTCTTTCGCGAGACCAGCGCGGGGGCCAAGGAGCGCTTCGAGCAGGCCGACTGGCACGGCCAGCAGCACGCCCAGCGCGATCGCATCGAGTTCTACGACAAGCGGGTGGACGAGGGCGCGGAGCGGCTGCAGAAGGAGTTCAACGCGGGCGCGCTCTCGATGGACACTTGGCAGCAGGTCAAGCTGCACTACATCGGCCTGCTCACCAACCACCACCAGCCGGAACTGGCCGAGACCTTCTTCAACTCGGTCACCACGAAGATCCTGCACCGCAGCTACTTCAACAACGACTTCATCTTCGTGCGCCCGGCCATCTCGACCGAGTACATCGAGAACGACGAGCCGGCCTCGCTGCCCACCTATCGCGCCTACTACCCCACGCACGAGACGCTGCGCGACACCTGGCTGCGCATCGTCCACAACTTCCAGCTGCAGCGCCCCTTCGAGGACCTGGAGCGCGACATCGACCAGGTGCTCGCGGCCGTGATGGTGCAGCTGGGCGAGTTCCGCCCGCGCGCCAACTTCCAGATCCAGGTGCTCTCCAGCCTGTTCTTCCGCAACAAGGGCGCCTACGCCGTGGGCAAGGTGATCAACGGCTTCTGGGAGCTGCCCTTCGCGCTGCCCATCCTGCACACGCCGCAGGGCGAGCTCGCCATCGACGCCGTGCTGTTCGGCGAGGACGACCTGCAGATGGTGTTCAGCTTTGCGCGGGCCTACTTCATGGTCAACATGGAGGTGCCCTCGGCCTACGTGCAGTTCCTGCGCTCGCTCATGCCGCGCAAGCCGCGCTCGGAGATCTACAGCGCGCTCGGCCTGCACAAGCAGGGCAAGAACCTCTTCTATCGCGACTTCCTGTATCACCTGCGGCATTCGAGCGACCGCTTCCGCATCGCGCCGGGCATCAAGGGCATGGTCATGCTCGTGTTCGACCTGCCGTCCTTCCCCTTCGTCTTCAAGGTGATCCGCGACAGCTACCCGCCGCAGAAGGAAGGCATGACGCGCGAGATCATCAAGAGCAAGTACTTCCTGGTGAAGACGCACGACCGCGTGGGCCGCATGGCCGACACGCTGGAGTACTCGAACGTAGCCTTCCCCCGCGCGCGCTTCGAGGACGAACTGATCGACGAGCTCAAGCGTCACTGCGCCAGCCTCATCGAGGAGGACGGCGGCGACCTCGTGATCCGGCACCTGTACATCGAGCGCCGCATGGTGCCGCTCAACATCTACCTGCAAGACGCCACGCGCGAGCAGGCCGAGCGCGCCGTGATCGAGTACGGCAACGCCATCAAGGATCTGGTGGCGGCCAACATCTTCCCGGGCGACATGCTGTTCAAGAACTTCGGTGTCACCCGGCACGGCAAGATCGTCTTCTACGACTACGACGAGATCGAATACCTCACCGAGTGCAACTTCCGCCGCGTGCCGCCCGCACTCACCGAGGAGGACGAGATGTCCGGCGAGGTCTGGTACCGCGTCGGCCCCAAGGACGTCTTCCCCGAGACCTTCGCGCCCTTCCTGCTCGGCAACCCGGTGATCCGCGAGGTGTTCATGAAGCACCATGCTGATCTTTTGGATGCCGGGTTCTGGCATCGCCACAAGGAGCGTATCCAGGCCGGCCATGTGTACGACGTGTTCCCGTACGACCCGACCAAGCGGTTCAGGGCCCAGCGGCGCCTGCGCGACGCGGCTGTAATGAACTCCGAAATCTGAACCGCTGACCGCCCTGCACGTGGCGCCGCTGCCACGACGCGCGCATGCCGTTCGTCCCTGACCCACCAGGCTCGCGGCAAGGGTGCGCCGGGCGCATCATTGACGGTCCCCTGTTTCGTCTACGTTTCAAACCAGGAGCCTGTCATGTCCGAACCCGTCGTCATCGTCTCCGCCGCCCGCACGCCCATAGGCGGCCTGCTGGGCGATTTCTCGTCGCTGGCCGCGCACCAGCTCGGCGCCGTGGCCGTGAAGGCGGCGGTCGAGCGCGCAGGCATCACTGGCGACTCGGTCGACGAGGTGCTGCTGGGCAACTGCCTCATGGCCGGCCAGGGGCAGGCCCCGGCGCGCCAGGCGGCGCTGGGCGCAGGCCTGCCGCAGTCGGCGGGCGCCGTGACGCTGTCGAAGATGTGCGGCTCGGGCATGCGCGCCATGATGTTCGCCCACGACATGCTGGTGGCCGGCTCGTCCGGGATCGTCGTGGCCGGCGGCATGGAGAGCATGACCAACGCCCCGCACCTGAGCTTCGTGCGCAAGGGCGTCAAGTACGGCATGACGCAGCTGTACGACCACATGGCGCTCGATGGCCTGGAAGACGCCTACGAGAAGCTGCCCGGCGGCGTGGGCAAGGCCATGGGCGTGTTCGCCGAGGAGTGCGTGGCCAAGTACCAGTTCAGCCGCGAGGCCATGGACCGCTTCGCCATCGCTTCCACCGAGCGCAGCAAGAAGGCCAACGAGGACGGCAGCTTCGAGTGGGAGATCGTGCCCGTCGCGCTGCCCGGCAAGGCGGGCGACACGCTGGTGAAGTTCGACGAGCAGCCCTTCAAGGCCAGGCTCGACAAGATCCCGGGGCTCAAGCCCGCGTTCAAGAAGGACGGCACCATCACCGCGGCGACCTCGTCGTCCATCTCGGACGGCGCGGCCGCGCTCGTGCTGATGCGCGAATCCACGGCATCCCGCCTGGGCTGCAAGCCCGTGGCGCGCATCGTGGCGCATTCCGTGCATGCCCAGGCGCCCAACTGGTTCACCACCGCACCCGTGGGCGCCATCGACAAGCTGCTCAAGAAGACCGGCTGGGCCGCCAAGGACGTGGATCTGTGGGAGGTCAACGAGGCCTTCGCCGCGGTGACCATGGCGGCCATGGCGGAGTTCAAGCTGCCGCACGAGATCGTGAACGTGCATGGTGGCGCGGTCGCGCTGGGTCATCCCATCGGGGCCAGCGGCGCCCGCATCGTCGTTACGCTGCTTGGCGCGCTGCGCAAGCGCGGGCTGAAGAAGGGTGTCGCCTCGCTGTGCATCGGCGGCGGCGAGGCCACCGCGATGGCCGTCGAGCTGATCTGATGCGTTGACATAGCTGAGCCCGGTCCCCTGGAAGTGACAGGGGGCGTTTGTATGCATGTCCGCGACGTGGAATCGCGATCTCCATACTGTGGATGCACAGCAGGAGAGTCCGATGCTCCACGCTTTCGTCACCCGCCGCGGGGTGCTGGCCGCGGCATGGGCCCTGGGCTTCATGGGCCGCGTGTGGGGGCAACCGGGCAAGCAGGTGCGCTTTGTCGTTCCTTTCCCCGCGGGCGGCACGGCTGACGTGCTGCCGCGCATCCTGGCCGAGGAACTGCGCGCCACTTATCCCGGTGGCATCGTCGTGGAGAACCGCACTGGCGCGGGCGGGAACATTGGCGCGGAGGCGGCGTTTCGCAGCGAGCCGGACGGCAGCACGCTGCTCGTCTCGCCGCCCGGGCCCATCGCCATCAACCAGAGCCTGTACCCGAAGCTGGGCTTCGATCCGGCGAAGTGGGTGCCCGTGACGGTGCTCGCCACCGTGCCCAACGTGCTCGACGTGAGCCCGAAGGTGCCCGCGAAGAACTTCGCCGAGTTCCTGGCCTACCTCAAGTCGCGCCCCGGCAAGGTCACCTATGCCTCGCAAGGCAATGGCAGCACCTCGCACCTTACGGCGAACATGTTCATGTCGATCACCGGCACGGAGATGGTCCACGTGCCGTACAAGGGCACGGCCCCGGCGCTGGTGGACATCATGGGTGGGCAGGTCGACGTGTTCTTCGACAACCTCAGCTCCTCGATGCAGCACCACCAGGCCGGCAAGCTGCGCATCCTCGCCGTGGCCGACGAAGAGCGCTCCCCCACTCTGAAGGACGTGCCGACCTTCGCCGAGCTCGGCCTTCCGGCGATGAACGCGGTGACGTGGTTCGCGGTGATGGCGCCTCCGGGCACGCCGGATGCGGTCGTGCGCACCACCTACCAGGCGATGAGCCAGGCGCTCAAGCTGCCGGCCGTGCAGCAGAAGTTCCATCAGCAAGGCGCGCAGCCGCGCGGCTGGAGCCCCGAGCAGACCGGCAAGTTCGTGAAGGCCGAGGCCGAGAAGTGGCGGCAGGTCATCAAGCGCGCCCACGTCACCATCGAGTGAGGTGCCCATGATCGAGCAAGCCGTCCGCTGGGAGCACCCGTCGCTGACTCGCGTGCCTTACCGCGCCTACACCGACCCCGCACTCTACGAAGCCGAGCAGCGCCTCGTGTTCCAGGGGCCGACCTGGAACTTCCTTTGCCTGGAGGCCGAGATCGCGGAGCCCGGGCGCTATCGCAGCACCTTCATCGGCGAGACGCCCGTGGTGGTGGTGCGCGATGCCGACGGCGAGGTCTATGGCTTCGAGAACCGCTGCGTGCACCGCGGCGCGCTCATCGTGCTCGACAAGAAGGGCTCGGCCGAGAGCTTCCAGTGCGTGTACCACGGCTGGAGCTACAACCGGCAAGGCGACCTCGTGGGCGTGGCCTTCGAGCAGGGCGTGAAAGGGCAGGGCGGCATGCCCGCGGGCTTCTGCAAGGAGGAACACGGGCCGCGCAAGCTGCGCATCGCCACCACCTGCGGCCTGGTGTTCGGCAGCTTCCACGACGATGTGCCGTCGCTGGACGAATACCTGGGCGACGAGATCGCGGCACGCATCGAACGCGTGCTGCACAAGCCCGTGCAGGTGATCGGCCGCTTCGCGCAGGCCCTGCCCAACAACTGGAAGCTCTACGTCGAGAACGTGAAGGACAGCTACCACGCCAGCCTGCTGCACCTGTTCTTCACCACCTTCGAGCTCAACCGGCTCAACATGAAGGGCGGCGTCATCGTGGACGCAAGCGGCGGGCATCACGTGAGCTACTCGATGATCGACCCCGAGGAGGCGCGCAAGGACACCGCCTACCGCGAGCAGGGCTTGCGGTCCGAGTCGCAATACCGGCTCAAGGACCCGTCGCTGCTGGAGGGCTTCAGCGAGTTCGACGACGGCATCACGCTGCAGATCCTGTCGGTGTTCCCGGGCTTCGTGCTGCAGCAGATCCAGAACTGCCTGGCGGTGCGCCAGGTGCTGCCCAAGGGCCTGGAGCGCACCGAGCTGAACTGGACCTACCTGGGCTATGCCGACGACACCCCCGAGCAGCGCCGCGTGCGGCTCAAGCAGAGCAACCTCGTGGGCCCAGCCGGCTACATCTCCATGGAGGACGGCGCAGTGGGGGGCTTCGTGCAGCGCGGCATCGCGGGCGCTCGCGACCAGGAGGCGCTGGTCGAGATGGGCGGTGCAGGCGCCGAGTCCGGCGAGGGGCGCGCCACCGAGGCTTCGGTGCGTGGCTTCTGGAAGGCCTACGACGCGCTGATGGGCGGAGGCGCGCCATGAACGAGCTCTTGCAGGTGGCGGCGTTCAACGCCGCCTATGCACGCACCATCGACGCCGACGCGCTGGAGCAGTGGCCCTCGTACTTCACCGAGGGCTGCCGCTACCGCATCACGCATGTCGAGAACGAGAAGGAGGGCCTGCCCGCGGGCGTGGTGTGGGCCGACTCGCGCGCCATGCTGCAAGACCGCGTGGCGGCGCTGCGCGAGGCCAACATCTACGAGCGCCAGCGCTACCGGCACCTGATCGGCATGCCGGTGGTCGTGCGCGCCGAGGGCTCGCTCATCGAGGCCGAATCGCCGTTCATGGTGGCGCGCATCATGCTCGGCGGCGACACCGCGCTCTATGCCAGCGGCACGTACCGCGATGTATTCGAGCGCGGCCCCGATGGCCGTCTTCAGCTTGCCGAGCGCGTGGCGGTGTGCGACAGCCCGGTCACCGACACGCTGCTGGCGTTGCCGCTGTGAAGGCATGACCCGCCGCATCGCGCTCTCGCTGGGGGACCCGAACGGCATCGGGCCCGAGATCGCGCTCAAGGCGCTGGCCGAGTTGCAGGGTGAAACGCGTGTTCAGGTCGCGCTGTACGGCCCGGCGGCCGCCCTGGAGCGCGCGGCACGGGGTCTCGACCTGAAGCCGCTGCTGGATCGCCTGGACATGCGTGCCGCGGGCGAGCTGCCCGCCTCCGCGCTGGAGCCCGGGAAGGTCGACCCGGCCGCCGGTGCGAGCGCCGTGGAGTCGGCCACCGCGGCGCTGCGGGCCTGCATGACGGGCGAGTTCGATGCCGTCGTCGCGGGGCCGCACCATGAGACCGCCATCGCCCGCGCCGGCATCGCCTTCAGCGGCTATCCCTCGCTGGTGGCGCGCGTGTGCGGCCAGCCCGAGGACTCCGTGTTCCTCCTGCTCGTTGGCGGCGGGCTGCGCATCGTGCATGCCACCTTGCACGAGAGCGTGGCGCATGCGCTGGGCAGGCTCACTCCCGAACTCATCGTGGCCGCGGCGCAGGCCGGCGTGCGGGCCTGCGTGGCCCTCGGCGTGGCCGCTCCGCGCGTGGCGCTCCTCGGCATCAACCCGCATGCCTCTGAGGGGCGGCTCTTCGGCGACGAGGATGCCGAGCGCAGCGTCCCGGCCGCGCGGCGCCTGCGCGAGATGGGCCTCGCCGTCGACGACCCGCAGGGCGCCGACGTGCTGCTTGCCGAGCGCCGGCACGATCTTTACGTGGCCATGTTCCATGACCAGGGGCACATCCCCGTCAAGCTGCTCGCGCCGCAGGCCGCGAGCGCCGTGACCATCGGCGCGCGCGTGCTTCTTGCCTCCACCGGCCACGGCAGCGCGATGGACATCGCCGGTCGCGGCATCGCCCGGCCCGATGCGCTGTTGCGCAGCCTGCGCCTGCTTTCAGGAATTGCCGTGTCATGACGCACGAGATCCACATCGCGGGCACCGATGTCCGCTTCCCCTGCGAGCCGGGCCAGAAGCTGCTCGACGCCGCGCTCCATGCAGGCATCGAGATGCCGTACTCCTGCCGCAAGGGCGTATGCGGCAACTGCGCCGGCCGCATCGCCCGCGGCGAGGTGCAGTGCCCGCCCACCGACGTGGCGCCGCCCGGCATGCACCTGTACTGCCAGTGCGTGCCCGAAGGTGACCTGGAAATCGTGCCCGAGGCCTGGCATCGCATGGACCCGCACGCGCGCAAGACCTACAAGGCCAAGGTCTACCGCAACCAGCGCGTCGCCGAGGACGTGAACCTGCTGCACCTGCGCCTGCCGGCCGGCCAGCGAGCCAAGTTCCGCGCCGGCCAGTACCTGCAGGTCCTGCTGCCTGACGGCAGCCGGCGCTCCTACTCGCTGGCGAACCCGCCGCACGAGAGCGACTCGCTGCAGCTGCACATCCGCCATGTGCAAGGCGGGCAGTTCACGCAGATCGTGCAGTCACTCCAGCCGGGCGACACGCTCACCGTGGAGCTGCCCTACGGCGACTTCGAGCTGAAGGAAGAATCAGATGCGCCCATGCTCTGCGTGTCCGGCGGCACCGGGTTCGCGCCGGTGAAATCGCTGCTGGACGACATGGCGAAAAAGGGCGTGCGCCGGCCCGTGGCGCTGGTATGGGGTGGCCGCAACCGGGCGGGCCTGTACCTGCTGTCGGCCGTGGATCGCTGGCGCAAGCTCTGGCCCGGGTTCCGCTTCGTGCCGGCCATCGAGGACGAGGCGGATGCGGCCGAACTGCAGGCCTTCAATGGGCGAGCGGACGACGCCGTGCGCCGCCACTTCGACACGTTGGCCGGCCACGAGGTCTACTGCTGCGGCGGGCCGCCCATGGTGAGCGCGGTGCGCAAGGCGTGCGTCGACGACCGGGGGCTCGATCCCCACCACTTCTATTCCGATGTGTTCGTGCCCGGCCCCGCCATGCCCTCGCCCTGAAGTTCGCCACCACGGGTCGGGCCCGGCATGGCGGCGTTCCTGTAGCGCTTGGTCACAAGCTACAGCAGCCTCTGGACGAACCCGACCAGCAGCATGGCGCAGGCCGCGAAGAGCACCAGTACCCAGTTGGGCAGGAACCCCTGCGGTGCGCGGACGGGGCGTTGACGATGTTTGTCAGTCATGTGAATTCCCGCATCTGCATCGGCCGTTTATCGCGGCGCGATGTGTCCGGACAAGCTCAGCCGGACCTGATACGGGAATCTTTAGCGAGCGCCATGCCAGGGATGGCACTCATTCAGGTGGTCAAGCGGCTCAGGCCGCGGACTGCGCGCGGCCGAAGCTGGCCATCGCCTCGCCCAGCCGGATGGAGCGGCCGGGTACCCAGTCGGCGTTGAAGCGCAGGTCGCCGGGCGGGAAGAGCATGACCACCGTGGAGCCGAGCTGGAAGCGTCCCATCTCCTGGCCCTGCCGCAGTTCGATGCGGCGGTCGTCGTAGTGCCACTCCCGCACGTCGGGCAGGCGCGGCGGGGTCACCACGCCGTGCCAGACGGTGGCCACGCTGCCCACGATGGTGGCGCCCACCAGCACCATGACGAACGGCCCGCGCGGCGACTCGAACACGCACACCACGCGTTCGTTGCGCGCGAACAGCCCCGGGATGCCGCGCGCGGTGGGCGGGTTGACCGAGAACAGCGCCCCCGGCACGTGGATCATGCGGGTGAGCCGCCCATCGCACGGCATGTGCACGCGGTGGTAGTCGCGCGGTGAGAGGTAGAGCGTGGCGTAGTGGCCGTGGTCGAAGCGCGAGGCCAGCGTGTCGTCGCCGCCAAGCAGCGCCACCGCCAGGTAGTGGTGGCCCTTGGCCTGCAGGATCTTGCTGCCGTCCATGGCGCCGTAGCGGCTGATCGCGCCGTCCACCGGGCAGATCAGGTCCGCGGAGGCCAAGGGCCTCTTGCCAGGCTTCAGCGCCCGGGTGAAGAACTCGTTGAAGGTGGCGTAGCGGGTGAGGTCGGCATCCGCCGCTTCGCTCATGTCCACCTGGTACTTGCCGACGAACCAGCGGATCGCTGCGGTGGTGAGCGAGCCGCCCCGCGCCGAAGCCGCCTTGCCTGCCAGCACGGTGAGGGCGCGCTTGGGCAGCAGGTACTGGGGCAGGACGGCGAGGCGGTGTTTCACGGTTCGTCGGGAAAGAAAGGGCCGCATTATGGGTGTCGCGGCTTAAGCTCACGGGCAAATGACCCTGGGAGACCGCATGCCCGCGCTTGCGTCCAAGCTGAACCCCCGCTCCGAGGATTTCCGCACGCATGCCGCGGCCATGAAGGCGCTGGTCGACGACCTCGATGCGCAGCTGGCGCAGGTGGCGCAAGGCGGCGGCGAAGGCGCGCGGGCCAGGCACCTGGCACGAGGCAAGCTGCTGCCGCGCGATCGCGTGCAGATGCTGCTGGACCCCGACACGCCCTTCCTTGAGATCGCGCCGCTCGCCGCGCTGGGCATGTACCAGGACGAAGCCCCGGGAGCCGGGATCATCGCGGGCGTGGGTCGCGTGTCGGGCGTGGAATGCATGGTGGTGTGCAACGACGCCACCGTGAAGGGCGGCACTTACTACCCCATGACCGTGAAGAAGCACCTGCGCGCGCAGGAGATCGCGCAGCAGAACCGGCTGCCGTGCATCTACCTCGTGGATTCGGGTGGCGCCCACCTGCCCAGCCAGGACGAGGTCTTCCCCGACCGCGATCACTTCGGACGCATCTTCTACAACCAGGCGCAGATGAGCGCCATGGGCATTCCGCAGATCGCGGTGGTGATGGGCTCGTGCACGGCGGGCGGCGCCTACGTGCCGGCGATGAGCGATGAATCCATCATCGTCAAGGAGCAGGGCACCATCTTCCTGGCCGGCCCGCCGCTCGTGAAGGCGGCTATCGGCGAGGTGGTGAGCGCCGAGGACCTGGGCGGCGGGGACGTGCACACGCGGCTGTCGGGCGTGGCCGACCACCTCGCGCACAACGATACCCACGCGCTGGCGCTGGCCCGCACGGCGGTGGCGCACCTGAACTGGAAGAAGGAGATCGCGCTGCGCTGCGTGACGCCCCGCGAGCCGCTGTACGACACGCAGGAGCTGCACGGCATCATCCCCACTGATCCGCGCAAGCCCTACGACGTGCGCGAGATCATCGCGCGCCTGGTCGACGGGAGCGAGTTCGAGGAGTTCAAGGCGCGCTACGGCACCACGCTGGTCACCGGCTTCGCGCACATCGACGGCATGCCGGTAGGCCTGGTGGCGAACAACGGCGTGCTGTTCTCCGAGTCGGCGCTCAAGGGCGCGCACTTCATCGAGCTGTGCTGCCAGCGCAAGGTGCCTCTGGTGTTCCTGCAGAACATCACCGGCTTCATGGTGGGGCGCAAGCACGAAGCCGAAGGCATTGCCAAGCACGGCGCGAAGATGGTGACCGCGGTGGCCACGGCCAACGTACCCAAGTTCACGGTCATCATCGGCGGCAGTTTCGGCGCGGGCAACTACGGCATGTGCGGCCGTGCCTACGCGCCGCGCTTCCTCTGGATGTGGCCCAACGCGCGCATCTCGGTGATGGGCGGCGAGCAGGCGGCCAGCGTGCTCGCGACCGTGCGCCGAGACGGCATCGAGGCCCGCGGCGGCCAGTGGAGTGCCGAGGAGGAGGGTGCGTTCAAGCAGCCGATCCTCGATCAGTTCGAGCGGCAGGCGCATCCGTACCACGCCAGCGCGCGGTTGTGGGACGACGGCGTGATCGACCCAGCCGACACGCGGCGCGTGCTGGCGCTCGCCATCTCCGCCAGCCTGAACGCGCCCATCCCCGACGCCCGCTTCGGCGTGTTTCGCATGTGAGGCCTGCTGCATGAAGGAATACTTCCAGACGCTCGCCCGCTACAACCTTTGGGCCACCCGCAAGCTCTACACCCACATCGACAGGCTGCCGGAAGACGATTACCGCCGCGACGCGGGACTCTTCTTTCGCAGCGTGCACGGCACGCTGAACCACCTGCTCGTGGCCGAGCACCTCATCTGGTATGTGCGTTTCGCCGAGGGCCGGTCACCACGACATGCGCTCGACGAGGAGGCGGAACCCGACCGCGCCCGGCTGCGCGAGCAGCTGATCGACGGGGCTGCCCGCTGGCCGGCGTGGATCGCCACGCTGGACGACGCGCGCTGCGCCGGCCGCATCGAGTACACGACGACCCGCGGCGTTGCGCAGTCCCTGCCGTTCGCGCCTACGCTGGGCCATGTGTTCAACCACGGCACCCATCACCGCGGGCAGATCAGCGCGGCCATCACAGGCATGGGCCACCCTTGCCCGGAAATCGACCTGATCTGGATGCTGCAGGAGGAGTCGCGGGCATGAGCGGCCCCGTGCCGACCGCGCTGGCGTCCAGGGCAAGCACGGCGTGCAATCCTTCTTCAGAACGCCCCCAGGAAACGTCTTCCACGTTTCCGCCCCCGAGGGGGTGAGTCAACTTGGGGCGGCCCTGCGTTGACTCAAGAGACTGAATCGCCATGGACCTAGACACCTCCGAACTCATCGCCATCGCGGCGGCCCTGGGCTGGGCCAGCGGGTTGCGGCTGTATGCCGTGGTCTTCCTCACTGGCCTGGCCGGCCAGCTGGGCTGGGTGGAACTGCCCGCCGGCCTGAGGGTGCTGCAGCATCCGGCCATGCTCTCGGCCAGCGGCTTCATGCTGTTCGTCGAGTTCTTCGTCGACAAGTTGCCCGGAGTGGATTCCTTGTGGGACGTCGTCCACACGATCGTGCGCATCCCGGCGGGCGCCGCCCTGGCCGCGGGCGTCTTCGGCGCCGACCAGACCACCTGGGCCATGGTGGCCGCGCTGTTGGGCGGCACGCTGGCGGCGACCAGCCATGTGGCCAAGGCGACCACGCGCGCGGCGGTGAACACCTCGCCGGAGCCGTTTTCCAACATCGGCCTCTCGCTGGCGGGCGATGGCCTGGTGCCGCTCGCGCTGTGGCTGTCGTGGGTGCACCCGTTCTGGTTCCTCGCCCTGCTCGTCGTCGCGCTGGCGCTCATGGCCGGGCTGATCGTCGTGTTCGCGAAGTTCCTGCGCGCCTTGCTGAAGCGCTGGAAGCGCCCACCGCCGCCCGAGGCCACGCCCGCTGCCCCATGGGGATCGGGGCGGTGATGTTCAGCAAGATCCTCATCGCCAACCGCGGCGAGATCGCCTGCCGCGTGGCGGCCACTGCGCGCCGCATGGGCATCCGCACCGTGGCCGTGTACTCCGATGCGGATGCCCAGGCCCGGCATGTGCACGCCTGCGACGAGGCGGTGCGCCTGGGACCTGCCGAACCTGCGCAGAGCTACCTGCGCGGCGATCTCGTCATCGAGGCCGCCCGTGCGACGGGTGCCCGGGCCATCCATCCGGGCTACGGCTTTCTGAGCGAGAACGAGGCGTTCGCGCAGGCCTGCGCCGATGCAGGGCTCGTCTTCATCGGCCCGCCGGCCGCGGCCATTCGCGCAATGGGGCTGAAGGCAGAGTCCAAGCGGCTGATGGAGCAGGCCGGCGTGCCGCTTGTGCCCGGCTACCACGGCGCCGACCAGGAGGCACAGCACCTGAAGCAGGAGGCCGCGCGCATCGGCTACCCGGTCCTCATCAAGGCCAGCGCGGGCGGTGGTGGCAAGGGCATGCGCGTGGTGGCCTCGCCCGATGAGTTCGATGCCGCGCTGGCCTCGTGCCGGCGCGAGGCGCTCGCGAGTTTCGGCAACGAGGCGGTGCTCATCGAGCGCTACCTCACTCGACCCCGGCACGTCGAGATCCAGGTGTTCGGCGACACGCACGGGAATCTGGTCCACCTCTTCGAGCGAGATTGCTCCGTGCAGCGGCGCCACCAGAAGCTGCTGGAGGAGGCGCCCGCGCCGGGCATGACCGAGGTGCTGCGGCGCGCCATGGGCCGGGCCGCGCTGGCGGCGGCGAAGGCCGTGGGCTACGTCGGCGCGGGCACCGTGGAGTTCATCGCCGAGCCCCTGGGTGACGGCGAGCTGCGCTTCTATTTCATGGAGATGAACACGCGGCTGCAGGTCGAGCACCCGGTGACCGAGGCCATCACGGGCCTGGACCTCGTGGAGTGGCAACTGCGCGTGGCCGCCGGCGAGCCGCTGCCGCTGGCGCAGGACGACCTGCATCTGTACGGCCATGCCATTGAGGCGCGGATCTGCGCCGAGAACCCCGAGGCGGGGTTCCTGCCGGCCACGGGCCGACTGGAGGTGTATCGCCCGGGGCCTGCCGTGGAGTTCCGCAACCCAGCGTTGAGCTCGGGCTCCGACCCCGCGCCGTTCGTGCGGCTGGATGCCGGCGTGCGCGAAGGCGATGAGGTCACGCCCTACTACGACCCGATGCTCGGCAAGCTGATCGTGTGGGGCGCCGACCGCGCGCAGGCACTGGCGCGGCTGGACGCCGCGCTGGCCGGGATGCACATCGTCGGCGTGCACCACAACGTCGACTTCCTGCGCCGCGTGGCGGCGAGCCCATCCTTCGCGAGCGCGCAGCTCGACACCGCCCTCATCGAACGTGAGCGCGAGGCGCTGTTCGGCGCGCCTTCGTTGTCGCCAGAGTGGGCTGCGGCAGGCGTGGTGGCCCATGCGCTTGCGGCCGAGAAGGCGCAGGAGACCGCCGACCCGTGGTCACGCCGCGACGGCTGGCGCCTGCATGGCGCGGCCCTGCGCCGCTTCGACCTGTACGCGCAGGGCGCCCATCACGCGGTTCGCCTGGAACGCAGCCATCGCGGCACCCTGGTGCTGGCGCTCGGCGAAAAGCGCTGGCCCTACGGCGCCGTCTCGCTGGGCGGTGCCCAGCATGACGTGACGCTCGGCGGGCAGCGCCATACGCTCTCGGTGTATGCCAATGGCGAGCGCTACGCCGTCTACGCTCGCGACGGCTCGGCGGTGATGCAGGAGATCGATCCCATCGCGCATGCGGCCGACGGTGCGGTCGAAGGGGGCCGGCTCACCGCGCCCATGCCCGGCAAGGTGGTGGCCTTCCTCGCGAGCGCAGGCGACACCGTGAAGCTGGGCCAGCCGCTTGCGGTGATGGAGGCCATGAAGATGGAACACACCATCACCTCGCCGCGCGACGGTACCGTGGCCGAACTGCTCCATGCCGTGGGCGACCAGGTGAGCGAAGGCGGCGAACTGCTGCGGTTGGCGCCGGCCTGAGAGGGTGAGAGGCGCCGTACCCTCCATTCCATTTCCAGCGAGATTTCAGTCATGTTTCCAAACCGAGTGACCCTGGTGGATGTCGGCCCGCGCGACGGGCTGCAGAACGAGAAGCAGCCCGTCGATACGGCGCACAAGATCGAACTGGTGTACCGCCTGCAGGAGGCTGGCGTGCGCGAGATCGAGGTCACCAGTTTCGTGAGCCCGAAGTGGGTGCCCCAGATGGGCGACAACGCCCAGGTGATGGCCGGCATCCGCCGCACGCCGGGCGTGCGCTATTCGGTGCTGGTGCCCAACATGAAGGGCCTGGAGGCCGCGCTCGCCGCGCCGCGCGCACAGTGGCCCGACGAGGTGGTCGTGTTCGCCGCCGCCAGCGAAGCCTTCAGCCAGCGCAACATCAACTGCAGCATCGAGGAAAGCATCGAGCGCTTCCGCCCGGTGGTGGCGGCCGCGCACGATGCGGGCCTGAAGGTGCGCGGTGCCATATCCACCGCCGTGGGCTGCCCTTACCAGGGCGAGGTGTCGCCCGATGCCGTGGAGCGGGTGGCACGGCTGATGAAGGGCATCGGCGTCGATCACTGCGGCGTGGCCGACACCATCGGCACGGGCACGCCGCGCCAGGTACAGGCCGCGATGGAGCGCGTGCTGAAGCACTACCCTCTGAACGAAGTCAGCGGCCATTTCCACGACACCTACGGGCAGGCGCTGGCCAACATCTACGCCTGCCTGCACATGGGCATCGCCACTTACGACACCAGCGTGGCGGGGCTCGGCGGCTGCCCGTATGCCAAGGGCGCCACCGGCAACGTGGCCAGCGAGGACGTGGTCTACCTGCTGCATGGGCTGGGCATCGACACCGGCGTCGATCTCGATGCGCTGGTCGACGCGGGCCGCTACATCTCCGGAGTGCTGGATCGGCCGCCGGTGTCACGGGCGGCCCGCGCGCTGCTCGCGAAGCGCTCGATGTGATGGGCGTTTGCCGCACCGGCTTCCGCGCTCGCCTGTGGCTTCGAGCGTAAGCTGCCGCCCCATTCCGAATGCGCTTTCGCAGACCCTTTCAATGGGCGCGCAATCGGGTGGCTCGTAGATCAGGCAGGGAGTCAGCATGGCACGCAGTCCCGAATCGGGGTTCGAATCCGGGTCCTCTCCTCAGGTCGTCACGCTCGCCATGGTGGCCCAGGCCGCCGGCGTCTCGCCTAGTACCGTGTCGCGCATCCTCACGGGCCATGCACGCGTGAGCGATGACAAGCGCAAGTCGGTGCAGGAGGCGATCGCCCGCCTGAACTACCAGCCCAACGTGCTGGCCCGCGGACTGGCGCAGGGCCGCACGCTGACCATCGGCGTATTGATCCAGGACATCGACAGCCCGTTTTGCGCCCAGACGCTGCGCGGCGTGGAGGATGCCTTGGACGGCACGGGCATGACGCCGCTCTTCGCCAGCGGCCACTGGAACCTGGCCGACGAGGCCGACCGCATGGCGCAACTGCTCGCGCGCCGGGTCGACGGCATCGTGGTGCTCACGGGCCGGCTCACCGACGAGCAGCTGCGCGAGTATGCGCGCCGCGTGCCCGTCGTCGTGACGGGCCGCAGCCTGAAGGGCCACAACCTCGCGAGTCTGCAGCTGGACGACTTCCGGGGCGCCTGGCTCGCCACGCGCCACCTCATCGAGCTCGGCCACCGCCGCATCGCCCACATCGCCGGGCCCGAGGACCATGCCGATTCGATGGAGCGCCTCAGGGGCTACCGCGCGGCGCTGGAGGAAGCCGGCATCGAGTCGGACCTTCAGCTCGTGGTGCATGCCGATTTCCACGAGCACAGCGGCGTGCTCGCGATGAACCGGTTGCTGGACTCGCACCAGCCCTTCAGCGCGGTCTTTGCCTCCAACGACCAGGCGGCCTACGGTGCGCGGCTGGCGCTGTACCAGCATCAGATCCGCGTGCCCGAAGACGTGTCGCTCATCGGCTTCGAAGACCTGCCCGGCTCGCGCTATGCCATCCCCCCGCTGTCCACGGTGCACCAGCCGGTGTACGAGCTGGGCCAGGCCGCCGCGCGCATGCTGCTCAAGATGATCGAAGGCGGCAAGGCGCGCATCGCGCTGCCCGAGCCCCACCTCGTGCCGCGCGACAGCACGCAGCGTCTGCACGCGTGAGCCACGTTCCCGATGCGCGGCCCGAAGGCTTTCGCCTCGTGACGCAGGCGCTGGCGGCCGCGGGTCATCCGCATGCGCCGGTGTTCCTGGACGTGTCGGCCCGCACGTCCCAGGAGGCAGCCGAGGCGCTGGGCATCGAAGTCGGCCAGATCGCCAAGAGCGTGATCTTCCGCCGCAAGTCGGACGACACGGCGGTGCTGGTGGTCGCATCGGGCGACCGGCGCGTGGACGAGCGCAAGGTCGCGGAGCTGGTGGGCTCCGTGGGCCGCGCCGACGCGCAGTTCGTGAAGGCCCGCACCGGCTTTTCCATCGGCGGCGTGGCCCCGGTTGCGCACGCCTCGCCGCCCGTCACGCTCATCGACCGGGAGCTGTTTCGATTCGCGGAGATCTGGGCCGCCGCCGGGCATCCCAACGGCGTGTTCCGGCTCACGCCGGCGCAGCTGCAGGCGCTGACAGCGGCGCCGGTGGTGGATGTGGTGGTTTAGTGCCTGACGCTCCTGCACCGAGGTGGCGGTGTGGGGTCGTTGTCTCGTGCACGGAGGTCGGTCTCTGAGCACGTCAGCCGTCTGATCGACGAGCCTCTCGGGACCAGTTCATCAGCAGGCAGTGGCTGCATGAATGAGGCGACAACTACATCACGCGCGCACCCCTGTATTGCGCGCCAGGCGCCAATAACTAGTCGGATGTAACTGCGTCGCGAGAGCCGGAGCCCCTCGACTTGGGGGGCACGATGATCCCATTCGATACGTCAGAAACGCTTGGCTCGCCTGCGCTCATTCTCCCTCGTGTCGAAATTGTTCAGTTTCTAGACTCCTTCCTCATCAGCAAACTGAACGAAGGTGATCTATGCGAGTTATGAAACTGGCGGTTCTGGCCGCAATCCTGTCCGGAGTATTTGCCGGCTGCGGTGGCGGTGGCAGTAGCGAAGAACCGACGAGAGTGGCAGCAACCTCGACGTCCGTATTTGCTGTGAGATCGGCCTTCGATGCCATGGCGACAAAGGGCATCAACCTGAATCTGGTTGGGAAGGACAACACCACCCGAACGAGAATCGATGACCGATACAACGACTGGAGCGGCACCTTCAGCATGTCGAAACGGGCGCCCACGGACGAGTTTCTTAGCACGACGCCGAATTGCGCTGAAGCGACGCTCCTGGTGGACATGCGGATGGTGCTCATACGCAACAGAGACGGGTATCGGATGCAGGAGGCCGCAACGTTCGCTTATGACAGTAACTACAAACCCGTATGTGCATTCATGCTCGATGGGCACTACTGGCATTGGAATCTAAGCGAGCCCTTGCCATTGACTTCTCTCGTCAAGGGTAATCTCAGTGGCGTTGCCTTTACTGGAGATATCTCGCGCACTCCGGATGCCGTGAATTTTGATTCGCGGTTGGCCAGCGTTGTTGGGCTGGAAGCCGATACTCAGGATTCGGCTTATCTTTCTTTCGTGTACAAAGTCGTCGCGAATACCGAAGAAGTCGCACTGCCTTTCCGCATGTTCGGCGAGACAGCGGAGTTTCGGTTCCGAATTGATCCGGATGGAAAGTTCCTGGGCCTGCAGTACTTGAGAACTGGCGTGGTTCCAGATCCGGCCGCTGGCGATCCGCCGCCATCGATCGTCCTCACCATGAACTCTCAGTACCGCGTCATGCCGATCGGTCGCTCGGGCCGGCGGCGCGCGAAGG
>CBINBY010000002.1:0-98545 GCA_966248995.1 uncultured Burkholderiales bacterium | reverse complement strand
CGGTCCGTTCGCACTGAGCCTGTCGAAGTGCCTGCACCACCGGAGCGGGGCTTCGACAAGCTCAGCCGGCACCCTGTCCTCACCCGGCTTGCACCGCCCCCAGTGCCATGAGAAACGCCGCCGCGTTCCAGCTCTGGCCCGCCATCCCCGAGGGCTCGCCGGTCTCCCCGTGGAACCACTCGCTGAACCGCCAGCCGCCCACTTCGTTGGCCGCCGCGAGCTTCAGCAGTTCCGCCCTCGCGAGATCCAGCTTGCCCAACCGCGCGAGCGCCATGACCCAGAAGCCGCCGATGAAGGGCCAGATGCCGCCGTTGTGGTACTGGTGAGGATGGTTCTGCCGATGCCTGGTCATGTAGGCGCGCCAGAGTTCGTGGCCACGCTCGATGGGCCGCAGCACGGAGCGCACGGGCCACGGGTCGGCGGCCCGTGCGCCGAGCAGCGTCTTCACGATGCGTTCGCTCATCGAGTCGCCCGCCAGCCCGTACAGCACGGCCAGCACGTTGCCGAACACGTCCCCCTCGTCGCCCGTGAACGAGAGGTTCACGAAGCTCAGGTACAGGCCCCCGTTGCGCTGCCCACGCCGCGCGTAATGCCGCAGCAGGCGCACGCGGCGGTGCTCCGGCAGTTCGGACCGGAAGGGGTGGAAGACGTGCGCAGCATGGTGGAGCGTGTCTTCGCAGCGGGGCAATCCGTACAGCCGCTTGACGCGGTACCACAGCGCATTGCTGTAGAGCACGAAGCCCGAGCGCGGCATGATGTCCGCCCAGTCGCTGGCCTCGTTCTGTTGCACCAGGAAGAAGTGCTGGTGCTCCTGGGCGAGCAGCCATTGCAGGGCGCGCTCCACGGGCCGCGCCCAGCGGGATTCCAGGTCGGGTTGTGGGCACGCCCGGCGTACGTGATAGACAGCCAGCAGCCACCACAAGGTGGCGTCGATGCAGCCCACGTACCAGAAGTCGGCCTCGCGGCCCTCGTCGTCCACGAACTTCGGGATCTGGCCGTTCGCCGCCTGCCCATCGGCCAGCGCGTCCAGGCTCGCGATCGCGCCTTGCTCCAGTACCGGCACACCGCTGCCCGCCATGGCAAGCGTGCAGATGGCGGCATCGCGGCCGAAGATGCGGGTGTAGCGGCGCGCTTCGGCTTGCGGGCCCGGCGTGGCGGCAAGGATGCCCCGCGGGGTGAGGTTACGTTCGAGCAGCGCCAGCGAGGCCGCTCGGCAGCCTGCAAGGAGGTCATCCGCAACGCTCGGGGAAACCCCCGGCGTGGCCTGCGGCCTGTCGCGCACCAGCTCGCCTGTGCCCTGATCCAACATCGCCCCTCCTCGCCACCCTCAGCGGGATGATGCGGAGGGGCGACCGCGGGCGATTGCCGAATAACGCGGGCGTTTCGGCCCGCTGTTTGCTCGGGCGCGACGGGATGCCGGCATGTCCGAGGGTGCTGTGCCGGCGCAGCGTCATGCGCCGGGCATGGATGCTCGAAACGCACGCCATGCGGAAACAGGACGTTCGTTCTGTCGGCAAACCTTGCCGTGATCCTGGACGACTGTGAAGAAAGGTGATGCCATGAAGAAAACCGTTCTTGCATGGGCCCTCCTCGGCACGCTGGCGGGCGCCGCGTCGGCGCAGAGTTCACTGACCATCTACGGAAAGATCGACGTGGGCGTCGGCAAGGCGCCCGGCTCCCGCGACAAGCAGGTGTTCGACGCAGGCGGCACCAACACGAGCCGGATAGGCTTTCGTGGCGTCGAGGACCTGGGCGGCGGCTATGCCGCGGTTTTCGCCCTCGAGCACCGCTTCCGGCCCGATACCGGCATGGACACGACCATCAGCCCCACGCTTCCGAGCGGGCGCTTCTGGCAGGGCCAGTCCTGGGTGGGACTGCGCAGCCCCTACGGCACCATCAGTCTCGGTCGTCAGTACACGCCGTCGTTCTCGCTCGTTCAGAACGTGATCGACCCGTGGGGCTCGGAAACGGTCGCTGCCTTGCGCGGCGTGGGCATGCTGGCCGGGCCGGGGATCGCGGCCTCGCGCTTCGCCGATTCCGTGCGCTACGACTTCAGCGGACGAGGCATCAACTTCGCGGCTTCCATCGCGGAAGCGAACAACGCGGAAGCCCCGGGGCCCGATCGTCCGTGGTCCGCGGCGGCGAACTACAGCGCCGGTCCCCTCTTCGTGGGCCTGGCTTACGAGGATCCGGCCGGCGACATCGACAAGCTGTGGAACGTCGGTGCGCGCTACCGCGTCGGCAAGGCCCAACTGGCAGCCGGCTACTCGCGCGGCCGGACCCAGGCCGATGTCAAGACGACCGGCTGGCTGGTGGGTGCCACCATCGAGGCGGGCCCGGGCGACGTGAAGGTGGGCTATGGCCAGACCAAGGTCGACCCGGCAGGCCCGGCGCCCAGCGACAAGACAGTGAGCAAGTTCGGCGTCGGCTACCACTACAACCTGTCCAAGCGCACCAAGGTGTATGCCGACGTGGCGCACGACCGCGAGGCCATCACCTCCAAGACGGGCTACGACCTGGGCATCCAGCACAACTTCTGAAAGGCGCCTATCCGCCCTCGCCCACCAGGGCCGCGTAGGGCAAGGTCTCGAAGAGGCTGGACAGCGGCAGCCGGGCGCCGGGCGCAAGGTGGACCGGGCGGCCGGTCAGCACGTCGTGCAGCCCGTGGACCGGCCCGCCGGCCAGTTCCAGGGCGGTATCGCTCCAGGCCGCCTCGCCCACCGGCCAGCCCGGCTGCCCGCCGAGCAGCCGCGCGAACCAGCGGCCGCTCACCACCACCAGCCGCTGGCCGGCCAACTCGCGCATGTAGGCCACGACGTGATCGCGATGCTGTCCGACCGCATGGAGCGCCACATACCCACCGTCACGCATCAGCCCTGACTTCTGTTGGCGCAGCTGCAGCAGCCGCCAGGTCAGCCACAGCTTGAGCCGGCCATCGTGCGGTGACGCGGCCATCGCGGCGAGGTCGCGGCGCCAATCCGGCTGCCGCACCAAGGTCTCCAGCTCATCGAGCATGCGGCGGCGCATCTCGTAGTCGACGGGCCGCCGGTTGTCGGGGTCGACCAGGCTCAGGTCCATGATCTCGTTGCCCTGGTAGAGGTCGGGCACGCCGGGCACGGTGAACTTGAGCAGCACCAGGGCCAGGCTGTTGAGGGCACCGAACCACGCCAGCAGGTCGGCGTGCGCCTGCAGTTCCGTGAGCACCGGGTTGGGTCGCACGCGTACCAGCGCGCTGCGCACGAAGGCCACGAGGCCCTCCTCGTACTCGGGATCGGGGTTGACCCAGCTGGTGCGGCGCTTGGCCTCGCGCGCGGCCTTCACCATGTAGGCCTCGATGCGCTCCCGGTAGGGCGGCAAGCTCTCCTCGTCGAGCCCGCCGGGGGGCAGCGTGCCGAGCAGCGTCTGCAGCAGCAGGTATTCGTCGGCCCGGGAGGGCACGAGGTCGCCGGCTTCCTCGCCGCCCCAACCCGCTGACTGGCGCGCGCGCTGCAGCTGAGGCGCCGCGTTGAAACGCCGCAGCCAGAGCCGCCAGGCCGCGGGCATTTCAGTGAGCACGTCGAGGCGGCAGCGCACGTCTTCCGAGCGCTTGTTGTCGTGCGTGGACGTGGCCACGATGGTGTGCGGCCAGCGGGCGGCGCGGTCGGCATTGGCCCCATGGAAGCCGCGCAGCGACAGGCCGAAGGTGCCCGGCTCGCCGCCCACTTCGTTGAGCGAGACCAGCCGGTGGTAGCGGTAGTAAGCCGTGTCCTCCACGCCCTTGGCGGTGACGGGTGCGGTGAACTGCTGGAAGCGCATCGCGAAGCGCCGCACGCGCTCCTTGAGCGCCTCGTCGGCGCCCTCCACCGCCGTGGCCAGGAGCGTGTGCCGCACGAAGTCGAAGATGGTGGTGTCGGCCGCGCGCGTGCGCCGGCGCGCCTGGGCCACCGCCCAGTCGATGTAGCGCTGGTCCTGCGCGGAAGGCTGGTCGACGATGTAGGTGCGGTACACCGGCATGCAGGCCGCCACCTCGGCCAGCGCCTGCCGCAGGGTGTTCACGGTGTAGTCGCGCGTGCGGCGGTGCGAGCGCGCGATGCGCAGCAGCTCGGTGGCCAGCACGGTCAACTCGGAGGCGAGCGAGCTGCGCATGATGAGGCGCTTGCCGGTGTAGGCGATTTCGTCGAACGGCTCGCGCTCGCCGCTGAAGCGGTGCCACAGCCGGTCGAAGCGCTCGCGAGCGGCCGTGTCGATCAGCACGCCGTTCACCACGTTCACGAAGCGGTAGCCCGTGCTTCCATGCAGCGCCCAGCGCTCGGGAATGTCCTCGTGGCCGGCCGCGATCTTTTCAGCCACCACGTAGAGCGGCCGCGGCGGGCGCCCCCGCTCGTCGGCGGGTGGCAGCATCAGGCCGAGGCGTCGGGCATAGCCTTGCTGCAGCCGCTCGAAGTACTGCGCGGGGTCGTGCAGGCCGTCGGGGTGGTCGATGCGCAGCCCGTCCACCACGCCGGCCGCCGCCAGCTCCAGCGCGTAGCCCTGCGTGGCCTCGAACACGGCCGGCTCCTCCATGCGCAGCGCGGCCAGGTGGTTGATGTCGAAGAAGCGCCGGTAGTTGATCTCGTCGGAAGCCACGCGCCAGTAGGCGAGGCGGAAGGCCTGCGACTCGTGCACCGCGTCCAGCCCCTCGGGCGTGTTCGTCTCCGCGACCACGGCGTCGATGGCGGCGCGCACGCCCTCGGCTTCGCCGTGCAGCACCGCCAGTCGCGCCTTGAGCAGGGCCTGGTCGCGCCGGCGCTCGAGCACGGCCTCGGGTTCGGGCGCGTCGCGCAGCGGCAGGTGGCCGAAGGCCGCGGCGAGGCTTTGCAGCGTGAGGCCCTCCGCTCCTGACAGCCGCTCGGCGGCGCGCTGCAGCAGGGGTGCCGCCGTGCGCGGATCGAGCGGGAACCGATGCTCCCAGTAGCGCAGCGCGAAGGTGCCCGTGTCGGGCTCGAACCCCAGCACCAGCTCGCCGCGCTCGACCACCAGCCCGAAGTGGTCGCCGAGCACGGGCAGCAGCACCTTGCCGTCCAGCGCCCGGTCCACGGGGTGCCAGTCGATGTCGAAGTAGCGGGCATAGGCCGAGGCGGGGCCGTGCTCCAGCACGTCCATCCACCATTGGTTGTCGGCGCCGAACACGCCCATGTGGTTGGGCACCACGTCGATCAGGAGGCCCATGCCGCGGTCGCGCGCCGCGCCGGCGTAGCGGTCGAAGCCGTCGCGCCCGCCCAGCTCAGGGTTGATCTGGTCATGCGCGACGATGTCGTAGCCGTGCGGGCTGCCGGGCCGGGCGCGCATCACGGGCGAGCAGTAGATGTGGCTCACGCCCAGGCGCTGCAGGTAGGGCAGCACCTGGGCCGCGTCGTCGAAGGTGTAGTCCTTGTGGAACTGCAGCCGGTACGTGGCGCGCGGCACCACGGCCTCGGCGCGCGGGGGCGTGGCAGCGGCCAGCGGCGCATGCGGCCTCAGCCGCGCCAGCACGCGGCACATCGATTCCATGCGCGCATCGGCCGCGAGGGCTTCGAGCGTCATCGGTTGCTTCTGCCGCCAGTTGGGGTGCTGGTCCACCGTGCCGGGCAGGTTGGCCTGGTCCATCACGCCGAGCACGTCTTCCGGCTGCACCACCATCACGCGAGCAGGCGTGCTGGCGGCGTAGGCATGGACCGCCTCGACCAGCTCGGGCGTGAGTGGCGAGGACGCGCCCGATTCGGGCGTCAGGCCTTCGGGTAGCAGGCCGGCATGCTGCAGGGCCAGCAGCAGACGCACGCGCTCCTGCACGCGGCCGACGAGTTGCTCCTCGTACAGGCGCGGGCTGGGAAACAGCCCGAGAGCGCGCCGCACCTGCAGGTCGTGGCCCGTCCACCAGCCGGCCAGCGTGGGCAGGTCGTGTGTGCCCACCGCCACCAGTGCCTCGCGCGGGTACTGGTGCGGCGGCTTGAAGGCGCCGCCTTCCCCGCGCTCGAAGGGCAGCACGCGATACGAGAGCACCTGGTAGTGCGCGAGTGCCGCGCGCATCTCGTTGGCCACGGTGCCCAGGTCTTCGCCGATCACCATGCAGCGGTTGCGCTCGCTTTCCAGGGCGACGATGGCCATGAGCTCGTGCAGCGGGTAATGCACGTAGGCGCCTTCGCGCGCCGAGTGACCACCGGGGATCCAGTACAGGCGCATGAGGCCCATCACATGGTCGATGCGCAAGGCGCCGGCGTGGCGCATGTTGGCGCGCAGCGTCTCGGCGAAGAAGCGGCACCGGTCGGCCCGCAGGCGATCGGGCCGCAGCGGTGGCAGCCCCCAGTCCTGGCCCATCAGGTTGAGTTCGTCGGGCGGTGCGCCCACCGATGCACCGGGCGCGTACTGCGCCTGGCGCGTCCAGAGGTCGGAGCCGGCGCGATCCACCGACACCGCGAGGTCCAGGTACAGGCCTACGGCGAGCCCGCGCTCGCGGCAGCGGCGCGACACGCGCGCGAGCTGCAGGTCGGCCTGCCACTGGAGGTATGCGTGGTATTCGATGCGCTCATGCTCTTCTCCCCGAAACCGCGCGACCTCCGGCGAGCGCGGGTCGCGAAAAGCCTCGGGCCACACGGGCCAGCCCCACACCGAAGCATCCTCCGCATGAAAACGCGCCTGCAGCGCGTCGAACGTGGCGTGCAGCGCGAAGGTCTCGCCGCGCTCCGCCTCGAAGGCACGAAAGGCCTGTCCGCGCTCGCTCCCGGCGTGCAGATGCTGTTGACGGAAGTGCGCGTACAGCAATCGCAGCACCTCGAACTTCACCGCCGCCACGCCGGGGTAGTCCACGTGCTCGGCCGCGCGCAGCCGCGCCAGCCGCTCCTGGAAGGCCGCCGAGCGCACCAGGGCCTGCGCCGGCTCGCATTCGCGGAAATCTGGGATGGCCTCGACATCGAGGTACATCACGTTGAGCTGCGAGCGCGACGAGGGGCTGTAGGGGCTGATGTGGTACGGGTTGTGCGGGAAGAGCGCATGCAGCGGGTTCAGCCCCACGAGGCCGGCCCCCCGGTCGCCGAAGAGCTCGGCAGCGGTCGCGAGGTCGGTGAAGTCGCCCATGCCCCAGTTGCGCTCCGAGCGCAGGGCATACAGCTGCAGCGCCGGGCCCCACACCCGGCCCTCGGCCTGCAACGCAGGCGGGCGGTAGCAGTGCGCGGGGGCGGCCACGAGCAAGGTGGGCTCGCCCTCCTGGGCCGGTTCGTCCAGCGAGAAACGGTGGTAGCCCGCAGGCAGCGACAGCTCGATCGGCAGGCGCAGCGCCTGCATGGCACGGCCGTCGACCTCCGCATGCGAGAGCACGGCACAGCCCATGCGGTCGACGGCGCCCCGGTGCACCGCCCCGCCCTCCTCGCGCACCACCCACCGCAGGGCCTCCTCCCTGCGGGGCAAGCGCACCACGAGCTCGAAGCGCGGCGTGCCGGCCGTGAGCGCCACCACCGGCGGCAGCGGCTGGCGCCAATCGTTGCGTTCGGCCTCGGCCAGCGCCTCGGCGTCGTGCGCCGAACGGCCGAACTCGGCCAGCAGCGCTTCCAGCCCGCTGTCGGGCACTTCGTGCCGGTGGCCCCAGATGTCGTGGTAGTCGAGCGCGATGCCGGCGCGCTCGCACCAGCGCGCAAGCACCGAGCCGCGTTCAGCCATGCACCGGCTCCAGCGTGACCCGAACGCCGTCGGGCATCAGCCGATCGCCCTCCGCACGGTGCTCGTAGACCACGGTGCCCGCGGGTCCAGGCGTGGTCGTGGCCGCGGCGCCGAAGTGCGCCTCGAGGTGCCAGATGCCCCCCGCGCCCAGGGCCCACTGCACTCGCAGCAGCCCGCCTTCTACTTGATGTCGCCCGCCCTTGCGCAGGCCCGACAGCCGCGGCACCAGCCACAGTCGTCGTGCAGCGAGCAGCTCGCGCACCAGCGCCAGCCGTTGCGCATGCGGCAGATGTTCGCGCTCGTGCCACTGCAGCACGCTCGCATGAAATGTGGCCTCGTCGTTGGGATCGGGAATGCGCGCACGCGCCGACTCGTGGTGAAAGGCCGCGAAGCGCTTGAACTCCTCGCGTCGCCCCTGCGACACCGCAGCGGCAAGGTCAGGCCCGAAATCGCAGAAGTAGAGGAAAGGCGTGGAAGCCGCGTGCTCCTCGCCCATGAACAGCATGGGCACATGCGGCGACAGCAGCAGGCAGGCCAGCAGGGCCTCGATCCGCTCGGGCCATGGGGCCAGCGCGTCGATGCGTTCGCCGAAGGCGCGATTGCCAATCTGATCGTGGTTCTGCAGGAAGGACACGAAGGCGGTGCCGGGCAGGTGGGCGCTCGGCTCGCCGCGGCGCTCGCCTCCCCGAAAGAGCGAGGGCTCGCCCTGGTACGCAAAGCCTTCCGCCAGCGCACGGCCGAGGTGCGCGATGGGCGCATCGGCGTAGTCAGCGTAGTAGCCGTCGCCCTCCCCCGTGGCCAGCACGTGCGCGGCGTGGTGCAGGTCGTCGTTCCATTGCGCCACCGCATGGCACGCGCGGCCCGACGCCTCGCGCGCCAGGAAACGCGACTCGTTGGCGTCGTTCTCCAGCACGAGATGCACATGGCGTTCGCGGCCCGGGCCCTGGGCCAGCGCCTCGGCGATCTCGCAGCAGATGTGCGTGGACGAGTCGTCGCGAATGGCATGCACCGCGTCCATGCGCAGTCCGTCGAGGTGGAACTCCTCCACCCAGTACAGCGCGTTGTGCACGAAGAAGTCGCGCACCGTGCGGGAGCGGTTGCCATCGAAGTTGATCGCCGCGCCCCAGGGCGTCTGGTGCGCAGGGTTGAAGAACTCGGGGCAGTACGCGTGCAGGTAGTTGCCCTCGGGACCGAAGTGGTTGTAGACGACATCCAGCAGCACCATGAGGCCGTGGCCGTGCGCCGCCTCGATGAAGCGCTTCAAATCGTCGGGCGTGCCGTAGGCCGCTTCGGGCGCGAAGAGCAGCACGCCGTCGTAGCCCCAGCCGCGGCGGCCGGGGAAGTCGGCCACGGGCATGAGCTCGATGGCCGTGATGCCCAGCGCCGCGAGTTCGCCCAGCCGCTCCATGGCGGCGGAGTAGGTGCCCGGCGGGGTGTACGTGCCGACGTGCAGCTCGTAGATCACCGCTTCGTCCCAGGGGCGTCCGGTCCACGAGTCGTCGTGCCATTCGTAAGCGTGCGGGTCCACCACCTGGCTGGCTGCGTGCACGTCGTCGGGGTTGAAGCGCGAAGCCGGGTCGGGCACGGCCAGGCCCTGGGGCGTGACGTAGGCATAGCGGGTGCCGGCGCTCGCCTCGCGAACGACGCATTCATGCCAGCCATCGCCGCTGCGCCGCATCGCCTGCTCGTGCAGGCCGCCCGGCTCGTGCAGACGCAGCGTCATCGATGCGGCGCCCGGCGCCCACAGACGGAAGCGCACGCCGCCCTCCTGCAAGAGTGCGGCGCCGAAAGGCATGGGGTGGCTGCGCTTCATGGGCATCCTCCCTGTTGTAGCTACCTGCTGTACCTACCTGCTGACCTTCACCATCGGCCGCGCCAACACCACCAGGGAGTGGCAGCGCACGTCGTACGCCTCGCCGGGTCGCAACTCGCGCGGCGCCACCCCCTCGGGCTCGCAGGTGTCAAGCACCGGCCGCCAGGGCTCGCCGGGGATCTCCGGGATCGTGTACGGCACGTCCTCGTTGTCGGCGTTGAACATGATGAGAAAGTCATCGTCGTAGATCGGCCTCCCGCGACGGCCGACATCGTCAATGGCTGCTCCGGCAAGGTACATGCCGAGCCGCCGCGCGTGGGCGTGCTCCCACTCCTCGGGGGTCATCTCGCTGCCGTCGGGCTTGAGCCACAGCACGTCCTTGAGCTGGCCGCCGAAGAGCGGGCGGCCATCGAAGAAGTCGCGGCGCCGGAACGTGGGGTGCTCGCGCCGCAGCCGGATCACCTGCCGCACGAATCGCAGCAGCGCCTCGCGCTCGGGCGTGAGCGTCCAGTCGACCCAGCTCGTCTCGTTGTCCTGACAGTAGGCGTTGTTGTTACCGCCTTGCGTGCGGCCGAACTCGTCGCCCGCCACGATCATGGGCACGCCCTGCGACAGCAGCAGCGTGGCCAGGAAGTTGCGCTTCTGCCGCTCGCGCAGCGCGTTGATCTCCGGGTCGTCCGTGGGCCCTTCCGCGCCGCAATTCCAGGAACGGTTGTCGTTGTTGCCGTCGCGGTTGTCCTCGCCGTTGGCCTCGTTGTGCTTCTCCTGATAGGACACTAGGTCATGCAGCGTGTAGCCGTCGTGCGCGGTAATGAAATTGATGCTCGCGTGCGGCTTCTTTCCCGAGCGGCCGTACAGGTCCGACGAGCCCGTGAGCCGGCGCGCGAACTCGCCGATCACCCCGCCATCGCCCTTCCAGTACGAGCGCATGCCGTCGCGGTAGCGGTCGTTCCATTCGCCCCAGCCCGGCGGGAAGTTGCCCACCTGGTAGCCACCCCAGCCCAGGTCCCAGGGCTCGGCGATGAGCTTCACGCGGTTGAGCACCGGGTCCTGCCGGATGACGTCGAAGAACCCGCCCCAGTGCGCCACCACGCCGCCCTCGCGCGCCAGCGCCGAGGCGAGATCGAAGCGGAAGCCGTCGACGTGCATCTCCTCCACCCAGTAGCGCAGCGAGTCCAGCACCAGCTGCAGCACGCGCGGGTGCTCCAGGTTGAGCGTGTTGCCACAGCCGGTGTAGTCGGCGTAGTAGCGCCGCTGCTCGCCCAGCATGTAGTACGAAGCGTTGTCGATGCCGCGCATCGAGAGCGTGGGGCCGAGCTGGTGGCCTTCGCAGGTGTGGTTGTAGACCACGTCGAGGATCACCTCGATGCCCGCCGAGTGCAGCGTGCGCACCATGGTCTTGAACTCCTTGACCTTGTCGGACGCCGAGTAGCGCAGCTCGGGCGCGAAGAAGCCCAGCGTGTTGTAGCCCCAGTAGTTGACGAGGCCGCGCTCCACGAGGAAGCGGTCGTCGATGTGCGCGTGGATGGGCATCAGCTCCAGCGTGGTCACGCCGAGCCGCTTGAGATTGTTGATGACCGGCGCCGCGGCCAGCGCGGCGTAGGTGCCGCGCCAGGCGTCCGGCACCTCGGGGTGTCGCATGGTGTAGCCCTTCACGTGCATCTCGTAGATCACCATGTCGGTCCACGGGATGTCGGGCCTGCGGTCGTCGCCCCAGGTGAACGCGGCTTCGAGCACGCGGCACTTGGGCATGAAGGCGGCGCTGTCGCGGCGATCGAAGCTCAGGTCGTCCTTGCGGTGGCCGGGGGTGTAGCCGTACAGCGAGTCGTTCCAGCGCAGGCGGCCCACGAAGTCGCGCGCGTAGGGATCGACCAGGAGCTTGTGGTGGTTGAAGCGATGCCCTTCCTCGGGGTTGTACGGGCCTCGCACGTAATAGCCGTAGGCCAGCCCGGGGCGGGCTTCGGGCAGGTAGCAGTGCCACACGCCATCGGTGCGCTCGCGCAGGCGGATGCGGTTGACCTCGCGCCGGCCGCTCGGGTCGAACAGCGCAAGTTCCACGGCCTGCGCATGCTCTGAAAACAGCGCGAAGTTGACGCCCTCGCCGTCCCAGGTGGCGCCCAGCGGATAGGCCCTCCCGGGCCAGACGGCGGTGATGGGCGGCGGGCGGATCACCGTTCGGTGTCCGGCGGACCAGGGCTGCCGACCCGAGTCAACAGCCTACTGGCGCAGCCTGGGGCTGCGTGCCGTGCTCTTGGTCGTGGTCACGGCCGCGGAGGTCTCCGCGCGATGCACGGCGGCCAGCGGTTCGTCGTCGGCCCTCAGGGTGGGCCACCAGCTTTCGAGCCGGGCCGCGGCCCAATCTCGCCCGCCCAGGCCGAAGGCCAGCGCCATGGCCAGAACCAGGCCCGCCAGCACGATGAGGAAGGCGTTGGCGAGGAAGGCGCCGCCGATGTTCAGCTCGTCGAGCGAGATCATCACCACGAACACCAGGATGGCGTAGCGCGCCATGCGCCCCAATGCGTCGGCATCGCGCACGCCGATGCCGCGGCAGTAGGTGACCACCGCCTGGCCCACGAAGCGCGCGAAGTAGGTGCCGAAGGCCAGGATGAGCAGCGCCACCACCACGCGCGGCACGAACACCATCACGCGGCCCAGCAGCTCGGTCACGTAGGTCAGCCCCAGCCCGTTGAAGGCGACGATGAGCGCGGCCAGGATCACCACCCAGTACACCAGCACGCCGAACAGCCGCGTGGTGTCGACGTCGGCGCCGCCGCGCTGCAGGAAGCCGTCCATGCCGGAGCGCTGCGTGACGATGTGGAAGTTGACGGCGCGCAGGCCCTTCTCGATGGCGAATCGCGCGGCCTTGGCGATGAGGAAGCCCGCCAGCAGGATCAGGAGCGCGAGCCCCAGCCTCGGCAGGAAGGCGCCCAGCTCGTGCAGGAAGGCCCTCGCGGGCTCGATCATCATGTCGACTCTGTCCATGGGTGCTTCCCCTCTCGTACCGCCACACGGTCCTCAAGGGCGCATCAGGCGCAGGATGCCCTGCAGCGGGATGCGCACCCAGTCGGGCCGATTGTCCAGTTCATAGCGCAGCTCATACAGCGCCTTCTGCAGCTCGTACAAACCGAGCAGTCCGCGGCCGGGCTGCAGCGTCTCGTACAAACCGTGTCCACCGGCATGCTTGTCGTAGGCACGCAGGAACGCCTCGCGTGCCTGCTGCTCCCATTCGAGCGTGAGCGGCGCCAGCGCCGCCGCTTCCTCGTCGCCCAGGGTGAGGCTGCGCAGTGCATTGGCGCTGGCATAGCCGAACGAACGCAGCATGCCGGCCACGTCGCGCAGCGGCGATTGCAGCAAACGGCGTTCCTCGAAGCTGCGCCCCGGCTCGCCCTCGAAGTCGATGATGACGAAGTCGTTGCGCGACACCAGCACCTGGCCCAGGTGATAGTCGCCGTGCAGGCGGGTCTTCAGCACCCCCGACACCGGCGTCGCGAGATCCTCGATGCGCCGGGCGATCTGCTCGCGCAGCGCGAGCACGGCCCCCGCCTCCGGGGGCGCGGCACTGCCCATACGTTCCATGGCGGCCTGCAGATGTTCCAGCGTCGCGTGTGCTTCGTCGTGGATGCGGCGGCACTCCTGCGCGAGGTCGGCCGCCGTGAGCGGCTGAGGCTCGAACGCGGGGTCGCCCCGCCCGGCGGCGAAGGCCAGGTGCAGCCCGGCCGTGCGCTGGCCCAGCCGGCGAACGAGATCGAGGTAGCCGCCATGCACGTCCGTCGGCGGCGGCTCCACGGTGTGCCGGCGGTCCTCCAGGTAGCGCGCGAGATAGTCGCGCGTGTAATCCCAGCCGTCGCCCTGATTCGGCACGTAGGCCTGCAACACCCCCAAGGTGGTCAGCGTCCCGTCCGCGGCGATGTGCTCGAGCACGCCGGCCAGCGGCACGCAGTGTTCGAAGCGGGCCACCTCCGTGAGGAAGCGGCCGATCTCCACCTCCGGGTTCACGCCCGGGCGCAGGCGCCGGTAGCCCTTGAGGAACAGCCGTTCGTCGAAGGTGACCAGCGTGTTGCTGCTCATGGCCTTGGGCCGGCTCACGGGCACGGATTCGAGGTCATCGCCGGCCAGCCCGGCGTACGCGGCCGTCGGCCGGAAGCGCAGCGTGCCTTGCGCCGTGGGCAGCTCGCGCTGCTGGGCGATGGCGCGCAGCAGCACGCGGCAGAACGGCTCGTCCGCGAACGCATCGCCCATCACGCCGATGTTCGACTGCTGCCGAACCCGCGCCACGGCGGTGCCCGCGAGGTTGCGCGCCCGCTCCTCCTGCTGCTCTTCCCAGGCCATCGCCAGCGCCACGAAGTAGCGGGCCGGCTCCTCGGGGCCTTCTAGGTCGAGCAGGGCGATGAGCCAGGTGTCGCCATCGTCTTCCCACATCAGGTGGTCGGAGAGCCTCGCCCGCCGCACCTGCGTGCCCTTCGAGGCATACCAGCGCTGCGCCTCGATGTAGCGCGGCAGCGTGTCCGTCTCGAACTGCTGCCGCGTCTTCACCGCCATGCCGATGCGCCACGGCACCACGTGGTCGCGGAACAGGCTGTTCCAGCCGTCGAACAACACGAGCACCGGCCGGTCCTCGGCGTGCAGGTACTCCTGGTGCCAGTGCGGCACGTCCACGTCCGTGGCGAGCCGGAACCAGTAGAAGGCATGCGCCGGCAGCGTGAGCAGGTAGGGCAGGTCGCCGATGGGCGGGAAGTGCGTGCGGCCCAGCATCTCCACCGGCACGCGGCCGCGGAACCGCGACAGGTCCAGCTCCACCGGCTGCGCGCTGCGCGAAAGGTTGACCACGCACAGGATGGAGTCCTCGCCGTACTCGCGCAGGTAGACCAGCACCTTGCGGTTGCCCGGCCGCAAAAAACTCAGCTGACCGCGGCCGAAGGCCTTGCTGGTCTTGCGCACGGCCAGCATGCGGCGCATCCAGTGCAGCAGCGACGAGGGCTCGCGCAGCTGCGCCTCCACGTTGACCGCCTCGTAGCCGTAGATCGCATCCATGATGGGCGGCAGGTACAGCCGCTGCGGGTCGGCGCGCGAGAAGCCGGCGTTGCGGTCGGGGCTCCATTGCATCGGCGTGCGCACGCCGTTGCGGTCGCCGATGAACACGTTGTCGCCCATGCCGATCTCGTCGCCGTAATAGATGATGGGCGAGCCGGGCATGGACAGCAGCAGGCTGTTCATCAGCTTGATGCGGTCCATGTCGTTCTCCATCAGGGGCGCCAGCCGCCTGCGGATGCCGAGGTTGATGCGCGCACGCGGATCGGCCGCGTAGGTGTTGTACATGTAGTCGCGCTCCTTGCTGGTCACCATCTCCAGCGTGAGCTCGTCGTGGTTGCGCAGGAAGATCGCCCACTGGCAGTTCTCGGGGATCTCCGGGGTCTGCTGCATGATCTCGACCACCGGGAAGCGGTCTTCCTGGGCGATGGCCATGTAGATGCGCGGCATTAGCGGGAAGTGATAGGCCGCGTGGCATTCGTCGCCCTCGCCGAAATAGTCGTGCACGTCCTCGGGCCACTGGTTGGCTTCGGCCAGCAGGAACCGGTTGGGGTAGCTGGCGTCGATGGCCGCGCGCAGCTGCTTGATGATGGCGTGCGTCTCGGGCAGGTTCTCGTTGTTGGTGCCCTCGCGTTCCACCAAATACGGAATGGCATCGAGCCGGAACCCGTCCACGCCCAGGTCCAGCCAGAAACGCATGATGCGGAAGATCGATTCCAGCACCATGGGGTTGTCGAAGTTGAGGTCGGGCTGGTGGCTGAAGAAGCGGTGCCAGAAGTAGGCCTTGGCCACCGGGTCGTAGGTCCAGTTCGAGGTCTCGGTGTCGGTGAAGATGATGCGCGTGCCCTTGTACTTCTGGTCGGTGTCGCTCCACACGTAGAAGTCGCGCTCGGGCGAGCCCGGCGGCGCGCGGCGCGCGCGCTGGAACCACGGGTGCTGGTCTGAGGTGTGGTTGATGACCAGCTCGGTGATCACCTTGAGGTCGCGACGATGCGCCTCGTGCAGCATCAGCTTGAAATCTTCCAGCGTGCCGTACTGCGCGTTGACCTCGTCGTAGTTCGCGATGTCGTAGCCGTCGTCGCGCAGCGGCGAGGGGTAGAAGGGCATGAACCAGATGGTGTTCACGCCCAGGTCCTTCACGTAGTCCAGCTTGGCGGCCACGCCCTTGAAGTCGCCGATGCCGTCGTCGTTGGAGTCGAAGAAGGCCTTGACGTTGAGCTGGTAGATGACCGCGTCCTTGTACCAGAGCGCCGCGTCGTCCATCGCCACGGTGGCGCCTTGTTCTGCTTCTTCGAGGTGCGGGGTTCGTGGTGCGTTCATGGAGCGCGCTCGGTGTGGTTTCTACTGGTAGTAATCGAAGTCCTGTTCCCTGCGCAGGCGCTGCCGCAGCCGGAACACGTGCGCCGGCACGCGAAGCGGATCGAGCATCACGAAGTTGCGCGTGCCATGCCACAGGAAGCGCTGGTCCGACAGCAGGTCGTGCACCTCGTACTCGCGCTCCTCGTCGATGCCCAGCACGGCGGCATCGAGTTGCAGCCAGCCCGACTGCACATGCGTCGGGTCGAGGTTCACCACCGTCACGATCACGTTGCCGCCGCCCTCGCTGCGCTTGGCGTACGCGATCAGCTGGTCGTTGTCGCAGGGGAAGAAGACAAGGCTCCAGTCGGACTGCAGCGCCGGGTTCTCGCGCCGGATGCGGTTCACTCGGCCGATGAAGTCGCGCAGGCTGTCGGGATGGTCCAGGTCCCAGGTGCGCAACTGGTACTTCTCGGATTGCAGGTACTCCTCGCTGCCCGCCGAGCGCGGCCGGTGCTCCAGCAGCTCGTAGGCCGGACCATAAATGCCGTAGTTCGCGGCCAGCGTGGCGGCCAGCACCAGCCTTGACATGAACACCGAGCGCTGGCCCGAGTGCAGGTGCTCGTTGAGGATGTCGGGCGTGTTGGGCCAGGCGTTGGGCCGGAAGTACTCGCGCCCCGGGCCCTGGGTGAGTTCGGTGAAGTAGTCAATGAGCTCCTGGCGCGTGTTGCGCCAGGTGAAGTAGGTGTAGGACTGGGTGTAGCCCAGCTTGGCGAGCCGATGCATCACCTTCGGCCGGGTGAACGCCTCCGAAAGGAAGATGAGATCCGGGTGCTCGCGCTTGAGCTCGCCGATGCACCACTCCCAGAACGCGAAGGACTTGGTGTGCGGGTTGTCCACGCGGAAGATGCGCACGCCCTCGCCGATCCAGTGGTCGAAGATGCTCTTGAGCTCGGCCCACAGGCCCCGCCAGTCCTCGGTCTCGAAATTGAAGGGGTAGATGTCCTGGTACTTCTTGGGCGGGTTCTCGGCGTATTGCACGCTGCCGTCGGGCCGCCAGCGGAACCACTGCGGGTGCTCCTTCACGTAGGGGTGGTCGGGCGCGCACTGGAAGGCGATGTCCAGCGCGATCTCGATGCCCAGCTCGCGCGCCTTGCCGACCAGCCGGCAGAAGTCCTCCGCGGTGCCCAGCTCGGGCAGGATGCTCTTGTGCCCGCCCTCCGCCGCGCCGATGGCCCAGGGGCTGCCTACGTCGCCCGGCTCGGCCACCAGGGCGTTGTCGCGCCCCTTGCGCCGCTCTCGGCCGATGGGGTGGATGGGCGGGAAATAAAGCACGTCGAAGCCCAGCTCGGCCACATAGGGCAGCCTCGCCTCCACGTCGCGGAAGGTGCCGTGCCGCCCCGGCTCCCGCGTGGCCGAGCGCGGGAACATCTCGTACCAGGTGCTGTAGCGCGCGCGCTCGCGGTCGGCCCATAGAGGCAGCGACACGGGGTGGGTGACGGCCAGGTGCCGGTCGGGGTAGCGGTCGGCCAGGATGGCGAGCGATTCATCCAGCGCCAGGGCCTTCAGGACCTCCGGGCCGAGCGGGGAATCGGCATCGTGTCGCAGGCGCGCCGCGGCCTCCTTGAGCGCCTTCTGGTCCGGGCCCTTGGCACGTTCGGCACACTCGGCCAGCAACTGCGAGCCCACGAGCACCGCCACGCGGATGTCCTCGGCCTCCACGCGGCGGCGCAGTTCGTGTCGCCAGGAGCGGAAGTGGTCGACCCACGCGGTTACGGTGTAGAAGTAGCGGCCCGGCACGGGGGGCGTGAACTCCGCGTGCCAGACGTCGTTGTGCGTGGGCACCATCTCGACTTCCCGCCATGCCGTCTCGGCCTCGGCCCGCCAGCACAGCATGACGCGCAGCACGTCGTGCCCGTCGGTGAAGCAGTGAGCTTCCACCCTCAGGGATTCGCCCGCGATGCGCTTGACGGCGAAGCGACCGCCATCCACGCAAGGCAGCACGGCATCGACCACCGCGCGCATGCGCCCCATGTCGTCGGCGGTCTCGCTCGGTGGAGCGACGGTCTTGCGGGCACGGATCTTCTTCGGGGCGACGAGGGTCATGCTTCAGGCTTCGGGCTTGAATACGAGGGTCGCGAGCGGCGGCAGCGTGAGCGTCAGCGTGTGGCGCCGGCCATGCGAACCGATGGGCGCCGTGTTCACTCCGCCCAGGTTGCCCCAGCCGGAGCCGCCGTAGTCGCGTGAATCGGTGTTCAGCAGTTCGCGCCAGTGGCCCTTGCTCGGCACGCCGAGCAGGTAGTTCTGCCGCGGCACCGGTGTCAGGTTGCACACCACCAGCAGCGGCGGCCCCTGCCTGGGCTTGCGCAGGAACGCGATCACCGAGGTGTGGGCGTCGCGGTTCTCGACCCACTCGAAGCCCTCGGGGCTGAAGTCGATCTCGTGCAGCGCGGGCTCGTTGCGCAGGAGCATGTTGAGCTGGCTCACCAGCCGGCGCAGCCCGCGGTTGAGCTCGCCCTCGGCCTCGGCCCAGTCGAGCTCGCCCTCATGCGCCCATTCGCGCCGCTGCCCGAACTCGCCGCCCATGAACAGCAGCTTCTTGCCGGGATGCATCCACATCAGCCCCAGCAGCGTGCGCAGGTTGGCGAACTTCTGCCAGTCGTCACCCGGCATGCGGCCGATGAGCGAGCCCTTGCCGTACACCACCTCGTCGTGCGACAGCGGCAGCACGAAGTTCTCGTTGAACGCATACACCAGCGAGAAAGTGAGCTTGTCGAGGTGGTAGCTGCGATGGACCGGGTCCTCCTTCATGAAGGACAGCGTGTCGTGCATCCAGCCCATGTTCCATTTCATGCCGAAGCCCAGACCGCCCATGCTCGTGGGCCGCGACACCATGGGCCATGCGGTCGATTCCTCGGCCACGGTCATGATGTCCGGGTGCTCGCGGTAGACCGATTCGTTCATGCGGCGCAGGAAGTCGATCGCCTCCAGGTTCTCCTTGCCGCCCTCGCGGTTGGGGATCCACTGGCCGGGCTGGCGCGCGTAGTCCAGATACAGCATGGAGGCCACGGCATCCACGCGCAGCCCGTCCACGTGGTACTTGTCGAGCCAGAACATGGCCGACGAGACGAGGAAGCTGCGCACCTCGTGCCGGCCATAGTTGAAGATCATCGAGTGCCACTCGGGGTGGAAGCCCTGCCTCGGGTCGGCGTGCTCGTACAGGTGCGTGCCGTCGAATTCGTACAGCCCGTGCGGGTCGTCCGGAAAGTGCGAAGGCACCCAGTCCAGCAGCACGCCGTAGCCCTCGCGGTGGAGCGTGTCCACGAAGTACATGAAGTCCTGCGGCGTGCCGTAGCGCGCGGTGGGCGCGAAGTAGCCCGTGGTCTGGTAGCCCCAGGAACCGTAGAACGGATGCTCGGTCACCGGCATCAGCTCCACGTGCGTGAAGCCCGTCTCGCGCAGGTAGTCGCACAGCGCCGGCGCCAGCTCGCGCCACCCCGGGAACTCGCCGTTGCGCCGCCGCCAGGAGCCGGCGTGCATCTCGTAGATGGAGACCGGGGCATCGAGCGCGTTCTTCGTGCGCCGCGTGGTCATCCACTGTTCGTCGCCCCACTCGTACTCCAGCGACCACACGCGCGAGCCGGTGGCTGGCGGCAGTTCCGCATAGAACGCGTAGGGGTCGGCCTTGTCCATCGGGTGGCCGTCGGCCGCGAGCACACGGTACTTGTAGGCATGGCCGCGCTGAGCGCCGCTGGCGTGACCTTCCCAGATGCCGCTGGCATCCCAGCGCGGCTGCAGCGGCGTGGCGCCCGGATCCCAGGCGTTCCATTCGCCGATCACCGAGACGGCCTTCGCGCCCGGGGCCCACACGGCGAAGCGCGCACCGTCGCCCGCGGGATGGCATCCCAGGTGCTCGAAAAGGTGCGAGTGGGTGCCCTCGCGGAAAAGGTAGATGTCTTGCTCGCTCAACACGACCGCGGCCATCCCTTCGTTGTGCAGCTCCGGTGACCGACGCGAGCATCGGCTCCGGTGCGCGGTACATCGCCCAGGCGGGGCTGATGCGATTCACCGTATCACGGCCGCGCGGACGGTCACAAATCGAACGAGGGATGCCGGTGTTGGCAGCATGCCCTTTCGCGCCGCGAGACACCGACCCTCGCGGCGCAGGCGGGAGGTCTCAGAGGTGTGAATGAATCCGGCGTGTCCGCAGGCGTTTCGGTGGGATGAGCCGGTATGTCGGATTCGCTCCACACCTTCTCAGATGCCCAGGATCTTCTTCGCTTCATCCAGGGCCCTTCATGGACTCGTCGTGCTTGCCCGCCTTGTGCGGCCTCGCCGTCTCCGGCCCATGGCAGTGTGACCATGGAAACACAACCCTGCAGATGAAACGCCTACTTGCGTGTCGATCTGTGCGGATCGATCCGCCCGATGCGCGGCATGTCATGTATTTCGACACCGAGCGTCGAACGTGGTCAGTCACCGGATCGACCGTGGTCGAGCAAGGCCGTCCCCTCGGCAACCTGCGAGTCCGCAACGGACACGGAGGTCTCGCCGCGTGGCGCGCCGTGCGTCTCCACGAGCGCGGCAATGGCCCGCGACTGGTAGCCGTCGGCCAGGCGCGCGAGCCGGTTTGCGAAGGGGATGTAGCGGGGATCCAGCGCCTTGAGGTGGTCCGCCCACTCGCGGATGGCCCTCATGTGGCCAGTCTTCGCCAGCTGGCGCAGCACCGCCATTTCTTCGGGCGGCGGGGGCATGAGCTCCTCTTCCTGAGCCGGGCTTCCTGCAGCGTCTGCAGCGACCGGTTCCTCGTACATCCACTTCAGGTTGAGCAGTGTTCCGATGGCTTCGAGCAGCACAGTCTGGTCGATGGGTTTGCCGATGAAGGTGTCCGCTCCCGCGCTGCGGCTGCGCGCCTCCATCTCCGGCGTGGCGCTGGCCGACGTGGCGATGATCGGCACCTGGTCCAGGCCCACCATGCCGCGGATTCGCCTCGTCGCCTCGAACCCTTCCATCCCCGGCATCGCGAGGTCCATAACCACCAGCCCGGGCTGCCTCTGCGCCGCGATCTCGACTCCTTCCCGCCCGTCGGCCGCACAGAACACGTCGAAGCCGAGTATCGACAGCGCATCGCTCAGCATCGTGCGGTTCGGTGCCACATCGTCGACGATGAGCACCTTGCGACGGTGCCCTTCGTAGCCGATCGGCTGGCCGCGCCTCGGAGCCCCGGGGGCCTCGCCCCAGGCAGCCAGCATGTCGAGGTCGAAGGAAAACGTGCTGCCCTGCCCAGGCTCGCTGTGCACCTGGATGTCACCGCCCATCAGCCGCACCAGCTGCCGGCTGATGGCCAACCCCAGCCCGGCACCGCTTTCGCGGCGCGCGGCTCCGGCCAGTTGCTCGAATGGCTCGAACAGGCGCGCGCGCTGGGCCTCATCCATGCCGATGCCCGTGTCCTGCACCTCGAAGCGCAACCGAGCGCTCGCGTGCAAACCATCGTCCGTACCAGGTGCCGCAGCTGTGGCCGCAACCTGCAGCCGCACGTGTCCGCTGTCGGTGAACTTGATCGCGTTGGACAGCAGGTTCAGGAGCACCTGTCGCAAGCGCCGTTCATCGGCCCGCACGGTGCTGGGCAGCCCCGGCGCCGGCCGGTACTCGAACAACAGACCCTTCTCCTCCGCCTTCAGGCACACGATGTCCGACACGCCTCGCAGGAAGCCAGGCAGACCGATCTCCGTGGGGTGCAGCTCCAGCTTGGCTGCATCGATGCGCGCCAGGTCCAGCACGTCGTTGATGAGCGTGAGCAAGTGCTGGCCGCTTTCCTCAATGATGCGCAGTCCCCTGCCCTGGCGTTCGGTGAGCGGTTTGTCGCGCTGCAGGATCTGCGCGAAACCCAGGATGCCGTTCAGCGGCGTGCGCAGCTCATGGCTCATCTGCGCAAGAAAGTCGCTGCGCTGCCTCGCCAGCCGGCGGGCCTCCGCGAGCGCCGCCTCGCGGGCGGCATCGGCCGCCTTGCGGTCGCTGATGTCGCGTGACACGCCCACCGTGCCCAGCACCGTGCCGTCCTCGTCGATCACCGGCGCCTTGTAGCTCTCCATCCAGACATGCTGGCCGTCCACGGTGATCTGCTCCTCCACCGTGGTGCCGCGCACCGAGGCCATGATCTGCTCGTCTTCGCGCACGTAGTGCTCGGCCTGCGCCGCAGGCCACAGCTGCGCATCCGTGCGGCCCACCATGAGGTCCACCTCAGTACCGCAGGCCCGCGCGGTCGCCTGGTTCGCCGCCAGGTAGCGGCTGCCCGTGTCCTTGAGCCAGGCCCACATCGGCAGCATGTCGATCAGCGTGCGCAGGTAACGCGCCTGCTGGCGCAGCTCGGCCGTGCGCGACTGCACCCGCTGCTCCAGCGTCGCGTTCAAGGCCCGGATGTCCGTCTCCGACCGCCTGAGCTGCTCGTTGAGGTGCTCCAACTGGCGGTGCGACATCCGCAGCCGGTAAATGAACAGTGCCGTGCCGGCCAGCAGCAGCACCGCCGCCGCCAGCATGGTCAGGAGCCAACGCTGCCGCGCGGCCTGTCCCTCGGCGCGGCGCGTGAGCTCCTCGAACTCCCGCTCCTTGCTCTCCCTCTCGTACCGGTTCACCAGGTCGATCAGCCGCTGCCCCGCGCGCTCTCGCGTCACGCGGGCGGTCATCTCGTTCGCCTCCATCGTCAGCTCGTAGGCCCGGCGGTAGTCCCCGGCCGCCGCCACCACGGACGCGAGGCGCGAGGCGCTCCCACTCAGGTAAAGAGCTTGCCCCAGCTCCTTCGCGATCGCATGAGCCTGTTCTGCCTGAGAGTGCGCATGGGCCAGATCGCCCATGGCCTGCAGGGTCGCGCTCTTGCTCGTCAGCAAGAACCATTTGCCGATTGGATTGGGGTACTTGTCATAGAGGGCCATCGCGTCGTTAATCAGGCTCAAGGCTTCGGCATACCGGCCCTGCCGCTGCTTCAGATCGGCCCAGCCGTGGAGCACGAAGGCCTGTGCGAAATTGGCACCGACGTCCCGGTAGATCGAAATTGCCTCGCCGAAAAGCCGTTCCCCCATCGCGTAATTGCCGACCCTCACCTCGACGTTGCCGAGTCCGCTCGTGGCGTAGCCCTCCAGCAGCCTGGATCTCGCCTCCCGCGCCGCAAGGATCATCTGGTGGAAGTTCTCGCGCGCCTCTTCGGGTCGGTAGCTAAGGTCGAATGCGTGTGCCATCGCTTGGTGCGCGTAGGCGCGAGCTATGGCATTTCCGCTGCGCCTGGCGATTTGTATGGCCCTTACCGCCACCGACGCCGACTCGTCGAGTTGGTCGAAACGTCGGAACATCACGGCGGCCCGGTTCATCGCCTCTCCGAGCAGGTCGGGGCGGTCCACGCCTTCCAGAACCTGAATGCTGTGCTGCGTGGCACGAACCATGTCATCCAGCTTGCCCTCGTTCACGGAGTTCAGCACGATATTCAGGTCGGCTTCCGCCTGGCCGATGCGATCGCTGTGAAGCACGGCCAGCGCGAACGCCTCCTTGGCATGCGCCGAGGCCAAAGAGGTCAGGCCGATGTAGGTCTCGATGCGCGCCAGGAGGTTGAGCGCGCGCGACCGGTCCGCGGGTGTCGCGTTCGCGGGCATCTCGGCCTGCAGCTTCTTGGCCGCCTCGTACGCGAGACGGGTGTCGTTCTCCGCCAGCAGGCGGACTTCGCCGGCTCTCGTGCGCCAGGCCGCAATCTCCGTACCCCAGGCCGCGCTGCCGACGATCAGCGCCAGGCCCAGCAAGAGCACACGCTGCAGCGCGACGAGTCGTCTCATTGCGTATCGCGCTCCGTGCTGTGCATCTCCACGAGCACGGCGATGGCCCGGGACTGATACCCCTCGGCCAGCCGCTCCAGGCGGGCGGCGAACGCGGCGTAGCGCGGATGCAGTGCCTTGAGGTGTTCCGCCCTGTCGCGGATGGTGCGCATGTTGCCCGTCCTGGCCAGCTGGCGCAGCACCGCCATCTCCTCGGGCGGCGGCGACACGAGTGGGTCCTCGTGTACCGGGCCGGGTGCCGTTTCCGCCAATGGCTCCTCGTAGACCCAGACGAGCCCGAGCAGCGCTTCGATTGCCTTCAGCAGCGCCGCCTGCTCGATGGGCTTGGCGATGAACGCGCTCGCCCCTGCCGACCGGCTGCGCGCTTCCATCTCCGGCGTGGCGCTGGCCGATGTGGCGATGACCTGCACGTGCGCCAGGCCGGGAAGCCACCGTATTCGCCGCGTAGCCTCGATGCCGTCCATCACCGGCATGGCGAGGTCCATGATCACGAGCTCGGGGTTCGTGCTAGCAGCCATGTCGACCGCTTCCTGCCCGTCGGCCGCCTCCAGCACCTCGAAGCCCAGCATCGACAGCGCATCGGTCAGCATGGCGCGGTTGGGGGCCACATCGTCGGCAATCAGCACCTTGCGGCGGTGCCCGTCGTAGCCGATGGGCTCGCCGCGACGCGGCGAACCGGCGGCCTCGCTCCAGGACGCAGGCATGTCGAGCTCGAAGGAGAACGTACTGCCGCGACCCATGCGGCTGCGCACCAGGATGTCCCCGCCCATGAGCCGCACCAGCTGGAGGCTGATCGCCAGCCCCAGCCCGGCCCCGCTGTCGCGGCGCGACGCCCCGGCCAGCTGCTCGAAAGGCTGGAACAGCCGCACCTGCTGCGTTTCATCCATGCCGATGCCTGTGTCGTGCACCTCGAAGCGCAGCCGCGCCGTCTTGCGGACGCCCTGGGCGTGCGCGTCTGGTGCTGGCTCCAAAGCCTGCACCACCAGGCGCACCAACCCGGTGTCGGTGAACTTGATCGCGTTGGACAGCAGGTTGAGCAACACCTGCCGCAGCCGGCGCTCATCCACCTGCACGGTGGTCGGCAGACCCGGCGACGGCCCATACTCGAACAGAAGGTTCTTCTCTTCCGCCTTCACGCGCACGATGTCGGAGACCATCTGCAGGAAGCCCGGCAGAGCGATCTCCGTGGGATACAGCTCCAGCTTGGCGGCATCGATGCGCGCCAGGTCCAGCACGTCGTTGATGAGCGTGAGCAGGTGCTGGCCGCTTTCCTCGATGATGCGCAGTCCCCTGCCCTGGCGTTCGGTGAGCGGTTTGTCGCGCTGCAGGATCTGCGCGAAGCCCAGGATGCCGTTCAGCGGCGTGCGCAGCTCGTGGCTCATCTGCGCAAGAAAGTCGCTGCGCTGCCGGGCCAGTTGCCGGGCTTCCGCCAGCGCCGCCTCGCGCGCGACTTCCGCCGCCTTGCGGTCGTTGATGTCGCGCGACACGCCCACCGTGCCCAGCACCGTGCCATCCTCATCGATCACCGGCGCCTTGTAGCTCTCCATCCAGACCTGCTGGCCGCCCACTACGATCTGCTCCTCCACCGTGGTACCGCGCCCCGAAGCCATGATCTGCTCGTCTTCGCGCACGTAGTGCTCGGCCTGCGCCGCAGGCCACAGCTGCGCATCCGTGCGGCCCACCATGAGGTCCACCTCAGTACCGCAGGCCCGCGCGGTCGCCTGGTTCGCCGCCAGGTAGCGGCTGCCCGTGTCCTTGAGCCAGGCCCACATCGGCAGCATGTCGATCAGCGTGCGCAGGTAACGCGCCTGCTGGCGCAGCTCGGCCGTGCGCGACTGCACCCGCTGCTCCAGCGTCGCGTTCAAGGCCCGGATGTCCGTCTCCGACCGCCTGAGCTGCTCGTTGAGGTGCTCCAACTGGCGGTGCGACATCCGCAGCCGGTAAATGAACAGTGCCGTGCCGGCCAGCAGCAGCACCGCCGCCGCCAGCATGGTCAGGAGCCAACGCTGCCGCGCGGCCTGTCCCTCGGCGCGGCGCGTGAGCTCCTCGAACTCCCGCTCCTTGCTCTCCCTCTCGTACCGGTTCACCAGGTCGATCAGCCGCTGCCCCGCGCGCTCTCGTGTCACGCGAGCGGTCAATTCGTTCGCCTCCATCGTGAGCTCGTAGGCGCGCCGGTGGTCCCCGGCTGCAGCGGCCACCGCTGCCAGGCGCGACGCGCTGCCGCTCATGTAAAGAGCCTGCCCCAGGCCCTTTGCGATCGCATAACCGAGCTCGGCCTGCATACGCGCGTTGGCGAAATCGCCCATCTCCTGCAGGATCGTGCTTCGGCCATTCAGCACGAACCATTGCGCGATGCCATTGGGATACCTGGCAAGGATTCCCATCTCTTCGTCCAGTATCGCCAACGCATCGGCATGCTGCCCCTGCTTGCGCTTCAGATCCGCCAAACCGGCCAGGCCGAAGCATTCGGCGAAATGGGCGCCTACCTCCCGATAGATCGCCAGAGATTCGCGGAAAAGCTGCTCCGCCTGCCCAAAGTTGCCGGCCTTGATCTCGGCGTTGGCCAGCCCTGTCACCGCTAAACCCTCCATCAGCTTCGACTGCGCGGCACGCGCCGCGGCGCGCATCTGCTGATAGTTCTCGCGCGACTCTTCCGCGCGATGGCTGAGGTCGAACGCCAAGGCCATGGCCTGATGCGCATAGGCGCGCGCCACGGGATGCCCACTGCGCCGCGCGATCTGCATGGCCCTCACGGCCACCGACACCGACTCGTCCAGCTGGTCGAACCGGCGATACATCACCGTCGTGCGCATCATGGCCTCGCCCAACAGATCGGGGCGGTCCACGCCCTCGAGGATCTGGACGCTGTGCTGCGTGGCGCGCACCAGTTCTTCCAGCTTGCCCTGGTTGATGGAGTTGAGCGCCACGTTCAGGTCCGCTTCCGCCTGGCCGATGCGGTCGTCATGGCGCACGGCGATGTCGAAGGCCTCCCGCGCATGCGCTGCAGCCAGCGACGTCAGGCCGATGTAGGTCTCGATGCGCGCCAGAAGGTTGAGCACGCGCGCCCGGTCGGCGTGTGTCGCGCCCGCGGGCATCTCGGTCTGCAGCTTCTTGGCCGCCTCGTAAGCGAGCCGCGTGTCGTTCTCGGCCTGTTGGCGAACCACGCCCACCAGGGTGCGCCAGTCATCCAGTTCGGCGGCCTGCACGGCCGTACCGAAGACCATGACCCAGACAGCGAGCACCCGCAACATCAGCAGCGACCACGGCATGCTGCCGCGCGCCCCCTGGTGGCCCGCCGTGGAACAGTGCCTCATCTGCGGAATTCCGGGCCCGCGTGCGGCAATCGCACTAGCCGAACAAAACTTCCCTGTACCGGCATGGTAGCGCCGTCGCGCCGCCCGCGCCTGCGCAGTTTCACCCCCCGCCTCACATGCGCAGCGAAACCAGGAGGCTGATCTGGCGATCGTTCAGCAGATTCGACTGGGGGTGGTTGGCGTTGCCGTAGTAGCCGCTGCGCATCGTTCGCAGCAGGTTGGTCCCTTCCACGGCCACGGCCACGCGATCGGTGAGGCGGTAGCTCACCGAAGCATCCAGCCAACCGTAGGCACGCGTGTAGATCGGCTGGTTCGCAAAGAAGCCACTCACGAACCTGTCCCGCCAGTTGTACGCCAGCCTGCCCGACACGCGACCGCGCTCGTACATCCCGATGAGGTTGACGCTGTGCCGGGAGAGGTTCGGCAACGGAAACGCCTCCCCGCCAGCAACGAGGGGCGCCTTGCTGTCGACGTAGGTGTAGTTGGCTTGTGCCCCCAAGCCTCCCAGCCAGCCCGGCAGGAAGTCATAGAACTGCTGATAACCCAGTTCCACCCCCTTTATGTCCGCGGGATTGGTGTTCTGTGGGCGGGTCACCGAGAAGACGGCTCCATCGTGAACCTCCGGCTGGGTCACGTTGGCGATGAACCCGTCGACCTTCTTCACGAATGCTGTGACAGACCCGAAGGTGGTCCGATTGAAGTAGCGCTCCACCGCCAGGTCCAGGTTGCGTGAACGGATGGCTTGCAGAGATGGGTTGCCCGCAGCTCCCACGTTCAATGCAGGATTGATCGGGTTGGGCGAGAGATTGAGCGAAGGCGAGAGCTGGTTGAAGTCGGGCCGGGTGAGTGTCTTTGAAGCGGCAGCCCGCACCTGCCATCCCGCGCCCAGCGCGAAGCGCAGGTTCACGCTCGGGAGCCAGTCGGTCGTCTTCGCGTCGATATCGATCGGTGCAATGCCGCCCGTGGACGGGACAGACTGACTGCCGGACACCCCCGTATGGGTCCGGACCACCCGCAGTCCGGCATTGCCGTCCAGCCCCAGAGCTTCTGCCCGGAACCGGCCCATGACATAGCCGGCATTTGTCTCCTCTTCGATGGTCCACAAGCTCAATGGAGGGCCACTCGTCGGAATCGGCGTCGTGATGCCGAAGGCTGCACGGTACGACGGCGCATCGCGGGCGCCCTCCAGGTTGCCGATGAGGAAGTCGCGAACACTGGGCTCGTCCTTGCCGGGAAAGAGGACGTACGGGTTCGGCATGACAAACCCCGGCCGGTCTGCAGCTGTCAGTCCCGAGACCGACGCATCGGCAAAGATCTGCCCGGGCAGGTTGTTGGCTCGGCGCGTGGCCTGTCGAACACCGGCATGAAGCGCCTGGAACACCTCATGCCCGGTCTTGTACTCGACATCCAGGCGAGTCGCATTGAGCGTCCCGTGGAACGGGCGCGTGCGAAATGCGATACCCGTGAAAGTCAAGTTCGCGGGATCGAGCAGGTTGGTGCCCGAGATGGAGGTGCCCGGCAGGCGGGTAGAAAGATCCTGCGCGAAATTGGCCGCTGTGCCGGCCAGGAACGGGCCGCTGAAGAACAGGTGGTTGAAGCTCTTGGTGCGGCTCCAGTCACCACTGATGGTGAGCGCATCACGGCTCCATTTGCCGCCCAGCGCCAGCTGGGAGGTGCGATCCACCGTGTCTCGGGCGAAGCTCAGCACCGACAGCGGCGCGGAAGTCCACGTGATGGACTGCAGGTCCTGCGAGCCGGGAAACAGCCGCAGACTGCCCGGCACGAAGTTGTTCAAGCCCAGGTCCTGGGTGGTGACGTTGATCTGGTGCGAGTCCTGCACCGTGCGCAGCTCCACATGGCTCGCCTCGGCATGCAACTCGACCTCCTCGACAGGTCGCCACTGCAGCACGAGATGCCCCCCCGTGCGCTTGCGGTGGCCGAAGCTGGTGGTCTCGGACGTGCCGCTGGGAGCGATGATCGTCTGCCCTGGTACGAGGGAGTTGTCGGTGCGCATCTCACCGGGGTTCGGCGCACGGTGCTCCACCGGGTTGCCGGTGGCCTTCAGGTCCTCGCGCCAGGCTCGCTCCTGCACCACGAGGTTCGCGAGCGCGCCAAACTCGCCTCCCCCAGCCGTCTTCCAACGCCCGCTTGCCAGCAGCGAAACCTGCGGCTTCTCCGCCTTCACCAGATCGCCGTGGACGACGCGCACCGACCCCAGAAGCTCGTGTCCCTCGAAATCGAACGGCCGGCGCGTACGCACATCGATCATGCCGCCCAACCCGCCTTCGATATGGTCGGCTGACGAGGTCTTGTACACGTCGATGCGCGAAACCATCTCCGATGCGAAGTCCGAGAAGTCCAACGTTCTGCCCGTGCCGGCAGTGAAGATTTCCCGGCCGTTGAGCAAGGCCTCGACCTGCGTGAGGCCGCGGATCGCCACGTTGGCGCCTTCGCCCCGGTCTCGTGCGATCTGCACCCCGGTCACACGCTGGAGCGCATCGGTCACGCTGAAGTCAGGAAGCTTGACGATGTCCTCGGCGGCCACCGAGTCCACGATGCCCAGGCTCTGCCTGCGCACCTGCTGAACCGTGGCCAGGCTGGCCCGCTTGCCGGTGATCGTGACAGCCTCGAGCTGGACCTCGGCCTGCTCGCCAGAAACCTCGCCCGGCTGCTGGGCCTGCGCCCCTTGCGGTACTCCGGTCGCCAGCGCCAGGAGCCACCAGCAACGATCCAGGGGAGTCGCGGGAACCGCTGCCAATCGCTTTGGGCACATGGCACTTCTCCTGGGGTACTGCAAGCGCCCGAATGTACTGACCGTACCCTTGCGGGGCAAGGCCCGGGCTGGCCCACGCAGGGCATCGGTCGCACTCGTCAGCACAAGTTGTTTCAGCGTGTTCCACTGGACAGTGGCGCAAGACAGCGTCTAGAGTGCCGCCTCCAATGACACGGAGGTCTTGTGCAAGCCTTGACATCGTCAGTGGATGTACCAGCGCGGGCCGGGTGGGGCCCTCCCCTAAACCTCCACTCCACCATGATCCCAGCGGCACTGCAGCGACATGCAGCAGTTCGAGGGAACACGACATGGAGTTGAACGTCGACCCCCGGGGCATGCCCGGCGCGGCGTTCACCGTGGCGTTGCGCCGCATCATCCTCTTCTGCGGCGTACTGGCCATCCTGTCCTTCGCGCTATTCCTTTCCATGGGCGTGCCGGACCTTGCCTGGCCCAACATATCGAGCATCGCGCTCTACGCGACCGCCTTCCTGGCTGCGAGGCGCCGACTCCATGGGCTGGCCGTGACCTTGGTATGGATCGAGGTCACGCTGCACGCCGCCGTAGGCACCCTGCTCATCGGGTGGGAGAGCGGCTTTCACTACCACCTGCTGATGTTTGTGCCGATGATCGTCGTCGCCAGCAGCAGCCGTCTCGCACCCGCACTGCTCGGCTGCGTGTTCGTCTCCTACCTTGGCCTGGACGTGCTGTCGTATTTCATGGGAGCCACCAAGCCGGTTCCCACCTCGCTCCTTTCGGTGATCCGCTGGATCAACGCCGCAACCATCTTCGCGGGTCTGGCCTATTCCGCCGGTTGCTACCGCAGCGCGGTTCGTGATGCCGGACTGAGGCTGAGCTTCATCGCGACGCACGATCCCTTGAGCGGCCTCTGGAACCGTCGGCAGTTCTGCGCAATGGCCGAGCATGAACTCGCTCGCCGCCGGCGCACCGGGGGCCGTGTGACCCTTGCCATCGTGGACGTCGACAAGCTGCTGCATTTCAATGAAAGCCTGGGACGCCAAGGCGGCGATGGCGTGATCGAACGGGTGGGCCACCTCGTTAGGCGCAATTGCAGGCTCCACGACATCGTCGCCCGATGGGGCGAAGACGAGTTCATCTGCCTGCTGCCAGACACCGACCTCGGCAAAGCCATGACCGCCGGCGAGCGGCTGCGGCACATGGTCGAATGCGCGACCATGCATTCATCGTCGGGCCGCTGCACCGTGTCCATCGGCATCACGGACATCCATGCCGACGAGCGCATGACGGATGCGCTGCCGCGCGCGGAACACGCGCTTAGACACAGCAAGCGAGAAGGCGGCAACCGGGTACGTTGCATCCCGGCCCGGGATCTTGCCCTGAGTTCATCGCCGATGAACCGGGCGGCCGCATAGCAGCCACCGACGCTGCACCCTCACTGCGCGCCGGCGGTCGTTCCGTTGTGCCACGCAGCCTGCCTGGCGGGATCAACACCCCCGAAGGGACGCTGCATCAAGCGTGGGCGGTGGAAACGCTCACGCTCGTGCCCAGCCTCGCATGATGTCGTGGATCTCGGGCGATCGCTCCATTACCGTGCGCTGCCGCCCCGCGGTGACTCGCGCGCGCTCGACAGTGGGAGGGGCATGTTGGACGACGACCACTGCACCGTCTTCCTCCTCCCTACTCATCTCCTCGCGAATCCGGGAGCCAATGGTGTCCAGATGATCCTGCATGGCACCGACCGCGGCCTCGGGATCACGAGCTGCAAGGGCAGCCACGATGCGCCGGTGTTGCTCGATGCTGACCGCGATGGCCCCTTCGCGCGTCAGGGCGCGGCGCCGGTACTCGATGCCCTGCCCGTAGAGATCCACTGCGATGTCGAGCATCAGCGGGTTGGCGCAGGTGCGGTAAATCGTGAAGTGGAACTCCATGTCCAGCAGGTGATAGCAGGCGGGCTCTCGCTCCATGCGTTGCTGCAGTTCGACGAGCCGTTCCAGGCGCAAGAGCGTACGCGCATCGATCTCCACCACGGCGCAGCGAATGATCTCGACATCGACGGCGCTTCGCACCTGCTGCACATGACTGAGGGAGCGATCCATGAGCTGCTTCAGCACCTTTGCCCGCTCAACCACGTCCAGCGTCCCGGGCCCCAGAACCCGGGAACGCCGCCCATGGCATACGGCCAGCATCAGGCGACTCTGAAGCCTGCCGAGCGCAGCACGGATGGTCTGGCGGGAAACGCCAAACGCCTCGGCGAGTTCCCTTTCGCCCGGCAGCAGGTCTCCAGCCTGGAGAATCCCGAACTGGATCGCCTGGGCCAGCTTGTCGGCGACGCAGTTGCGCACCGGATCGGCCCACGAGGCAACACCCTCCGCAAGCGCCGACTCGTTGCGGCCACGGGCCGCTTCCCTGGGGCTGGGAGCGGGAGCATGAGAATGGGAGAAGGCGCCGCGGTCGCTGGATTCAAAGCGCGTCGACGGCTTTTCGAGCTGAACATCGTGTTCGGTGGTCACTGCAGTGCTCACTTCGGGCTCCTTTGAGCGTTTTTCCGGCGTCACGGCGGGTCGAACTGACCGCCATGCCTGCCTCCTCGGGTCTCCTGCAGTGAGAACAATTCACGGAGCCACTACATTCCGCCGTTTACAGCTGGAGATCGTCAATCCCCCTCGTTCTTGGGGGGCTGTGATAAGGAGCGAGAAAATTCGGTGCACACGATGGAATAAGCAAGGCCTCTCGGCTGTTCAGACTCCAATGGCGGTAAACCGCAAAGGCGCCATCAGGGAAGGGCCAGAGTGCTGAACGACGAACTGCAGGTCCAGCTGCCACAGCTGTTGCCCAGGCTGTGGCGCTTCGCCCTACGCCTGACGCGCTCCACCTCGGATGCCGAGGATCTGGTACAGCGCTGCTGCCTGCGCGCGCTGGAAAGACGCTGGCAACTCAAACCCGGCACCGCGGTACTCAGCTGGCTCTTCTCCATCATGCATTCGACCTGGCTCAATGAGCTTCGGGCACGGCAACGCCGGCGCGAGTCGAGCCTCGATTGGGAGGACGAGCTTGCCGAGTTCGAGCCGGCGTACCCCGGCTGCAGCCCGGAGGAAGCGCTGCTGTTCCGCCAGATCGTCGACGCGGTCCATGCGCTGCCCGAAGCGCAGCGCCTCGTCATGATGCTTGTGGCGGTGGAAGGGCTCTCGTATCGGGAGGCCGCTGAAGTGCTAGAAATACCTGTCGGTACGGTGATGAGCAGGCTGGCCCGCGCCCGGATCACGCTCGGCCGCCGCTTCGTCGGCGAAACCGAGAAGCCGCAAGCGCGAAGGATGGTGTCCGATGAGCATTGATGAAGCCACGCTGCGCGCGTTCGTGGACGGGGAGCTGACGGCCACCGAACGAAAGAAGGTGGAGGCCGCCATTGCGGGCGACCCGGAGCTTCTCGAACAAGTCGAAGCGCTGCAAGCAAGCTGCCTGCCGTACCGCCTGGCGTTCGAGCGACAGCAGCTTCCCGACATGCCCGCATCGCTCTCGCGACGACTCGACTCCTGGATCGCCATGACCCGCGAACCGTCGGCGAGCGCTCCTCCGCCACGCCGGCGATGGCTCGGCGCCGGTGCCGCACTGGCCGCCTCCTTCGCGGCAGGCCTCTGGATGCCGGTGCCATGGCGGCTGAACCCGAACGAGTTCTCCGACCAACCCTGGGTACAGGCCATTGCCCGGTATCAGGCACTTTACGTGCGCGAAACCGTCGACCTCGCCCTCAACGACGCGGATCGCACTCGCGCGTTGCTCGCCGCCTTTTCCGCTCGCCATGGCGTGCCCGTGGTGGTCCCCGACCTGCGCGATGCGGGCATGACGTTCCGGCACATTCAGCGACTCGCATTTAACGACGCACCCGTCATTCAGATGGTGTACTTGCCACCCAAGGGCCGGCCGTTCGCCCTGTGCGTGGTCGCCGCCACACCGGGCGATGGCCAAGTGACGACGCGGCGCATGGAAGGCCTGGAGGTTTCTACCTGGGGCAAGCAGGGCTTGGCTTACGTGATGGTGGCCGACATGCCCCGGGACGAAGCGGCGCTGCTCGCGCAACGCTTGGCCAGCGGACGCACCCCGGTGCTCTACGGCGCGTAGTAGTTCCCGCCCCCCCGGTTCACGGGGCACGTTGTTCCCGCAGTACACGGTGCATGGTCAACTTGCGCCAGCGCATGTGCGGTTCACGCACGCCGGTTCTCCGGACGCCCGTGTCGGCGCACTTGCTCCAGTTGTCTGACCGGCGACACACCACGCACCGAACACGTACGCACCGAACATGAGCGAGATCCATCCCGCGTCTGCAAGCCAGCGGATGGCACCCGCAACAGCCAACACCGAATCGTTCCGGCCTGTGAGCACGACGGGCGCAGCTTTCTGGCCGACGATGCGCAAGGTCGCCGTCATGGCTGCGGGCGTCGACGCGCTCTTCTTTCTGCTCTTCCTCTGCCTGGAGGTGCCGCAACTGGCATGGCCCAACGTATCGAGCATCCTGCTCTACGCGATGGTCTATGTCCTCATCCTGCGCCGTGCAAACCGCCTGGCGATGATCCTCATGTGGGTCGAGGTGCTGCTGCACGCCACGGTAGGCACGATCATGCTCGGCTGGGACAGCGGCTTTCACTACTACCTGCTTCTGTTCATTCCCGCCATCGGCATCGGCAGCAGCGCACGCATCGCCTCCATCCTGCTTCCAACCCTACTGAGCTTCTACCTGGCGCTCAACACACTGTCACTCTTCGTTGGCCCCAGCAGCCCGATGACGGAGACATCCCTTCTGATCGTCCGGTGGTTCAACATCATCGTCGTGTTCGCAATGTTCTCCAGCGCGGCCGTCCTCTTTCGCCGGCGCCTGCAGCACACGCAGGAGCGGCTCAGCTACTTGGCGACCCACGATGCCGTCACGGGACTTTGGAACCGCAGGCAGTTCATGGCACTGGCGGAGCATGAGCTCGCACGACAGCGCCGCACGCAGTCGCCACTGTCCATCATCGTGATCGATATCAGCACGTCTCTTCCTACTGCCGCCTCGCGTGAAGGGCGCAACGTCAACGGCGCACTGGTGCAAGCCGCACATGCACTACGAAAGAGCTGCCGGATCGATGACATCGTCGCCCGCTGGGATACCAGCGAGTTCGTCGCGCTCGCCTCCTGCACCGCACTGCCGGAAGCGGTGCTGCTTGCCGAGCGAGCCCGCCTGGCCATTCATGCCAGCATGGGGAGTGCAAATGACCCGTGCTGCGCGGCGTCCATTGGGGTAGCGGAAATCGAACCCGGAGAAGATTTCTTCACGGCACTCGGCCGCGCAGATGCATCGGCCGAGATGTCAAAGAAGTGCCGCGTGGATTCGATGACACGACCGGACATCGCCGACCCAGCCCACTCCGCCCGCACCACCCTGTTCGCCACATCTCGCGGCTGACCGGGAACTCAGGCTTCACTCTCGTAAAGTACCGGAAGCTCGCCGCTGGCCACGCGCTTGGCCAGCATTGCGGCATGCTCGGTGGGCAGATCGGCCACCATGGCATACGCGAGGCCATCGCGGCGCCAGCTCGCCACACCGAGGCCTTCGATGCGATGGGCAGTGACGCCGATGACGCTGCGGGGATCGGGCCGCACGCACAGCGCAGCCGGCTTGCCGCGATCCGGCAGGTACACCATCTGGATCACAGGCGCCTCGTCCACCGCCAGCCGCTGGAGACTGCGGAACGTGAGGCCAGCAGCACGCAGGTCGGGCACGGAAACGTGAACACCCAGGTCGTTGGCAAAGGCCACGAGGAGCTGGCGCGCACGCTTGGGATCGACCGCGACGAAGTCGACAGTTTCGCGCACATACAGCGCCTGGTAGCGCGCGATCATCCTCACCCATCGATCACCAGAGTAATCGGCCGGGTCGAAGCGCCAGGGGACAGGAGCCCACAACCCTGCCGTGAAAGCCGCGGCAAGCCCGGCGCCAACCTTGATCCAGGGCCGACGACGTGTGTCAGCACTGCCGGAAGCCGCCGAACCCTCGGCGATCCAGGCATTGATCTGCCGCCGCAGATGCTCCGGGACCTCTGGCAACTGCTGCGCATCGAAGGCACGCCGGTAGGGCAGGCAACTAGACAGTAACAGGTCGAGGTCGTCCCGCAGTTGCGCATTGCCCTGGAATGCCGCCTGAACCTCGACGCGCTGGTCAGCACCCAACTCACCATCCGCGTAAGCAAGCAACGTCGTCTCGTCGATGTTCATACACCCTTCCCTCCGCTGGACATGTCGTGGGCGATGGACATGAACCGGGACATGTCCCGGTTCCGCCACGCTCCAAGCAGTCAACAGAACACCGATACCACGAGGGTTATTCCCATGGTCATGCACGTGTAGGCATGCCATGGATTGAGTAATGGACCGCGATAGGGCGCACATGGGCGAAGCGGATGCGCGCTTCGGGGACGATGCATCGGGAAATCGGTGATTGAGGCACGGGGGCCACGAGACCCGGCGCCTTCACCCCTTGTGCCGGTGGCAGTGCGGCGAGAAGCGCACCTCAGGTCGCGGGATGGACCTCGCCGGTGCCCAACCGCTGGCGCACCTCGCGCACGACGCGGGCGACTTGCACGTCACAACTGAGGTCCAGCTCTCCGTCCTGGGTCTCGACGATGAGACTGCGATGCCCGGGCAACGCAGCATCGGCAACGACGCTGACATAGCGGGCCCCTTTGGACTGGAGGCCTTCCTTGAGCCGGCCCAGCATGTCGACCGCGGAGGGGTGGACGCGGATGCGCACGGCACTGCCCTCGGGCACGAGCCCGTGCAGATGCTCGACGGCATGCGCGAAGAAGGCCTCGGAGCTCGACGATTCGACGATCCTCCCCGCGAGCTTGACGGCAAGCTCCAGGGCGCCGCGCTCAAGTTCGTGAGCCGCGTCGAGGAAGGCCTGGCTGAGTTGCCGCAACCGCTCCGCAACGATCTCGTCGGCCTTGCGTTCGACGGCCGCCTGCACTGCGGTAACGCCTTCGCTCAGCTCCTGCTCGATACGACTGTCGGCCTGCCGCCGGAGTTCGTCCAGTGCGTGCCAGTGCTGTCGCTCACCAGCTTTGACGACGTTCGTGACAGGGTCGAAGCCGTCGCGATGGAAGCGCACTACGGCCGCCGGCCGGGAGTCATTCGACATGGATCATCCTAGTAGCATGAAGTCCCAATGACATCGGATAGGCATGCAGCAAGGCTGAGCGATGCCGCATAGCGGTCTGCATTGGTGGAGACCCGGCACCTCAAGGTTGTACTTCAGCCGCTTGCTCTTCGGCAGCCACACCCTCTTCGGCAGGCGTGCGCCGCTTCTGAGCGCGGGTTTTCTTCGATGGCGCAGCGCTGCTCGCAGGCAGTTCGGGCACGTCAGGTAGCTCGGGCCACTCGACAGGCTCCGTTTGACTGGCCCACCAGCTGGGAAACACGCTCGGGCTGCGCAAGTCGTTGCCCTTCAGTTGTACGGCACGCTCTTCGAGCAGATGGCATCGCATCAGCATCTCGTTCTCCGCTTCGAGCTGAACCAGCCGCTGTGCAAGAGACGCCTGCGAACCAACCAGCCGGTCGCGCCACTGCTGGTAGTTTTTCATGCTGAACCCGTACCGCTCGCTCAGCTCCTGCACCGAGCAGCCTGCGTCGGCCTCGCACAGGACACGAACTATTTGTTCTAGTGTGAAGCGTTTGCTCATGAATAGGCTCCTTGAAGGGATGGACCTGCCCCGTCCTCCGTCCTCGCCAATAGAGTCCCCGGATGGCCTCTACCATGCCCCGCCGAGGAGACTGGTACGCAGCTCGTGAAAACCCGCACGAACGCCCTTTCGCACACCTACGTGAGGGGTGGCGCCGAGTGCCCCCCCCCCGGATGCAGGATCGAGGACGGCGGCTGCCAGGGGTGATGCTGGGAGACGCCGCGCAGCGCAAGCCGCGGACACCTCGAACGAGCGACTCGCCCCCACTCACCGCTGACCGAGGGGATCTCCCGATGGAGACCACGCCGCTTCGTGGTGGACGCTGCACCGTCGCCCGACCGACCACACTTGCTTGAGGAGGCCCACCAGTGACGACCCATCCGCCCGGGCAGCGCCCGCGCGCCAACCCCCAGACGGTCTCCAACGAAATCGCCAGCGTCCTGGGGAACGCCGGCGCGCGGCTCTCTGCAGCGAGCCGCTATTCCTACGACAACGAGGTGTTCGAGCGCGTCGGGCGGATCTCGAGCATCGCGGGGCCGATCCTACGTGTGTCGGGCCTGAGCGCGGCCCTGGGCGAGATCGTGCACATCCGCTCGCGCCGCACCGGCGAAGAGGTCATGGCCGAGGTGGCAGGTTTCAGCGATTCGGCCACGCTGGTCATGCCCTACGGCTCGGTCGACGGCTTCGGCCCGGACGCCGCCGTGTACGCGACGGGCGCCCCCCTGCGCATTCCTGTCGGGCGCGGCCTGCTCGGCTGCGTGATCGACCCGCTGGGTCGCGTCATGCAGGGAACGATGGGCAAGAAGATCACGATGCAGCCGTTGAGGCAGGCCGTACCGGACCCCTTCGACCGCCTGCCGATCGTGGAACCGATGATCACCGGGGTGAGGGTGGTGGACACGCTCACGCCGCTGGGCCACGGGCAGCGTATGGGGTTGTTCGCCTCGGCCGGCAGCGGCAAGACCACTTTGCTGGGCATGATGGCGCGCGGCTGCGCGGCGGACATCATCGTCATCGGCCTCATCGGCGAACGCGGCCGCGAGGTGCGCGACTTCATCGACCACAACCTCGGGGAGGAAGGCTTGAAGCGCTCCGTCGTCGTGGCCGCCACCTCGGACCGCAGCGCACTGGAGCGGATCAAGTGCGCCTTCGTGGCCACCTCGCTGGCGGAATACTTTCGCGAACAGGGAATGCGCGTGCTGCTGCTCGTGGACTCGCTCACCCGCTTCGCGCGGGCTCAGCGCGAACTCGGCCTGGCACTGGGCGAACCGCCCACGCGGCGCGGGTTCCCGCCTTCGCTGTTCGCGATCCTGCCGCAACTGGTGGAGCGCCCTGGCCGCACCCGACGCGGCAGCATGGCAGCCGTCTACACCGTGCTCCTTGAAGACGAAACCATGGCCGACCCCGTCGGCGAGGAAGTGAAGTCCCTGCTGGACGGCCACATCATCCTCTCGCCCAAGATCTCGGACCGCGGCATCTACCCGGCCATCGACATCCGCAGCAGCCTGAGCCGCCTCAATACGACGCTGCACAACCAAAACATGATCCGCGCAGCCAACGCGGTGCGCGGGCTGTGGAACCGCTACCTGGATGTGGAGTTGCTCGTGCAACTGGGCGAGTACAAGCCTGGCACCAATCCGCGCACCGACGAGGCGGTGCGCAAGTTTCCCGAGGTCTGCGAATTCCTCAAGCAGCACGAGAAGAAGTTGTCCTCCGCAGGGCAGTCGCTGCAGGCACTGAGCACGCTGCTTTCCGACTGCGAGGTCCCCGAGACCTGACACCCCGCACAGGGTGTGCGCCGGGGAGCACCATGCGTGCCCCCATGCGGTGTTTCTGAACCCCGAAGCCGCAGCGGCGGGCAGGCCTTCAGCCGGCCTTTGTTTCCATGAACCGCCTGCCGACCTGCATCCGAGCCCTCGCCAGCCGGCTCATAACCGTGCCGATCGGCACGCCGAGGACTTCCGAAGCCTCCTGGTAGCTCAGGCCCTCCACGGCCACCAGGATCAACACGGTACGGTGCATCTCGGGCAGGCCTTGCACAACGGAAACGACCTGTCGCAGGTGAACCCAGTGCTCCGGATCGGCCACGCCAGGCGGCGCCTCGATCTGCTCAAGCTCGTCGTCCTCCGCTTCATGGACCCGATGGCGGCGATGGCGAGAGCGCAGTTCGTTGATCCAGATCGAATGCATGATCGCGAACAGCCAGCTCAGCATGGAACTGCCCTCGCGCCACTGGTTTCGCCGCTCAAGCGCCCGGACGCAGCAGTGCTGCACCAGATCCTGCGCCTCCTGCACCGACGAAGTGAGCCGCATTGCGAAGCGCCACAAGCGAGGGAGCAGACCTGGAAGTTCAGCGCTCACCGCGTCGTGCTGTCGCGCAGCCCCGGCGCCGTTGCCTTCAAGTGGACGTACGGCCACCGCGGCGCTCAACGTGCTCTGCGCACGTGCGACCATGTGTGTCAACGCGACTCCTTCATCCAGCCGCCTGACGATGCAGGTGCGGCACGGTCCCCATACCAGCTGCACAGAGCAGCCTCCCAACGCGTCGTTTATACGGCCCGTCCATGGCTGGGCACAATCGCGCGAATCCGGGTGATCTTTGCGGCAAACGCAAAACGAGGCTCACCACACCCTCAGCACACTGAATGAATGCAGGTCTGCATGACGCCACCTTGACAGCCCCGTGTCAGCACACATTCAGGTGGGAGCACGAGGGGCGCTGCGGGTATCCACCGATGTAGACCAGCAAGGCCGATGCCCGAGCCTCACAACCATCGAACAACAGCCTGGAGTCGCCCATGACCGAACCCGTCGCCGCCGTCACCGCCGTCTCTTCGGTCACTGCGGGTCAGAACGCTCATGCGACGGGCTGCTCGGGCTTTGCGCCCGAAACGCCGGAAACCTACGCCAAGCCGCCCTGTGAGGATGTTGCCGCCTTCCAGGCACTGGTGGAACCCACCACCACCTCCCCCGACATCGGTGGCAGGCTGGTGACGGCCGGCGTGGACCTTTCCGAGCGCTATGCCGACCGCATGAACGTTGCCCGGGAGCTCGCCACCGTCTCGCCTGACGACTTGGGCGCTGACGACAGCGACTACATGCGAGCCATGCTCGCGGTACAGGTATCGCTCAATGAAGTGACCATGGAGCTGCAAAGCACCTCGCAGATCGCCAACTCGGTCAAGGACAGCTTCAACAATCTCTACCGGATGCAGGGCTGATCGCTCAGGTATCGGAGGGAAACATGCCCACCGCAACCCTGATCGACTACTCCTACCAGGCACTCATCCTGGTGGCGATGCTCACGCTACCGGCCGTGCTCACGGCTGCCGTCGTCGGCCTGCTCGTCGGCTTTCTTCAGGCCATCACGCAAGTGAACGACCAGTCCATCTCGCAGGCGGCCAAGCTCCTGGCGACCGTAGTCGTCCTCCTGATCACGTTGCGGTGGATGGGACACGAGATGGTGAGCTTCGCGCAGCAGTTGTTCCGCAACTTCCCCGCCCTCGTCCAATAAGGCCGGATCCGGCTTCCGATCGCCATGAAGCACCTGCGGAACGACATCGCCCGATTTCTCGCGGGCGGCCTGCGCCTCCTGGCACTCGCCTTGTGCGTCGCCTGGAGCTCGCCAGCCCCGGCAGCACAGACCAACCTCGTGATCGACGGTTACTCGGGTCCTCGGGTCCCGTGGAAGCTCAAGCGCATGACGCTGAAGGCCGACAACAAGGCCATCGGCGACCTGCTGCGCCAGCTGGCAGCGAGCAATCAGCTGTCCATCCAGGTCGACGAGCGCATTCGCGGCAACGTGAGCGCCACGTTCTCGCTGGAGCCGCAGCAGATCCTCGATCTGCTCAGCAGGAGCTATGGCTTTTTCTGGTTCTACGACGGCAGCTCGATCATCGTGTCGCCGGCCCACGACGTGAAAGTCGAAATGGTGAGGCTGGCGCCCGATGCCCTGTCTCACCTGAGCAGCACGCTGTCGAGGCTGGGCATCTACGACCCGCGCTACCCCATACGCGTGGACGAGGCGAACCAGCTCGTCGTGCTCAATGGCCCCAGCCGCTACGTCGAGATGCTGTCGAACGTGTCGCGCGCCTTGCAGGATTCGTCGCAGCAGAAGGCTCCCACCGAAGTGCTGGTCTACCCACTGAAGTACGCATGGGCCGATGACCGCACCATGAACATCGGCAACGAAAGCATCGTCATCCCGGGTATCGCCAACGTGCTGAGGGGCATCTACCACCCGGGCACCGAACAGACCGCTTCCTCCACCGTGACGAGCATGACCAAGCCGCGGCAGCGCAGCTCGGTCTTCGGTGGCGGGGGCCCGCTCGAAGGCCGTCGCTACGGCTTCTACAACAAGAACGACCCGGCCGAGCAATCGACGACCTCGGTGCGCGAAACAGTGAACTCCGTCCTGCGCAATGCCACCACGCCCGGCGGCGCCGAGGTGTTGCCCGTCATCACGGCCGACGTGCGGCGCAACGCGGTGATCGTGCGGGACCGGGCGGAGCGCCTGCCCAAGCACCGGCAGCTGATCCAGGAGCTCGACACCCGTTCCACCCTGGTCGAGATCGAGGCCAAGATCGTCGACGTGCGCACCGAGGCGCTGGAGTCGCTGGGTCTGGACTTGCGCGTGGCGGGCAGGCGCTTCGACGCACAGTCCAGCGGGAGCAGTGGCGGCGATACGCTGCGGTTCTCGTCCTCTCTGGGCAAGAACCCCATCGACGTGACCGCACCGCTCGGCGGGCGCTTCACAGTGGTGGGGGGCAGCGCCGCGCAGTTCCTGGTGTCTCGCATCCGGGCCCTCGAGACGCAGGGCAAGGCCCGCACCGTCGGCACGCCCCGCGTGACCACGCTCGACAACGTGCAGTCGATCATGTCGAGCAAGGAAGTGTTCTACGTCAAGGTGCCCGGGACGTACTCCTCCGATCTCTTCGAGGTGTCAGCAGGCGTCTCGCTGAAGGTGCTGCCCTTCGTCATCAGCGATGAAGGCGTCCGCTCCGTACGCCTGGCGGTCAACATCACGGACGGCAAGGTCGACACGACCACGAAGGTCGAGGGGCTGCCCCTGACGACCCAGAGCGAAATCAACGCTGAAGCCATCGTGCGCGAAGGCGGAAGCCTCCTGATCGCCGGGTACGTGCGGGAAGAGGAGTCCTCCTCCCAATCCGGCGTTCCGGTGCTGTCGTCGCTGCCCGGAGTGGGCGCCCTGTTCCGGCACAAGTCGACGAACAGCGTGCGCCACGAGCGGTTCTTCCTCGTCACGCCCAGGATCATCACGCCGTGAGCAATACCACCCCAAGGGCAGCCGCCTTCGTACTGATCGAGAGTGGTCTGCATGCCGGAGCGCGGCTTGAACTGCGCGAAAAGGAAGTCTGGTACTCCGTGGGCGGTGTCGTGGACGCCGAGTACTGGATGGCTGACGATGACCTGGCCGAGGCCAAGGCCGAGTTCGGCTGCTTCGGCGGGCAGTTGCACGTGCGGGTGCTGGCGGGCCCCGAGCTGGTGATCGGCGCCAACACCGTCCCCGTGGGCCACGAGATCCTCCTGGAAGGAGGAGTACTGTGGGGCGGCATCGGGTTCCGAGGCGTTCTCATGCCCGACCTGCCCGAGGTCGACATGTCGCAGCAGGCGGAGTGGCAATCGGCAACACAGCAGCAGCTGCAGCCGCTGCACAGAAAGCGTTTCGTGCGCCCCGCGCTGGCGCTGACCGCCTTGGTGGTGCCCCTGCTGCTCGTGTTTGCACAGGCGGACAACATCATGACGCGCATGCGGACCATCGAGAAGCGCAAGGAGGCACTGGCGGCGCAGAACAATCCGGCCGTCAAGCTGGCCAATGCGCGTGCCGCGGCGCAGCGTATGGCCGACCTGATCGCCATGCAGTCCGTGAGCGTGAGCGCACCCGACGGCGAGACGCTGTTGCTCACGGGCACCGACATCGGCCCCGAGCACCGCGAGACGATCGATGCCGCAGTCGCGCAGTTCCAGACCGAGTACCGCGTCCGCAATTCCGTCGCCTACCGCAGCGAGCCGCCGCGCAAGCAAGTCACGGAACTGGCGCAACTGCCCAGCGGGATCGATCTCGTCGAGTACGGCAGCAATGGCTACCTGCGCGGCAAGGACGGCCAGACCTACATGGCCGGCGGCGTGCTGCCGGACGGCGCCCAGGTCGTGGCGATCAACGAAGCGGGCATCTGGCTGTCCAAGGGTTCCGACCGCGCCGTGTTGCGCGCCAACGCAACCAATCACTGACGCGAAAAGGAGTACGAACGCATGGAACTGCTTCCCTGGCTTCAGGCAGATTTCGATCTGCGCAAGGTTTTGGTGTCCGACGAATCGGGCAGCTTCAAGCGCTCGCTGGACGATGCGTTGGACGATCTGTCGAGGCGTCTCGACACGGCCCGGCTTGCATGCCGCGATCGTGCAGAAGCCTCGCGCATCGATGGCCTGCTGAAGGCATGCGACACCGCGCGAGACGTCGTATCGGCCGCGCACTCGGCCGTGCACGGTGCCTGACGGGCCCATCGAAAGGAACGTTATGACTCAGCCGATCTGCCAGCCTTCCGACCTGCGCCTGCTCACCCACATCGGTTACCTCGCCATGAAGATGAAGTGGTCCGAGGAAGGCGAAGCGATCTACAACGCGCTCGCAGAAGTGGTGCAGAGCAAGGCGGAGCTGTACTTCACCTGGCTCGTGGCACGGTGCGAAGTGAACGACATGCCCGGCGCCTCGGAACTGCTGGCTCGATTGCAGGAAATAAAGGCTCCGGCCGACATGCTGCTGATGGCTCGCTGCTACGTCGAATGCTGCTCCGCCTTGCCGCAGTGGACCGCGACGGCCAAGAAGATCGTGCAGGGCGGGCCGGGCACCTTCGGGTACGAAACGGCCTGCTCGATGCTGGACCAGCAAAAGCTTCCGAGCTTCGCCTGACACCTCGCCCAACCCGTATCGCCTGGAACCTGCCATGCAACTCATCAGACTCCTGTGCGTGCTCCTTCTCGCGGTCGGCCTGACGGCTTGCGGCATCGACCTCTACTCCAACCTCTCCGAGCAGGATGCAAACGAGATCCTCGGCGAGCTGGCACGTGCCGGCATCCGCGCCACGAAGGATTCGCCCGACGGCAAGATGTGGACCGTGAAGGTGTCCCAGAGCGACCTTCCCCGCAGCCTGGAGCGGTTGAAGGCCGCCGCGCTCCCACGCGAGAAGAAGGCGAGCATGGGGGAGCTGTTCCAGAAGGGCAACCTGGTGTCCACGCCCTCCGAGGAACGAGCGCGGTACGTCTATGCCATTTCAGAGGAGCTGTCGCGCACGCTGTCCCAGATCGACGGCGTGGTGACGGCGCGTGTACACGTGGTCTTGCCTGTCAACGACCCCTTGGCGACCAAGATGCAGCCTTCGTCCGCATCGGTGTTCATCAAGCACCGCGCCAACGTCGACCTGCAGCGGCTCACGCCATCGATCAAGAACCTCGTGATGAAGAGCATCGAGGGTCTGACCTTTGAGAACGTGAGCGTCTCCTTCTTCCCGGCTGCGGTGATGGAGCAGCCGACCGGTGATCCGCCCATCCAATCGGCGCAGCTGATCCCGACCGGGCTCGAGGAAGCAGGCTTCACGGTTCGCGACACCGTATTCCTGGGGTTGTCCGTGATCGCCCTGATGCTGGGCGCCGTGATTGCGTGGAGACTCCTGCGAACACCTGTTCAGGCTGCCGCCGTCGAAACCGCGGATGGCAACCCTCAGGTCGCAAGGTAAACCAGCATGACGGCCCTGTTCAGGCGGACGCTGGGCCGGTGGGCATCAAGCAGCGATGTGAATGCCTGGGTGGCCCTGATGAACGAAGCACATCAGAATCCAACCGCGTACCTCCACGCTTCTGCCTGGGCACCGCTGTGCGGCGGCTCACGACGCGTGCTGTTGCGCAGCACCCAAGCCTACCCATTGGCGGCACGAAGCCTCTGGGAGCACGTCGAACAGCAGCACGGCGTGACGCTCGCCCCTTTCGACTACACGCTCAGCCAAGCTCCGCGCTGGAGGCTCGTCATGGCTGCCACGCGCCGCGAGCTCATGACCCTGGCGATGTGGTGCGGCGCGAGCGTCGTGCATCGCCAAATCGCCACGGCGGTCGACCGCGATTCGGCTCGCCGCCTGCGCGCTCGCATGGGCCGGGCTCTCTACGCCGATGTGCTCCAGGCCAGCGCACCCCTGGGCCGCTGCAAGGGGCTGCCCTCGGCCGGTCCGCTGCTCAACGGACGGTTCCTGCTCGACATGGGCTGGACCATGCTGCTGTCGTGGAGCCAGGATCCCAAAGGCTTGGGCCGACGCCGCATCGAAGCGACAGCCGGTCCCCGCCGCAGGCCTGTGGAGCACTACGTGGGCACCGGTGCGCTCGCCATGAGCGACGAGGCCCAGGCCGAGGCGGCGATGCTGACCTTCGTGGCGAGGCACGGCAACGGTGAACACAAGGAAGCAAACCCATGAAGCTCGCACTGCTCCAGCGGCTGTGTGAAGTACGCCGCCACAAGATCGAACGTGCCGAGAAGGAATGCAGGGACATCCGCCAGGAAGTCTCGGTGCTCGAACACAACCTGGGCCTCGCACAGCAAGACCACGCCGCCAAGGTGGCCGACAAGGAAGCCCACCGCCGGGCATGGCAAGTGGCGCGTCTGGAGATGAAGCCGTTTGACTCCGGCGACATCATCTGCCACGAAGCGTTGATGGCTCGGTGCGACTCCCAGATCAATCAGGCGGACCAGCTCGTCAGCGTCCGCCGGATGCAGGTCGAAGAAGGCATGGACCGCCTGGCGTGGGCCCAGCGACAGCTGGTAGCGCGCAGGATGGAACTGACCAAGGCAGAAGAAGCCGTCTCGCGGGTCACGGCGGCCCAGCGCGAGCACGACGAGGCAGTGGAGGAAGACGAGCTGGATGAGATCGCCCTGCTGGGCCCTCGGCTGGCATGGTGAGGTGAAGAGCCTGGTACATGACTCCTAACAAGATCGAGCACGGAACACCGCCTTCCCTGTCCAACCCGGCCGCCGAGCCGCCCTCGCCCCCCCCTGAGGACGTAGAGAGTTTCCGGGCAGTCCTTACCGGAGTTGCATGCAAAGTGGAGGACACGGAGATTGAGCACCTGCACGACCACGAGCAGGCGCCCGAGCACCGGTCCAGCAAGAACGAGCACCGCAACGCCGAGGAGGAACGGGAGCGCGCTTCCGTGCAGCACTCTGGCAACCCGCCCACGACTGCGATCGCACGGCAGCCATCGCCCCCCCCTACGCCGCAGCGCAGCCCTGCCGACCAGGAGACCGGCAACGGCGCGCGCAAGCGCCGCGGACGCTTCGGGCCGCATCGCGAGCGACAGGACGCGATGGAGCCACTGGCTCAGCTCATCATGGCCCTGCGCGCGCGCCAGTCGGAGTCGATCACCAGGCTCAACATCGTTCCACCGGCACCCAATCCACTGCGGCTGACGCTGCAGATCACTGGCGACGAGCACAGTTTCGTCGTCAAGGCGCGGACGTCGCTGCCCCAGGACCGGCGTGACGAGGTGAGGCAAGCCTTGAACGTGCTCGAGCGGATGCTCACGCAGCGCCTGCCCGAGTCCATGCGCGTCACCGTCACGCTGCTGGCCTGAGACGCAAGATGCCGCTCGAGCTACCCACCGAAATCGCAGACATCAAGTTGATGTTGTTCGCGGTCGTGCTCGCCATGCCGAGAGTCGCGGGCCTGTTGTGGGTGTTGCCGGTCGTGGCGATGAGCGAGCTGCCGCAGATGGTGCGCCAGGTGATAGCCATCGCGCTCAGCCTGCCCTTGCTGCCAATGACCTACCACCTTGCCTCGACAGTGGACGTCGTGCCCTTCGTGTGGGTGCTCACGATCCTGAAGGAGCTGGCTGTCGGCGCCTTCATCGGCTTCGGACTGGGTGTATTCGTGTGGGTCTTCACGCATCTGGGCGAACTGGTGGACACGCAGTCCGGCTACTCCAACCTGTTCATCTTCAACAACATCGTCGACACGGCGACAGGGCCGTTCGGGAAGATTGCCACGCAGGCCGGCATCGCGCTGTTCATCTCCCTGGGCGGCTTGCGCGTGGCCATGGAAACGATGTTCGGGTCGTACATCGTGTGGCCAATCGACCACGCGGTTCCCCAGGGCCGCCTGCTGTTCGAGGCGTTTGCCATCACGCACGCCGAATCGCTGTTCACGCTCACCGTCAAGCTCGCCGCTCCGGCGATGCTGATCTTGCTCATCTTCGAAGTGGCCCTGGGTGTGATCTCCCGCTTCGGCAAGCAAATCGACGTCTCGTCGATCTCCTTCGCGATCAAGGCCCTCGCCGGACTTGTCGTGCTCGCGGTGCTGCTGCGATTCTCGGTGGACATCGTGGGTGACGTGGGACGGTCAGCGGAGGCACTGAGCCGCCTGCTGTTCGGCAACCCGCTGCCCAAGGGGACAGGCTCATGAGCCAGGAGAAGACAGAGCAGCCATCATGGTGGAAGCTGCTGATGGCCCGCTTGCGCGGGCAGGTACCGAACAGCAAGGAAGTGAACTCCGCGGCCGCATTCGCCGCCGTGCTGGCCTACCTGCTTGTCCAAATCGACACCATCGTGCGCGACCTGCAGAACGTATTCCATCTCGTGTTGCGCAATGTCTGGATCGCCGGCAAGCCTGACGCCCCCCGTGCGAGCGACATCCTGCTCGAACTGGGCGTCGTCATGGCACGGATCTGCGCACCGGTGATTGCCGCAGCCTGCCTGGGCGCCCTCGCCGCCGGCCTCGCCCAGACACGAGGCATGGTGTCCTTCGAGCCGGTGAAGATCAACCTGCAGCGCGTAAACCCGGTCCAGGGTCTGGTCAATCTCTTCAACGTGCGCAACCTCCTGCTGCTGCTCAAGCTGCTGTTCGGTCTCGTAGTGGTGTGCATCGTGGTGGCCGTGATGATCCGCGACATGCTGCCCGACATGATCCGCGCGGGCTACGCGCCGGCCAAGCAGACGGTCGTGCTGTCGTGGTACTTCGTGTCGCGGCTCATCATGGCCAGCGTGGTGCTCGCCGCCATCATGGCCACAGCCGACTATCTGATCTCGCACTGGACCTTCATGCGCGACATGAAGATGACCAAGGACGAGGTCAAGCAGGAACAGAAGAACCTGGAAGGCGACCCGATCATCAAGTCGCGGCAACGGTCGTTCTTCCACGAACTGCTGGACGCCACGACGCAGCAGCAGATCGAAAAGTCGCGCGTGCTCGTCACCAATCCGACGCACGTGGCCATCGCGATCCGCTATGAGCCCGGAAAGATCGAGCTGCCGATGGTCGCGGCCAAGGGCCTGGACGAGCGGGCCCTCGCCATGCGCAAGTACGCCGAGAGCGTGGGCGTGCCGGTGTACGAGAACCGCCAGCTCGCCCGTGAGCTGTATCGCTCGTGCCGGCCTAAGGACTACATCGCGCACCAGCACTTCGAGGCAGTGGCCGAGGTGTTCAGGTGGCTGTCCAAGACCGAAGGCGCACGCAAGATGGCCGCCCGCGCCTCGGGCGCTAGCAGGGGCAACGCATGACACTGCCGTCGGTCCACCGCCTGGCAACGCTCCTGCCACCCTACTCGACCCATCAGAGGCGCTTCGTGGCATGTTGCGCCGACCCCGAGGTGCGCAAGCTGGTGCCGCTCGCAAACCAGAGCACCAGTGTGAGCGCGGTGCCGCAACTCGATACCCCGCCTGTCCTCGACGGCATGCGCATCGCGTGGCGTGCATTGGCGGATGACCAGATCCACATGGAGGCCCACCTCTCCGAGTGGGATCTGTCGGCCCTGGGGGTGTCGACACGTGTGTGGCGCCATGTGCCTGTGAGCTCGCTCGCGTCGCTCCTGTCGCCGATGCTGCGTCCGCTGCTGGAGGAGTCGCGTCAGACCGCCAGCCGGCTGCTGCGTTGTGAGATCGGCCTCGGCATGCAGCGGCTGGACCGAAATCTTCGCAGCCCATTCGAGGGGCTGCCCGCTTTCATGGCATTGGGTATCCCCCGGCTGGGAAGCCTGAGCTTCGCCGTATCGCCGAAGCTCGTCGCCGCTTGCGAAACCGTGCCCTGGCCGCTGGCCGTTGCGCAGGCCGCGCAGAACATCCCTCTGGAATGGGAAGTGCAAGCGTCGTGCGGCACGTTTGCACGCGATGTGCAGCGCAATCTCGCTCCGGGCGACGTGTTGCGCACGCCGTTGCCGTCCGTGGCCGACATGGAGGTGGCAGTGGCCCTGGTCGCCCGCGTACAGGCATCGGGCCCGCATGGGGCGCAGGCGATCCCGCGTCGGCAGCTGAAGCTGGCCGTCGATCGCTCCGGATGGATCCGAACCAAGTTCGAGGGTAAAGAGATGAGCGAAAGCACCGAGGAAAACACGCCGATCGACCAACTGACCGTCCCGGTCACCCTGCACCTGCCGTTGTCGTCGATGTCCCTGCTGGAGCTCTCGCGGTTCACGCCGGGCTGGTTGGTCGAGACCGGGGTACGCGTCCATGATGTGGAGGTGAGCCTTTCCACGGCAGGGCAGCGCTTTGCGTTCGGCCGGCTCGTGGCCATAGGTGACCAGCTCGGCGTGCAGATCACGCGCATGGGGAACTCCCAATGAACGAGCTGGCCCAGGCCTCACCGGCCGATCCGCTGCTGTTGCTCACGGTGCTCATTGCCGTGGGCCTGCTGCCGTTCGTCGCCCTGTCAGTGACAGCCTTCACCAAGATCGTCGTCGTGCTGGGCCTGGTGCGCCAGGCACTGGGCGTGCAGCAGATCCCGCCCAACATGGTGCTCAACGGGATCGCCATGATCCTGTCGGCCTACATCATGGCCCCCATCGCGGGCAAGGCCTACGACACGCTGATGCCCGCCTTCTCCGACTCCAAGCAGTTCGGCCGAAGTTTCTCCGACATGCCGGTCATCGCGCAGGCCATCAAGGAGCCGCTGCAGAAGTTCCTCACCAAGCACTCGGAGGCCAAGTACCGGCTGTTCTTCGTGCGCTCCACCTCCCAGTTGTGGCCGGAGGAGGATGCGCGCAAGGTGAAGGAGGATGACCTGCTCGTGCTCATTCCGAGCTTCACCCTCACCGAGCTGACGGAGGCCTTCCAGATCGGATTCCTGCTCTACCTGGCGTTCATCGCGGTCGACCTGGTGGTCGGCACCGTGCTGATGGCGCTGGGCATGCAGATGGTGTCGCCGAACATCGTGTCCATTCCATTCAAGCTGATGCTGTTCGTGGCAGTGGACGGCTGGACGCACCTCATTCAGGGCCTCGTGCTGACCTACCGATGAATACGGCATCCCAGTCACAGATGAAATTCAAGCTCTTCGGGGATGGCGGTGGAGCCTTCCTGCCGCTCGGCCTCATCGGCGTGGTCGCCATCATCCTGGTGCCGCTGCCGACGTTCGTCATGGACTTGCTGCTCGGCCTGTCCCTGGCCTCCAGCCTGGGCATGCTCGTGCTGTCGCTGCACGTCGAGCGCATGCTGCACCTGTCCACCTTCCCGAGCCTGCTGCTCATCACCACGCTGCTGCGGCTGGCGTTGAGCATCGCCACCACGAAGCTCATCCTGTTGCATGCCCACGCCGGCCAGATCATCGAGGTCTTCGGCAAGATCGTCGTGGGCGGCAACATCATCGTGGGCATGGTGATCTTCGTGATCATCACGCTGGTGCAGTTCATCGTGATCGCCAAGGGCTCGGAGCGCGTGGCCGAGGTCGGCGCGCGCTTCACGCTCGATGCCATGCCCGGCAAGCAGATGAGCATCGAGGCCGACGTGCGAGCCGGCGCGATCAGCATGGAAGAGGCCCGCCACAAGCGGTCCGAGCTGGACCTGGAGAGCCAGTTCCACGGCTCCATGGACGGCGCGATGAAGTTCGTCAAGGGCGATGCGATCGCCACGCTGCTGATCGCGCTCGTGAACATCATTGCGGGCCTGGCCGTGGGCGTCGGCGTCAACGGCATGACCTTTCCCGACGCGCTCGCCCGCTACACCATCCTCACCGTGGGCGACGGCATGGTGGCGCAGATACCGTCGCTGGTCACGTCGGTGTCTGCCGGCATCCTCATCACCCGCGTGTCCAACGCCGGCGGAGGCCGCCTGAGCGACGAGATCCGCAACCAGATTGCCGCGCAGCCCTTCGCGCTGATCCTGATCGGCGGCGTCCTGATCGCGGCGGGCCTGGTGCCCGGCCTGCCGCACATCCAGTTCCTGATCCTGGGCGGCCTCATCGCCTTCGCCGGCTGGTCCACGATGAAGTCCAAGCAGAGGCAGGCCGCACAGAAGGTTGCTGCCAAGCTGTCGCCGGAAGAAGCCCGGCTGGCCGAAGTGACTCTGGAGCGTCAACTTCCTTCCTTCTCGCCAGGGCTGTGGGTCGCCGTATCCCCCGGCATGGCCAACTGGTTCGACGCGAATGCGGCCGCGCACGAGCTCAGCACCGTGCGCATGCGGCTGCTCAAGCGCTACGGGCTGCCGATGCCCAAGGTGCGTTTCTTCGTCGACGAGGAGGTCCCCGAGAGCAGCTACGTCGTCCACGTGTTCGATCTGGTGGTGGGCGCGGTGGGCATCGCACCCAACTGCTTCGCACGCAAGGGCCTGCATCCTGGGGCACCTCGGGAAGCACACATGGAGATTCCGTATCTCGGTACGGTCACCTGGGTCCCTGCCGCCGAGGTGAATGCCATGCGCGACCAGAACGGCCCGCAGTGGCTCTCGGTGTATGCCTTGCTTGCGCTCCACCTCGAAGCCGTGTCGGTGGCGAACGCTGAGACGCTGCTGGGCCTGGAAGAGGCCTATCAGATGATCACCAAGTTCGAGCGCGACATGCCCGAACTCACGAAGGAAGCGATGAAGGCCTCGCCGCTTCCACGCACGTCCGACGTGCTGCGCAAGCTGGTCAGCGAACGGGTGTCCATCCGCAACATGCGGGCCATCATGGAGAGCCTGCTGAACTGCGCGGGGCGCGAGCGCGACAACGCGATGCTGGCCGACCAGGTGCGCATCGACCTCGGCGTCGCCCTCGTGCAGCGCTTTCTGGATGGCAACTTCGAGATGCGGCCCATCGTCATGGTCCCCGAACTGGAGCAGTCGCTGGCGGCGGCGGTCCAGATGGGGCCCCGCGGGCCGCTGCTGGCCCTCACGCCCGACATGTCGCAGTCCTTGCACGAGCAGCTGGTCAGGGTCTTGCAGCAGGCGGCGCCCGAGGGCCAGGAAGTGCCCATGGTCGTGTCGCCCGAGATCCGCCGCTCGCTGGCGAAGCTGCTGGCCCCCCGTTTTCCGCAGCTGAGTGTGTTCGCCTATCCCGAGCTGAGCCGCAACGTGACCATCAAGCCGCTGGCCGTGCTCAACACGGGCGCATCGTCATGAGCCGTTTGACACGTCCTGCCGGCGCCCGCCACCGCTGCCGCAGATCGCCAGGAGCCTGATCCATGCCCGACTCCATGCACGCTTTCACGAACACCATCGACCGCCGCGATGCGCTGGTCGACGACTCGGTCGTCGAAGTCACGGTGTCCTTCGAACCCATCAGGATGCGCATCGCGGAGTTCGAAGCCATGCGCGGGGGGTACGTGCTCAACCTCGGCACCGCGCTGGATGCGGCAAAGCTCTCCGTGTTTGCGCACGGCGAGCGCGTCGGTCAGGCGCGGCTGGTCATGGTCGGCGAACACGCCGGCGTACTGCTCGACGCCGACCAGTGATGAATGCCTCGCCCTCCGCACGGGCGCTCGATGCCGGCCTGCCGCACTACACGCCCATCAACGTCGAGATCGGCAACATCCTGGCCACGCGCGTCGTGCGGCTGGGGGAACTGCTCCGCGCTCCGGAGCTCATGCAGGTGCGCGTTCGCATGCTGCGGCGCCCGCCCCCCTCCTCCACCCATCTGGTGATTTCAGGCCGGGAGGAGGTGCTGGCGCGCGTGGCCTTGCCTGCCGGCTGGGTCACCCGGCAGCTTGGCTTGTCGGCGGCACTCGCTCCCCGGGTCCGCGACGCCGTGGCGGCCCAATGCCTGGGGCCTGTCATGGGCGCACTGCGGTCCTTGTTCCACGACGAGCTGACCGTGCGCGTGGAGGATGCGGACGCACAATGGCCCTGGCGCAGAGATGCTTTGGAGCTCGAGCTCTCGATCGATGGCGACACGAATGCCCTCGCCTGCTGCGTGCATGACAGATACGCTCCCAAGATCCGGGACCTTGCGCACACGTTGCCGGCCCCCGTGCCGCTGCGCCGCACGGAAATCCCGATGTTTGCAGGCCACCAGATCCGGGTGGCAACCGCTCAGCTGCGTGCGCTTCAGGTGGGCGATCTCCTGCTGTGCGAAGAACCTGAGATGCACGACGACAGCCATCTCTCCGTCTTCATGCAGGCCACGTTGGGCGATGCATCGCGGTCTCGCTTCTTCGGGGTGGTTCTCTTCGAGGGCGGGCGCGTCACACAGTTGGCACCCGGCCATCGCATCGAGGCCGCGCAGTCCGACATCCAGGGGCCCGTGGTCACCGTCGACATCGTGCTGGGCCGCTTCACGACGCCGTCACTGGAGTGTCGCGCCCTCGCGCTGCGGCAGCGGCTCGACGCCCACGGCGCCTCTCGCAAGCGTCAGCTGCAGGTGGCCGGCCGGGTGATCGGCACGGTTCGGGAAACCCGCCTGGGCCGGCGGCGCGCGTATGAGGTCTTGAGCCTCACTGGACAGAGCTGAGCCTTGCACGCATCTTGGCGCGGCCTTTGTGCCTTCGCTGGGCCGCGCGGAGCCCCTGCTCGCAAGGCGAGTCATGCGACCAGGAATTGACCCTCGCGTGCTGGCAAGGTTGGCTCTCGTCTCGCATGCAGACGAAGATCCCTCGCGGGTTACTACGGATGTGAACCAGCAGAGCGCCAAGCGCAACCTGACGTCCTGTGATGCGGCATTCGCATCACTTCAACAAAGGCCTGGTAAGGAGACTCGCGTGAAAGTTGGCTTCGACCCCTCCAAGTTCCAAATGCCCGGTGGTGGCTTTAAACCGGGTGACTTCAAGGTCCACAAGCTGCTTGGCTCCGAGCGGTGGGGAAGTGGTGACCATCAACCGCCTGCCAATATGCCCGCCCCCACCATGCATCACAACAAGACGCACACTCACCACGGGAAGTAATGAGCATCGCACCCGAAGTGCGGCACGACGTGTCGCACTTCGTTTTCGAATCATTCGGCGCAATCCACCAATTGCGCCCGCCAGTTCACCCTGGTGAATCGCTGTGTCACCGGCGCCGCCTCTGGCCGGTTCGTGTGTCTCGACTCGCGATCCGCATTCCACGCCTCATCCCCACGCCCGCTCGCCCTCACCTTGGCGACACGAAGCAGTGAAAGACTTGTGATAGCTCGGTTGGGGTAACCGCACGGCCCCTCAAGAATGAGACGTCAGCGCCCCCAGAACGAATCTTCTTGCTCCAGATCGTTGGAGAACAAGCGGACTTCGACGATCTTGCCGCCTTCGATGCGGATGAGGTACACGCCTGGCTGCTTGAGCTTGATGCCATCGTGCTCGCCAGCAAACTCCAGGGCGATGGCAATCCAATCGCCGTTGGCCATGTAGCAATCGACACGGGTGATCGTGAACGTTCCCTTGGAAACTTCCATCATCTTGCCCAGCATCGGTCCGACCGCAGCCATGCCATGGTGCGTCCCTGAAAACTGGTTGTTGCCGGGCTGGTGCCAGACAACGTCGGGCGAAATGATGCGTCCCAGCGTGGCCGAGTCGCCGGATTGCGCTGCCTTGATGTAGGTCTTGGCAATTTCGATGTTGGTCATGATGTTTTCCTGAGTTGATTGCTTGTGGGGGTAAAAAGGGGGGAATTCATTCCCTCCGGAGTCAGGCCATCAGACCCTGCATCGCCATGGGATGCCTCGTGAACGACCAGTTCACGTGTACCACGCGCCACTTGCCGTCGATGAAACGATAGACCTGGGTGGAGTTCCAGGGAGTGCCGGGCTTCTCTCCGCCATTCCCGTCAGCAAGGAAGTTGACCAGGTTGTAGTTCAGCACTGCGAGATCGCCTGCGTCGCTGACGATCACCTGCGGTTTGAGATATTCATTGCGCAGAATGCTGAGCTTCCCCTCGAAGAATTGGCGGAAATACGCCTCCACAGCTAGGCGACCTTCTATGCGCTTCTCGGTGAGCGGGTCGAAATAGGTCACGTCCTCGCTGTAAACCTCCAGGGCACCATCGACATCACCCTTATTCCAGCGGTCATTGATAGCTCGTTCCAGCGAGAGGATGGTTGCAGCGATCTTGCTGACATCAGCCTTCATGGTCCGTCCTTTCTAAGTAGCACCACAGAGGTCAGTATTGGCCATATGCATTCGAAATGAACGGTATTGCTGGGACAATGAACGATACATTTCGGACATCTCGGAGCTGACGCCCGCACGAGGCACAGAGAGCCCAGATGTCAATGTCACGAGCCTCGAAGCTGAGCGCGGATATCCAGCGGCTGACCTATCGCCCCACAGCTCCCTACCGGCTCGCCCTCGAGGTCTTCTCCGCGTCCGACCTGAGGCAGCGGGGTAGCAAGGAAAAGGTGCGGACGACACATCGGTACGAGTTCCATACGCTCGTATGCGTCACGCAGGGCGCTTGCACCCAAGTGGTCGATTTCAAGCCTGTCCCCTGTGAGCCGGGATCGCTGCTCGTGTTGAGACCGGGCCAGGCTCACAACTTTGGACATGACGAGAACTGGGACGGCTGGATCATTCTGTTTCGCCCGGAATTCGTTCTGCCTGTCTCGGCAACGCCTCGCGATCTCAAGCTCGCAGTCGATCTGGAAAAGCTGCCGGAACACGTGCTGCTGGGCGGACACGAGCTACGGCGGGTCACGGACTCGATCGAGCACATGCGCGAGGACGCGCTGATCGATGCAACGCTGGAAGACGTGCATGCGCTGCTGCGCCATCAGCTCCATGCGCTCCTGACGCGGCTGAGCATCCTGCAGGGTCGGCACCGAACGGGGCAGCTGCTGATCTCTCCGGCATTGCAGCGCTTCAAGCGTTTCCAGCAGCTTGTGGAGGAGCGCTTCGCACAGTGGCACCAGGTGGCCCAATACGCCAGCCAACTCGCCTACACGGAGAAGAGCCTTGCGCGCGCAGTAGCAGCGGCGATGGGTATGACTGCAAAAGCCTTCATCGCTGCGCGAATCAATCTGGAGGCAAAGCGCTTGCTGGTGCATACGGATCTGCCCGTCGCCACCATCGCAGACAAGCTGGGCTTCGAGGAGGCCACCAATTTCAGCAAGTTCTTCAGGCGTGAAGTCGGCTGCACTCCGGCGGAGTTTCGACGGCGGCAATGTGCTGATCGACCGCCGAGTGATCCCAGTGTCGTGAGTTGACCGTAGTCCGCAGTCCAGATTAGGTCGGCACCGGGCGTCCGCCGTCGCGCCTCTGCCGCATCGAGCACACTGCCCGGCACACGCACGCCAGGACACGCGTCATCACAATGCAGCGCCCGCAAGCGTCGGCAGACGGATGGGGCCCTGCCGGAACCACTTGACCGCCGCCCACTTCTCTCCCTCGATCACTGGTGATCCACCGTGCGCCGTGCGGCTGGCCGCATCGGGCATGGGGTAGCCGAAGTACACCGCAGCGCCCTTGCGGGCAAACACCTCCATCGGCACGTCGGGAAAGGTGGTGCCACCGCCGCGTGCCGGGGTGTTGAGGTACATCACGAGGGTGCCGCAACGGTTGCCGCCGGCGCGCAAGTGCGGGCTCCAGTGGCCTTGCGCCAGGCTGAAGTAGTCGTAATGGGTCTTGTACTGTGCCCCCTCGTCATAGCGCAGAACCTGCAGGTCTTCCGTGAAATCGACAGGCCAGTTCAGCAATGCTTGCGTGCGTGCATCGATGCGATGGCAGATCTCCAGGTTCTCGCCGCGACGCAGGAAGGTGCCATGGCTGGTGCGGTGGTCGCTGACCGCGTGCGACCTGCCATCTGCCGCCGCCATGACGGTCGAGCGATCCAGCCGCGACTTCGCGATCTCCACCAGCTCGTCGCATTCATCGTCGTCCAGGAATCCGTCGAACAGGACCATCTGCGGGTTGTGCACCTCCAGCAGCACCTGCACGACACGGCCATGCACGAGCAGGCTTGAAGGCGAATCGTGCAGGAGACCAGGACACCCGCGCACGAGCGCATCGACCTCCCGCGGCTCCAAAGTGCCGCTCCAGCCCTGTTGCAGGGCAGCCGCGGCAGCCTCGCGGCCCCAACCGCCTGACACGGCGGCATTGAAGATCTGGGCTGCACAATGACCCTCTGCTCGCCTTTCCGTGATCCATGAGCACAGCTGCTCGTGCTCGGGCGGAACGGGTCGCTCGCACACAAGCCCTTGCGGCTCGTACCCGGTGCGTGCTTGCGTGTCGACGATGGCCATGCCGTCTGTCATGTCGCGCCCGTCATGAGATGCACTCCCCTCGCGCGGTACGGCGAGCGGAGCCTGCTCTCACCGTGCGCTGCGCACAGGCAGGGTCCTCAAGCCTTCAATGATGCGGACCCTGCCGGAACCATTTGACAGCGGACCACTTCTCTCCCTCGATCACAGGCGAACCCGCATGCATGGTGCGCGAGCGGGATACAGCATCGTAGGGATAAGCGAAGAAGACCGCGCTGCCCTTGCGCGGCAGCACGTCCATCGGCACTTGTGGAAAGGCGGTACTGCCGCCGAGCAACGGTGCCTTCAGGTAGATGATGAGCGTGCCGCAACGGTGCCCGCCACGCCGAAGCCAGGGATTCCAAGGGCCTATGTCCGGGCCGAAACAGTCGTGATGCGGTTTGAACTGTGACCCCTGGTCATACTTGATCACCTGCCAGTCTTCGGTAAAGCCGATCGGCCAGCCCAGCAGCGCTTGCACACGCGCATCGACCCGGTTGACGACATCGTAGTTGTCGGCCCGCCAGAGGTATGCATCATGGCTCGTTCGCGCGTCGCCCACGCCGTTCGCCTTGCCTCCGTCCTGGCTGTACCTGGAACGCTGCAGGCGCGGCTCCGCGAGCGCCATGAACTCATCGCATTCGTCATCGGTGAGCAACCCGCCGAAGAGCACGATCCGAGGGTTGCGCACCTCCATCAGCACCTGCACCTCATGCCCCTGCACGGTGATGGCGGACGGCGAGTGGCTGAGGTCGGGCCACGGGCAGCCGCGCACGAGCGCATCGATCTCGCGCTGCTCCACTGCGTCGCCCATGACATGCCGCAGCGCCGCGGCAGCTGCCTCCGCACCCCAACCACTGTTGCGGATGGCTATGAAGATCTGCGCCAGACAGTAGTCCTCGCCGCGCCGCTCCGCGATCCACTGGTAGAGCTGTTCATGGGCGGAAGAGACAGGCTGTCCATGCCTGGCCTCCGATGTACTCGAGGCAGCGGGCTTGTGCACTGCTGGATCCACCTGATCGACGAAACTTTCTTTGCCCATGTGCGTCCCCGGTAGATCAGCCTTCGGAAACACCGATCGCCTGCGCAGCAGGCGATCGAGTGTCGCCACGGCAGCGGGCGGTCCGGTGTTCTTCGCCTACGCCTCAGCGGTGCGGTCCTTGCCTGAACCACTTGACGGCGGCCCACTTCTGCCCCTCGATCACCGGCGTTCCGCCATGCAACGAGCGGCTCGACGGATCGGCAACGGGGTAGGTGAAGAGAACCGCGCTGCCCTTGCGCGCATACACGTCCATCGGAACATCGGGGAACACGGTTCCACCGCCACGCTCAGGCGTGTTGAGGTAGATGATCATGGAGCCCACGCGCTGGCCGCCTCGGCGCAAGTTGGCCGTCCAGGGCCCTGCTGCGGAGTCGAAATAGTCGTGGTGCGGCTTGTACTCGGCGCCCTTGTCGTAGCGCAGCACCTGCAGGTCTTCGGTGAAGTCGACAGGCCAGTTCACCAAAGCCTGCACTCGCGCATCGACGCGGTTGCACACGTCGAATTCGCCACGCCGCAGGAAAGTGCCGAAGCTCGTACGGATCTCGCTCACGGCGTTGCCGTCCGCGGCGTCGTTGGCCACGACGGTGGACCTCTCCATCCGAGAGGCCGCGATCTCCACGATCTGATCGCACTCCTCGTCCGTGAGCAATCCACCGAACACCACCATCCGAGGATTGCGCATCTCCATCATCACCTGCACCTCGTGCCCATCCACGCAGATGACGGAAGGCGAGTTGCCCAGGTCGGGTTCCGGCGCACTGCGCAGCAGCGCGTCGAACTCGCGTGGCTGCATCATGTCGCTCATCGTGTGCTGCATGGCGGCAACTGCGGCTTCGCGCGTCCAATTGGCGGCGAGGATGGCGTTGAAGATCTGCGCCGGGCAATAGCCCTCCGGACGCCGGTCGGCGATCCACTGGTGCAGTTGTTCCTCCGGAGAGGGGGTATGCGCTTCCTGCGCTGCCTGCACGTCAGGCTGCTGCCCGGTATGTGCTTCCGTCTCGGTGCCGCCGTGGGTCGTGTCGTCTGTCATGTCTGCACTTTCCTGGTGGTTGTCATCGCTGCCCCGGAACGCCCGTGGGCTGCACAGCCCACACGAGCGCACCGGGTCGTGCAGCTTGCGTTCAATGATGCGGCCCTTGGCGGAACCATTTGACCGCAGCCCATTTTTCCCCCGCGATCACGGGTAGTCCGCCGTGCAGCGAGCGGCTCGACGGATCGGCGACGGGGTAGCTGAAGTAGACCGCCATGCCCTTGCGCGCACGAACCTCCATGGCGACATCGGGAAACACGGTCGCACCGCCGCGTTCGGGCGTGTTGAGGTACATCAGCAGGGTCCCGCAACGGTTACCTCCGCGTCCCAGCGTCGGGATCCACGGGCCAGCCGAAGTATCGAAGTAGTCGTGGTGCGGTTGATACTCGGCACCCTGCACGTAATGAAGGACCTGGAAGTCTTCCGTGAACTCGGTGGGCCAGTTCAACAAGGCCTGCACTCGCGCGTCGATGCGGTTGCACACATCGAACTCGCCCCGCTTCAGGAAGGTGCCAAAACTGGTCCGGACCTCGCTGATCACGCCGTCGGCATCCCACGCATCGCCCATGGTGCCGGAGCGCTCCAGCCGGGGCCTGCCGATTTCGATGATCTGGTCACACTCCTCGTCGCTGAGCAGGCCGCCGAAAACCACGATGCGCGGGTTCTGCATCTCGAACAGGACCTGAACCTCGTGACCCTCGACGGTGATGCTGCAAGGCGAACCGCCCAGGTCGGGCGTCGGGGTGCCGCGCAGCAAGGCGTCGAACTCATGCGGCTGCACCATGTCACCCATGGCGCGCTTCATCGCCTCGACGGCATCTTCCCGGCTCCAGCCCCCGGCGATCAGGATGGCATTGAAGATCTGCGCCGGGCAGTAGCCCTCGGGTCGCCGTTCGACGATCCAGTGATGTAGCTGTTCGCGTGCCAACGCAGCGGACCGCTCCTGCGAGCCTTCCTCGGATGGCGGCCCGGCATCGCCAGCATCTTCCCCACGCTCGGTGATCGCTTCTTCAGTCATCTCAGGCATATTCCTCGCGCGTCGCCGCATTGCGGCAGAGCATCCCAAGCCACGGCCCTAGGCCATCAACGATGCGGGCCTTGCCGGAACCACTTGACCGCAGCCCACTTCTCCCCCTCGACCACAGGCAGCGAGGCATGGGTCGTGCGGTCGGACGCATCGGCCACGGGGTAGCTGAAGTACACCGCGACACCCCTGCGCGCACGCACCTCCAGGGGCACGTCAGGAAACAGGGTGGCGCCGCCGCGTACCGGCGTACTCAGGTAGGTGAGCAGGGTCCCGCACCTGTTGCCGCCGCGGCTGAGCTCGGGGGTCCAGGCGCCCAGCGGCGTGTCGAAGTGATCCTGGTGGGCCTTGTACTCGGCACCCGGCCCGTAGCGCAGCAACTGGAGGTCTTCCGTGAAATCGGTGGGCCAGTTCAACAAGGCCTGGGTGCGCGCGTCGATCCGATTGCACACCTCGAATTCACCGCGAGGCAGGAAGGTGCCATAGCTGGTACGGACGTCGCTCAACGCATTGCCCTCGCTGCCGTCGCCGGTCATGACGGTGGAGCGCTCCAGCCTCGTCCGTGCAATCTCGATGAGCTGGTCGCACTCGTCGTCAGTGACGAAGTTGCCGAAGACCACAATGCGCGGGTTGTGCATTTCGAAGAGCACCGCCACCTCGTGCCCCTCCACCTTGCTCGTGGACGGCGAGCCCGCAAGATCGGGCATCGGGGTTCCTCGCAGCAAGGCGTCGTATTCGCGCTCCGTGATGGCATCGCCCATGACGCGCCGCATTGCCGTGACGCCAGCCTCGCGCGCCCAACCGGCCGCCAGGATCGCAGTGAACACCTGCGCCGGACAGTAGCCCTCGGGACGCCGGTCCTCGATCCATTGGTAGAGCTGCTCCATCGCCGGCGTGGAACCAGCCTCCTGCGAGTTGTCACCTGTGCGGTCGATCAGGGTGTCGTCTGTCATATCAGCACTTTCCTTTTATGAAAGCTTGCAACGAAGGCCAGGGGGCGATCGTTCCGTACTGAAGCAACTCCATTAGGCTACGCCGGCACCCTCGTCACTCCACTGCCACCATGGCGGCAGTGCTCAACGAAACGGACCCTGCCGGAACCACTTGACCGCGACCCACTTCTCACCCTCGATGACCGGTGAGCCGGCGTGCAGCGTGCGGGTCGAGGGGTCCGGGGTACGGTAACCAAAGTAGACCGCCACACCCTTGTGCGCACGCACCTCTAATGGCACATCGGGGAACAAGGTGCCGCCGCCGCGTATCGGCGTGTTGAGGTACATCACCATGGAGCCGCATCGCTGACCGCCTCTGCGCAAAGTGGGGGTCCAGTGACCCGCTGCGGTGTCGAAGAAATCGTGGTGCGGCTTGTACTCGCCTTGCTGGTCATAACGCAGCACCTGCAGATCTTCGGTGCAGTCGACCGGCCAGCTGAGCAGCGCCTGGACGCGTGCATCGACGCGGTTGCAAACGTCGAAGTCGCCGCGCTTGAGGAACGTGCCCTGGCTGGTGCGGATGTCGCTGACCTCGCTGCCATCGCCGCGGGAGGCCATGACAGTGGAACGCTGTACTCGCGACCGGGAAATGTCGACGATCTCGTCGCATTCATCGTCGCTCAAGAGACCGCCGAAAACCACCAGACGCGGGTTCTGCATCTCAAACAGGACCTGTACCTCACGCCCCTCCACGACGATGCTGGTAGGCGACTGCGAGAGATCGGGCTGCGGCATTCCACTGAGCAGCAAGTCGAGCTCGCGCTGCCCGACCAGATCGCCCATCACGTGCCCCATGGCTGCGACAGCCGCCTCGCGGGTCCAGCCACTGGCAATGATGGAGTTGAAGATCTGCGCAGGACAGTAGCCCTCGGGCCGCCGGTCAGCGATCCACTGGTGAAGCTGTTCCTGGGCCGACAAGATCTGAACGCCCTGCCCGGCTTGCCCATCCAAATGATCGATGGCGACTTCTTGCGTCATGTCAGGACTCTTGGCCTCATTGGTGAATCGGGCGCCGCACCGCCCCGGCACCTGTCCAACAACCGGGGCTTCCCATGAACTGGCCGTGCGCCCCGCTCACAAGCCGGGCACAACAGGCCACAGGTCTAACGGATATTGGCGATGATCGCCATGCACGTGTCGTGCTTCTTCTTCTGGACGGACGACAGAAACTGGATCTGCTCCTGCTCCTTGTCCAGTTGCTTCTGCTTCTCGAGCAGGGATGCAGGATCGCCGCCATCCCCGCCAGCACCACCGGCGCCGCCAGCACCACCGCCAGCACCACCGCCACCGCCACCGGTTGGACCACCGCCGGTTGGACCACCACCGCCAGGCCCCCCGCCACCCGGGCCACCACCGCCGGGCATGCCGAGGAGGCTCGTGCCCATGCCGCCGGGAAACTGCCCGCCTGGCGGGAAACCTCCAAACGGGAAGCCTCCAAAGCCACCGAAGTCCCCGAAACCGCCAAATGGAAAACCACCGAACGGGAAACCGCCACCACCAAAGAGGTTCAGTCCTTGAGGGGAATCGCCAGATGGCTGCGACGGGTTATCTGAGTCGGACGGCTTCTTTCCGTCAAACGTCTTGTTGATGTAGCGAAAAGCCGAGCCCGATGAGATCTGCATGAGAAACCCTCCTATATGGCGTGATGCCGAGAGGCATGCTGCGGTGCTGCCACCACAGCATGCGTTTCAGGCCGGCTCTATCAAGAGAAGAAGCTACGCGCGCGCTCCCAGATGGTCTGGTCAGACACCTGCGGCAGCACGCTGGTCGGCTGCTGCGTGGTGGTTGGCTGCTGCGTGGTGGTCGGCTGCGTTCCGTTCGACTGGTTGTTGTAGCCTTGCCCGCCCAGCAGCGAGACGACGTTGTTGCTGTTGCTGAGCTTCGCGCCATCCGTCGTGTTGATGACTTGCGGGAAGCTGTTCTGGTTCACGACTTGCGGGTAGTTGCCTTGTTGCGACATCTGCTGGTAGCCCTGCCCGTTGCCGCCATTGGGTTGCGTGGCCAGGGAGGTGCCGCCGAAGAAGTCGCGCACATTGGAACCCAGCTTCGACCACATACCGGGGTCATTCTGGTTACCACCGAAGAAGTCGCGCACGCCGGAACCCAGCTTCGACCACATGCCTGGGTCATTCTGGTTGCCACCGAAGAAATCGCGCACAGCCGACCCGAGGCGAGACCACATGCCAGGACTACTAGACTGGTTGCCACCGAAGAAGTCGCGCAGACCCTGGATCTGACCTTGGTTCAGACCCAGTTGGCCCAGCAGTTGGCTGAGGAAGTTGCTCGGCTGGTTGGCCTGGTTGCCCGGCAGGTTGCTCGGAAGGCCAGACTTGTTCTGCAGGTTCTGGAGATTCTGCAGATTGCCTTGCTGACCAGACTGACCGCCCAACAGGCTTTGCAGGTTCTGCGGATTGCCTTGCGTCTGCGGATTCCCTTGCGTCTGCGGAGAAGAGCCCGACTTGCCGCTCGGCTGGCCGCCAGGCATGCCTGTCTTGCAGAACTGGTTCGACTTGCCGTGGTGCTTGGCATTGGGCGTCGGGTAGTTCTGCGGAGCAGGATTCTGCGTATTGCCCGTGGTGCTGTTGCCCGTGGTGCTGTTGCCCGTGGTGCTGTTGCCCGTGGTGCTGTTGCCCGTCTTGCTGTCGCCCGTCTTGCTGTTGCCCGTGGGGCAGTACCCCGTGGTGCTCCCTGTCGTGGTGTTCCCCGTCGTGCCGTTGGGAATGAAGTAGCCGAAGAACGCCCTCGCGGCGGCCCCGAAGTCAGACCAGGCAGATGGGCTGTTCAGCGGGATTCCGGAGTAGCTGGAGTTCGGCTGGTTCTGCGAGGTGAAGCTGCTGAAGCTCGCGCTGCTGAGGCTGCTGCCGCTGAAGCTGCTGCTGGTACTCGACGAGGAGTCGAGGCTGGTGTTCATCAGGCCGCTTGAACCGCTCGTGATCTGCATGTTTGACTCGCTTTCTTGGGCCGGGAGAGGGGCGCCGCAGGTCCCTGCGCGCTGCCACGTCTTCCGCTAACTGTTTCTTGTCCCTGGGCAGGCGACTGCGATTGCGCCGATGCGCCGGGGGAGTGACGTAAGGCGCTTAACGGATGTTCCCAATGACCGACATGATCATGTTGTGACCCTTGGCTTCGCAGGAGGAAGCGAAGGCGATTGCCTGCTGCTCGCGATCCATCTTCAGCTGGGCCTGGTAGTACTGGAGCGCCTGGCTGGTGTTGGCGTCCCAGTTCTGGGTGACGTTGTCCGTGGTGGGTAAGTTCGAAGTCGGTACGTTGACGGTGGTTGCCATGCCTTATCTCCTGTTGCTTCCTGCGCCTGCTTCGCTGACATCGGGGATCTCGGCGCAGCAGCTGTTCCCGACGCAGTTCTCGACTCAGCACTTCGATGGCTGGCGCTACTTGCTGCTACACCGACCAATTGCGTGCTGATGGGAGATAGCGTCGGTCACCCGGTTTTCTGGTCCACATTGGGACATACCCTGTCGGGGTAGGCGAGCACATGAAAGACGCGGGTCACACGCGTGTCATGCATGCTGCGAACGGCGATGGCCGCGTGCATGCGCGGTGCGTCCGCCCAGGGTCTCGGCGACCCAGTCGGCGATGTAGTGGCCGGCATTGAGACTCGGGCCGGCGCCCGGGAAACCGCTACCGCCCTCGCGGTCCAGGAACACCTTCGTCTGCGGCCTGGGGCTGTTGGTCAGCCTGTCGCAGGCGATGTGAGGCAGGAATGGCTGCAGGCCGGCATCTTCTTCGCGCCGCGTCACAAGGAAGGGCACGCGTATGCGACGCAGCACGCCGGAGAGCGTGACGCTGGCGGCCATGCCAGTGAGCTCGTCGATGTCCTGCACACCCCACGACCAGCACACATGCTCCCAGTAGTGGGGCAGTGGCAGGCCCGCGTCGAAGCGGTTGGGACGGCCGTGCATGTGCCACCAGTCGTGGTGGGCACCCCACACCACGCCGCAGGCGAAACGACGCTCGAATGCCGCCGCGCGGGGACAGTGGTAGCTGCCTAGCGACGCACCTTCGACGCCGATGCGCCGCGGGTCGACATCCGCCCGGGTTTCGAGCCAGTCGACCACGTGCCGGGCCCAGTGTTCGCAGTCGGCACGCGCGGTGAGGTCGTGCAGGCGCAAGGCCTCGCCGGTGCCGGGCTGGTCGACGATGAGCGATGACACGCCGCGCCGGGCCAGCCACGCAGGCAGGCCGAGCCGGTACTTGATCTCCTTGGTCGAATCGACACCGTTGAGTTGCACGAGCACGGGCGCAGGTCCCTGCACGCCCTCGGCACGCACGAACAGCGCGGCCAGCATCCGGCCCTCGTACGGAATCTCGACGCGCCGGCAGTTCTCGGCGCACATCGCCACCCCCAGGGCGAACAGGTCGAGGAAACGCCGGTACAGCACCAGGCGGCCCTCGGCGCGCGGCGCCTGCAGCCGTTCGCAGGCCACGTAGTAGATGGCCGCGCGGTTGTACTTCTCGCCGGCCGAAAGCAGCCGGCCGTGCACCTCGTCCTCATGCGCGAGCGAGCACAGGCGCTCGGCCATGTCGACCCAGGCATCGCTCAGGGCCTGCGTGCCGTTGGGCCCGGCCACGTCGGCGGCATCCTGAAGCCGGGCACACATGGCACCGACCTCTTCCACGGGAGCCCCCATGTCGATGGCCAGGTTGACGGAGATGGTCCACACCGGGTTGTTTGGGAAATGCTTGAACATGAATGTGAACGTAACTACTGCTGACAGCCCGTCCCGCGACCCGGCCCAGGACGCCGCCCCTCAGGCAAGCTGGATGCCGAACCCGGACCCCTCGCGCACCTCAGGTGGTACGCGACCCTCGACTTGAACACTTGCTCCATGTACAAGAACAGCGGCGCCCTGGCAGCTATTCCCTCCCCAAAGGGCCCGGAATGCGTTCAGATTTCACTTTTCTCGCTACCGGCCAAACCCTTGGTCCGGCTTGCCCCCTTTGCCCTTATGGATACGGCGCAAGGGTGTGGGAATGGGCGATGTGCTGCTGCAGAAACTGCTGAAGCGGTAATTTCGTCCGCTATTCGCACACGGTGGTGGTGGCGTGCCAGGCGTTCTCAGCCGGAACTGGAACCGTCAAGGCTCCTCAACGTCACCTTCATCCCGCGCGTGGCGTCGCAGGTGCCGAAGCTCAGGGCCAGGCCGTGCAGCGCGGCGATGCGCCGGGCGATCGACACGCCGAGCCCGCTGCCGCTTTCCACCTGGCCTTCCGGGCGGTGGAACGGCTCGCCGATGCGCGCCAGCTGCTCGGTCGCGAGGGGTTCGGCATCGTTCTCGATATCGATCCGGTCCCACGCAAGCCGCAGGGTCACGACGGTGCCCAGCGGTGCGTAGCGCAAGGCGTTGTCCAGCAGGTTGCGCAGCAGCACCATGAGCAGATGCGCATGGCCGACCAGCGGCAGCGGCGGCGTGCCGCCGTCCGGCCACTCGCAGGCCAGCTCCATGCGACGCCGCTCGGCCAGCAGCAGGCAATCGCTGACCGCCTGTTCCACGACGGCACGCCAGTCGATGGGCGCCGTGGCCGGAAGCCGGACCGAAGACTCCACCTGCGCCAGCGCCAGCATCTGCGTGACCAGCCGGTCCAGCCGCTCCAGGCCGGCACTCACCTTGGCCTCGACCTGTGCCCGTTCGGCTGGCGTGCGGGCGTGACTCAGCACGTCCCATTGGCCACGCAGCGCGGCCAGGGGTGTGCGCAGTTCATGGGCCGCGTCGGCGGTGAAGCGGCGCTCGCTCTCCAGCACCTTGCCGATGCGTCCGAACATTGCGTTCATCGCCTCGACGAGCGGCCGGATCTCCTCGGGGGCTTCGACCGTCGCCAGCGGCCGCAGGTCATCCGCCGCGCGGCTGCGCACCTCCCGTGCGAGCCGGTGCACCGGCTCCAGCGCGCGGCGCACGGCCCACGCCATGGCCAGCAGCAGCACGGGCAGCACCACCAGCCAGGGGCCGATCTGGCTGGCCGTGAGGTGAAAGACCATCTCGTCGCGCTCGTGGCTCTTCTGGCCGGTGGCCACCAGCCACTCGCCCGAGTACGACTGCAGGTAGTAGATGCGCCAGGCCTCCTTGCCTAGCGACTGGTCCACGAAGCCGCTCGCCTGCGCCTGGCGCGGCAGCTGCACGCCCTCATGGTCGGCCAGCACGCGCTCGCCCCGGGCATCCCACACCGCGATCGCAAGGTCGCCGACATCGGCCTCGCCGGCTTCCACGCTGCCCGGCGCCGGCGGCGGGTGCGCACTGAAAGACCTCGCCGGATCGTCGTGGCCGAGCGTGGCCTGCACCTGCCGCGCCAGGCGGATCATTTCGGTGTCGAACATCTCGTTCACCTCGTGACGCGCGAGCTGGACGGAGACCCCCAGCGCCACGACCCACACCGCGGGCGCGCACAGCAGCAGGTACAGCAGCAACCGGCGGCGCAGGCTCAAGCGTCGTCCTCGGCGGAGCCGAGCGCGTAGCCCAGGCCCCGCACGGTACGCACGATGCTCGGATGGATCTTTCGGCGCAGGCGATGGATGTGCACTTCCAGCGCGTTGCTCTCGGGCTCGGCGCTGCTCCAGTCGTACAGGCTCTCCTGCAGGCTCGCCTTGGACAGCACGCGCTGCGGGTGCTTGAGCAGTGCCTCCAGCACGCCGAGCTCGCGCCCGGTGAGATCGACCTCTCGGCCCTGCCAGCGCACCACCCGGGTGGCCGGGTCGTACTCCAGCGCGCCGTGCTGCCACACGGCCTGCGCGCGACCCGATGAGCGCCTCAGCATCGCGCGTAGCCGCGCAGCGAGCTCGTCGATCGCGATCGGCTTGACGAGATAGTCGTCGGCGCCTCGATCGAGCCCGGCCACGCGCTGCTCCAGCGCGTCGCGCGCGGTCAGGATGAGCACGGGCACGGTGTGGCCCCGTGCCCGCCAGCGGCCGAGCCATTCCATGCCGTCGCCGCCGGGCAGGCCGAGATCGAGCACCACGGCATCGTAGGAGGAGGAGCCGGTCAGCGCGGCATCCGCCTGCGGGCCGCTCTGGAACCAGTCGACGACCTGACCGCGCTGGCGCAGGCCGGCAGCCAGCGCATCGCCGAGCAGGGAGTCGTCTTCAACGATCAGTACGCGCATGGGCGGAGACTGTGCCATCGCGCCGGCCGGCGGTGCCTGCGGTCTTCAGGCGGTAGGCCAGCTGCGCTCGCGTGATCCCCAGGAGCCGGGCGGCCGCCGAGAGATTGCCGCCCGCGCGCGCCACGGCTTCGTCCATCAGCCGGCGCTCGATGTCCTCGAGCGAGACACCGTCCTGCCCGGGCTCGGCCAGCCGCTGCAGCAGGGTCTGCGGCGGTGCGGGCACCGACACCTCCTCGCGGATGCCGCCGTTGGCGAGCGCGCCGGCTTCGTCGATCGAATACATGCCCACCTCGCGCAGCTGCTCGCGACGCAGCAGGTGCGGCAGGTCGATCACGCCCTGGTCGTCGGCGCTGATGACGCCACGCTCCACCATGTTCTGCAGCTCGCGGATGTTGCCGGGGAAGTCGTAGTTGAGCAGGGCCTTCACCGCGCGCGGCGTGTAGCCGAGCACCTCGCGCCCATGCAGGCGGCAGTAGCGGTGCAGGAAGTAGTTCATGAGCAGCGGGATGTCGTCGCGCCGCTCGCGCAGGGGCGGCAGGTGGATGGGGAACACCGCCAGCCGGAAGTACAGGTCCTCGCGGAACCGGCCGGCCTGCACCTCGGCCTGCAGGTCCACGTTGGTCGCGGCGATCACGCGCACGTCGACACGGATCGGCCGCGTGCCGCCGACGCGCTCGATCTCGCCTTCCTGCAGCGCACGCAGCAGCTTGCCCTGCCCCACGAGGCTGAGCGTGCCGATCTCGTCGAGGAACAGCGTGCCGCCATCCGCACGCTCGAAGCGGCCCTCGCGCGAGGCCACTGCGCCGGTGTAGGCGCCGCGCTCCACGCCGAAAAGCTCGGCCTCGATGAGCGTGTCGGGGATGGCCGCACAGCTGAGCGCGACGAAGGGCCGGTCCTTGCGCGGGCTGATGCGATGGAGCATGGAGGCGAAGAGCTCCTTGCCCACGCCCGACTCGCCGGTGAACAGCACTGTGGCTCGCGTGGTCGCCACGCGAGACAGCATGTGGCAGGCCGATTTGAAGCTCGACGACACGCCCACCATCTGCTGCTCGCCTTCCGACGCCACGAGCCCCTTGGCGCCCAGCACGGCGTTCACCGGCTTGGGCTGCACATCGAGAGCGTAGGCGCTCGTGCTGAGGAAGGCCTGGACGTTGAGGTAGCGCAGGTCTGCGCTCACATCGCCCCAGGCATCGGCGGTCTTGCCGATCACGCGGCACACCGAGCTGCCCATCGAGCGGCACTCCACCTCGCGGAAGATCACCAGCCGGCCCATCATGCCTGTCACGTAGCCCATGGCGTAGCCCAGCTGCTGCCAGCATGCCGGCTCGGTGCCCAGGCCGTAGGCGTCGATGTGCTCGTCGTCCTCGCTGGAGTGGTGCCAGACGAACTCGGCGTGGTAGGTGCCGCGTTCGACGTCAATGTCGAACTCGACGGGCTCAACCTTCACCACGCCTTCGAGTGCATGCAGTCGCGTGCCGGCCATGAAGGTGGAGACCAGGTCGCCGTCGGGCCAGCGCTGGCGCACGAGCCGGGCATCGCGCGAGCCCGATTCGTAGCCTGCGCGGGTGAGCAGGCCTCGCGCGCGCTCCAGCCCCACGCCGTCGATCAGCTCGCGGCGCAGCGTGCCCAGGGACGCGGTGTGCATCAGCACCATGCGCTGGTCGTTGAGCCAGATGCGGCCATCTCCCGGCGAGAAGAACAGGCACTCGGTGATGTCGGCCAGGCGCGGCTGCTCGGCAGCGTCGGGGGGCGGGAGTTCGCCGCGCCGCATCACGGCACCAGTCTGGCGCGACACCTCGGCAAGCGAGATGCGGGAAGCGGAAGAGTTCATGGAGCTGCAATGTCGAAGCTGATGAAGTCGCTCGCGGCAGTGTCGCCAATCGTTCATCAATTCATCAAGCCATGGCACGGGTAAATACCAAGCCGCCGGGCACTGCTCCACGCTCCGCACCGCTTTAGGGAAAGCACCGATCTCTCCTCTGGTGCGCAGGCCGACCTCGCGGCTCTGGCACGCCTGCTTGCGCACCGTTGGCGCGCCATTCGCGTAGATCCGGTGCATTCCACCATTTCGCCAAGGAGACGTATGGGCGCCCCTGACATCCCCCGACTGCTCGACCCTGCGGTCTGGAACGGCCACATCCATGACAGCGGCCAGTGGCGCACGCCGCGCGGCGGCCGGCGCGAGGTGGTCGAGCCCGCCACCGGCGGCGTGCTGTGGACCACGGGTATCGCGGATGCCGCCGACATGGACGAGGCCATCGGCCGCGCGCAGACGGCCCAGCCTGCGTGGGCCGCCATGGGGCCGCGCGAGCGTGCCGCGGTGTTCCATCGCGCGGCCGCCGTGCTGCAGCAGCACATCGACGAACTGGCGCTCGTCATTGCACGCGAGACGGGCGGCATCATCCCCAAGGGCCAGCATGAGGTGCGCGAGGCGGTCACGCTGTGCCAGCTCGCCGCGGCCTTGCCGATGCAGGCGCAGGGGCAGGTGCTGCCCAGCGTGCCGGGGCGCCTGTCGCTCGCGCGCCGCGTGCCGCATGGCGTCGTGGGCGTGATCTCGCCCTTCAACTTCCCGCTCATCCTCGGCCTGCGCTCGGTGGCACCCGCGCTCGCGCTGGGCAATGCGGTGGTGCTCAAGCCCGATCCGCGCACCCCGGTGTCGGGCGGCTTCCTGATGGCGCGCGTGTTCGAAGCGGCCGGCCTGCCCGCGGGCCTGCTGCAGGTGCTGCCCGGCGATGCGGCGGCGGGCGAGGCGCTGGTGAGCGACGTGCGCGTGCCGATGATCGCCTTCACGGGCTCACCCGGCGTGGGCCGGCGCATCGGCGAACTGGCCGGCCGGCACCTGAAGAAGGTGTCGCTGGAGCTGGGCGGCGCCAACTCGCTCGTCATCCTGGACGACGCCGACCTCGACCTCGCCGCCAGCAGCGCCGCCTTCGGTGCGTGGTTCCACCAGGGGCAGATCTGCATGGCCTCCAACCGCATCCTGGTGCACGAGGCGGTGTACGACGCCTTGCGGGAGCGCATGGTCGCCAAGGCCACGCACCTGCCCGTGGGGGACGGGGCCAGCGGCATGGTGGCACTGGGGCCCCTGATCGACATGAAGCAGCTGCAGCGCTTCGACGCCATCGTGCAAGACAGCGTGAAGGCCGGCGCCAGGCTCGAGGCCGGGGGCACGCACGAGGGCCTGTTCTACAAGCCCACCGTGCTGTCCGGCGTGAGGCCGGGCATGCGGTGCTTCGACGAGGAGTGCTTCGGCCCGGTGGCCAACCTCATCCGCTTCCGCACCGATGACGAGGCGGTGGAGCTGGCCAACCACAGCCAGGGCGGCCTGGCCGCGGCCGTGATCGGCCGCTCGTTGGCGCGTGCAATGGCGATCGGGCAGCGCCTGCGCGCCGGCATGGTCCATATCAACGACCAGACGGTGAACGACGAGTGCATCAACCCGTTCGGCGGCCCCGGCATCGGGGGCAACGGCGGCAGCGTGGGCGGCCCGGCCGACATCGAGGAATACACGCAGTGGCAGTGGATCACGGTCAAGGACACGCCGCCGCAGTTTCCGTTCTAGCCCACCCCCGGAGCGCCTCACGGCGCTCCCCCTCAAGGGGGCGCCACCGGCGGACCGGCCAAGCCGGATCCGCGGTGGCCGCTGGAGCACTTTGTCTCTTGGAGATGAACATGAGCCTTACTGGCAAGACCATCGTCGTCACCGGGTGCTGCTCGGGCATCGGTGCCGATTTCGCGAAGCTTGCGCGGCTTCAGGGCGCGCGGGTGATCGGCATCGATCGCAACGACCCCTCCCTCACGCTCGACGGCTTCGTGAAAGCCGATCTGGGCGATCCCGCGGCCATCGATGCGGCCGTGCAGCAGCTGCCGGCGCGCATCGACGCACTGGCCAACATTGCGGGCGTGCCGGGCACCGCGCCGGTGGACCTGGTGGCGCGCGTCAACTACCTCGGGCTGCGCCACCTCACGATGCGTGTGCTCGAACGCATGGGCGAAGGCGGCTCGGTGGTCAACATCTCGTCGATCCTCGGCGCCGAATGGCCGCAGCGGCTCGAACTGCATCGCGCGCTGGGCACCACCGCGAGCTACGAGGCAGGCGCGCGCTGGCTGAGCGAACACCCGGTGCCGCAGGAAACCTGCTACCAGTACTTCAAGGAAGCCCTGATCGTGTGGACGCTCACGCAGTCGCAGGCGATCTTCATGCAGCGCGGCGTGCGCATGAACTGCGTCGCACCTGGGCCAGTGCTCACGCCGATTCTTGGGGATTTCGTCACGATGCTGGGCCCCGATCGGGTCCAGAAGGACGCACACCGCATCAAGCGTCCAGCCTTCAGTGACGAAGTCGCTCCGGTGATCGCCTTCCTGTGCGACGACGCGTCGCGCTGGGTGAGCGGCATCAACTTGCCCGTGGACGGCGGCCTCGCCTCGACCTACGTCTGAGCGGAACTCGGCCTTCACCTACTACAACGACTGGAGACAACGTTGACCCATCGCCCTTCCTCGATCGCGGCCGCGATCGCCCTGGTCCTCGCGCCCGCGGCGCAGGCCTTCGACATCGAATCGCCAAACCCCGATTACCGCATCCGGCTTGACCTCACGCCCAAGTACAGCACCGCCTACCGTTTGAAGAACCCCTCCGACGCGCTCACACGGCTCGACGTGACCGCGGACCCGGGCATCGTCAACGAGGACGACGGCGACCACAACTTCCGCCGGGGGCTGATCTCCAGCCGCTTCGATCTGCTGGCCGAGCTCGACGTGACCGGCCCGAACATCGGAGGCCGCGTGAGCGGCTCGGCGTGGCGCGATGCCGTGTACCTGCGGCCCAACGACTACCAGGGCACACCGCTTTATGTGGGTGGCGTGCGTACGGGCACCACCGTCTCGACGGCCAACAACCAGCCCGGCCAGGCGATCAATGCGTTCCTGCCCGCCACGCGGCGCCAGCACGGCGAAGACAGCGAGCTGCTCGACGCCTTCGTCTTCGTAAAGGGCGACATCGCGGGCATGAAGGCCACGGTGCGCGCCGGCAAGCACACGCTGCAATGGGGCGAGAGCCTGTTCTTCGGCCAGAACGGCATCGCCAATGCGCAAGGGCCGGTAGACGTAGCGAAGATCATGTCGGTGCCGGGCTGGCAGTTCAAGGAAGTGCTCCTGCCGGTGGAGCAGCTCTCGGGCTCGCTGCAGGTGGCCGACGGCGTGTCGCTCGGCGCCTACGTGCAGGCGAAGTGGCGCCCCAGCCGCATCCCCGGCGTGGGCAGCTACTTCTCGAACCAGGACTACGTGGGCACCGGCGTCGTGAACTTCGGCGTGGACAACAACGGCGCACCCATCCTGCTCGCCTACGACCCGAACAAGGACCTCACTCCGCGCGACAGCGGCCAGGGCGGCGTGCAGCTGCGCTGGAGCCCCTCGGGCAGCGACTTCGAGTACGGCTTCTACGCCGCCCAGTACCACGACAAGACGCCCGCCGCGCCGGTGTTCGACTTCGTCAACGGCAACGTGCACCTCGCCTATGCCAGCAACATACGCACGGTGGGCGCGAGCGTCACCTCATCGGTGGGACAGCTGAACTGGGCCGTGGAAGGCTCGCTGCGGTGGAACGCGCCGCTCACCAGCGACCCGGCCGTGCTCGGCCTCGGCCCCGTGCTCACCTGCGGCACCTCCGACGACAACCCCTGCTATGCGGTGGGCCGCACCGGTCACCTGCAGGTGTCTGGCATCTACGTGCTGCAGCCCGGCCCGCTGTGGGGCGGCGGCGCGGTGGTGGCCGAGCTGGCCTACAACCGCCGCCTGGCCGTGACGAAGGACATCTTCGCCGCGCCCGACGGCAGCAGCATGGGCCTGGGCGGGCTGGACCCGCACACCACGAAGGGCGCATTCGCGTTCCGCATGCTGTTCGAGCCGCAGTACTTCCAGGTGATCCCGGCGCTGGATCTCTCCGTGCCGATCAGCCTGGGCGTGAACTTCGGCGGCCGCTCCTCGGCCATCGCCAACTTCGCGGGCGGCACGTCGAACGCGGGCGACTACAGCATCGGCGTGAAGGGCAAGTACCGCAACGAGTGGAACGCGGCCCTCAACTACACCGATTACTTCGGCAAGGCCAAGACCTTCACCGAGACGCTCGTGACAGGCAGCGCCTCGCCGCGCCAGCTCAGCTTTGGCCAGTCGCTGAGGGACCGCGCCCATGTGTCCTTCACCGTCTCGCGCACCTTCTGATCCGGAGCCTTCCATGCATCGCCCCACCCTCCTCGCTCTCCTCATCGCCGGCGCCTGCGCGGCGCCGCTGGCCCAGGCCGCCGTGTCAGCAGAAGAAGCCGCCAGGCTCAAGAGCACGCTCACCCCGCTGGGCGCCGAACGGGCCGCCAACAAGGACGGCACCATCCCCGCCTGGGACGGCGGCATGACCAAGGCACCCGCCGGGTACAAGACGGGAGACGCGCGCCCGGATCCGTTCGCGTCGGAAAAGCCCCTCGTCTCGATCGACGCCAGGAACGTGGCGCAGCACGAAGGCAAGCTCACCGACGGCGTGAAGGCGTTGATGAAGAAGTACCCCGACTTCCGCATCGACGTGTACCCCACGCACCGCACCGCCGCGGCGCCGCAATGGGTATACGACAACACCTACAGGAACGCCACGCGCGCGAAGCTGGTCGATGGCGGCCACGGCACGGAGAACGCCTACGGCGGCATCCCCTTCCCCATCCCCAAGGATGCGTACGAGATCTTCCAGAACCACCGGCTGGCGTGGACCGGCACCTACACGCAGTCGCCGGTGCGGGTGTGGGTGGTGACCTCCGACGGCCGCCGCGCCATGGCCTCGGGCGGCATGCAGACCTTCCGCCGCCAGTACTACGACCCTGAAGGCAGCCTCGAGAAGTTCGACGGCTACGTGCAGCTGGGCAAGTTCGCGGCCACGGAGCCCGGCTCGAAGGCGGGCGAGGCCATCCTCGCGCACGACACGCTCAACGCCTCGCAGCCACGCGGGCTGTGGCAATACCTGGTCGGCCAGCGCCGCGTACGCAAGGCCCCCTCGGTGGCCTACGACACGCCCGATTCGGTGACCTCGTCCATCGGCCTGTTCGACGAGGCGTTCATGCTGTTCGGCCCCATCGACAAGCACGAGCTCAAGCTCGTGGGCAAGCGCGAGGTGTACATCCCCTACAACAACAACCGCGCGGCCTCCGCGAAGGTGGCCGACCTGGTGACGCCCAAGACGCTCAACCCCTCGCTCGTGCGCTGGGAGCTACACCGCGTGTGGGAGGTGGAAGCCACGCTCGCGGCCGGCAAGCGGCACGTGGTGCCCAAGCGCAGGTACTACATCGACGAGGACACCTGGCAGATCATCCTGATCGACGGCTGGGACGCGAAGGGCGAGCTGTGGCGCACCAACTTCACGCTCACGCTGCTCGCACCCGACATCCCCGCGCTGCTGGGCAGCATGCTGTGGGGCGGCTACGACCTGCAGACCGGCGCCTACTTCCTGAACATGGCGGCAAACGAACTGCCCTCGCAATACAAGGTGATGCCGCCCATCCCGAAGTCGTTCTTCAGCCCCGAGGAACTGGCGAACGAGGGCGCACGGTGAAGCTCTTCCCCCGACGCGCCCTCGGCACGCTGCTGGGGGCCGCGGCGTGCGCGTGGGCGGCCGCCCTGCCATCGGCTCACGGGGCACCCGCGGTACCCGGCGTGCTCACGCAGCCGGCGCTCCAGACACCGCGCGCTCAGGGCGCCGCGATGCTCGCCATCGCTCGCGCCGGCAACCGGCTCGTTTCGGCCGGCGAGCGGGGCATCGTGCTGCTGTCCGACGACGGAGGCGCGAGCTGGCGACAGGCGAGCGTGCCCGTTCAGGTCACGCTCACCGCGCTGCGCTTCGTCGATGACAAGACGGGCTGGGCCGCCGGCCATCTGGGCGTGATCCTCAAGACGACGGACGGCGGTGCCACCTGGCACACGCAGCTCGACGGCGTGCGCGCCGCGGCACTCATGGCGCAGGCGCTGCGCACGGCCGGCGACGACAAGAGCGAGCGCGCCGCGCGGCGCTACGAGGAGGAAGGCCCCGACAAGCCCTTCTTCGACCTGGACTTCATCGACGCGCAACGCGGCGTTGCCGTGGGCGCCTACAACCTGGCCTTCGCCACGCAGGACGGCGGCCGCACCTGGACGCCCCTCGGCCCCCGGCTGCCCAACCCGAAGAACCTGCACCTGTACGCCGCGCGCTACGTCGGCGGCAGCCTCTACATCGCCGGAGAGCAGGGCCTGCTGCTGAAGTCGCTTGACGGCACCGGCTTCGAGGCCCTGCCCTCGCCCTACAAGGGCAGCTACTTCGGCCTGCTGGCTGCGCGCTCGGGCACCCTGCTCGCCTACGGCCTGCGCGGCCATGCCTACCGCTCGGCCGACGGCGGGGCGAGCTGGGAGAAGGTGTCCAGCGGCACGGCCGTCTCGCTCAATGCCGGCATCGAACTGCCCGATCGCACGCTCGCGCTCCTCGCGCAAACCGGCGAAGTGCTGCAAAGCCGCGACGACGGCCGCAGCTTCACCCGCATGGCGAGCGATCCCGTGCCGGCCGCCGGGCTGGCGGCCACCGAGCGAGGCCAGATCGTGCTCGCCGGCCTGCGTGGCGTGCGCCGCCCCCATCCCTGAACGCCATGCATCCGACCGACAACCTCGCCACTCAACCGGTGGTGGCCCGACTCGAAGACTTCGACGCCGCCTCGGGCTCGCTGCCCGAGCGCGCCCTGTTCAACCACCGGCCCTGGGTGATCGTGCTGTGCCTGCTGGCCACGCTGCTGCTGGGGTGGCAGGCGACCCGGATCAGGCTCAACGCGAGCTTCGAGAAGACGATTCCCGTCTCGCATCCCTACATCGCCAACTACCTCGCACAGAAGAGCAACCTCGCGGGCCAGGGCAACGCGATGCGCATCGCCGTGGAGGCGACGCAGGGAACCATCTTCGACAAGGGCTACCTGGAGACGCTGCAGAAGCTCAACGACGAAGTCTTCCTCCTGCCCGGCGTCGACCGGCCGTTCATGAAATCGCTGTGGACCTCGAACACGCGCTGGGTGGCGGTGACCGAGGAGGGCCTGGATGGCAACACCGTCATCGGCGACGGCTACGATGGCTCGCCCCAGGCCCTGGCGGAGGTGCGGGCCAACGTGGAGCGCTCCGGCGAGATCGGCCAGCTGGTGGCGAGCGACTTCCGCTCCAGCATCGTGTTCGTGCCGCTGCTCGACAAGGACCCGCGCACCGGCGAGGCACTCGACTACGGCGAGCTCTCGCGGCGCATCGAGGCGCTGCGCGGCAAGTACGAGAGCGAGCGCATCCGCATCCACGTGACGGGCTTCGCCAAGGTGGCGGGCGACCTGATCGAAGGTTTGCGCCAGATGTTGCTGTTCTTCGCCGCGGCGCTCGTGATCTGCGCCTCGGTGCTCTACGGCTACACGCGCTGCGCGCGCAGCACCGCGCTGGTGGTGGCCTGCTCGCTGGTCGCGGTGGTGTGGCAGTTCGGCCTGCTCGCGCTGCTGCATTACGAGCTCGACCCGTACTCGGTGCTGGTGCCCTTCCTCGTGTTCGCCATCGGCATGAGCCATGGCGCGCAGAAGATGAACGGGATCATGCAGGACATCGGCCGCGGCACGCACCGCGTGGTGGCGGCGCGCTACACCTTTCGGCGCCTCTTCGTCGCGGGCCTCACCGCGCTGCTGTGCGATGCGGTGGGTTTCGCGGTGCTGGCGCTGATCCAGATCCCCGTGATCCAGGACCTCGCCGTGATCGCGAGCATCGGCGTGGCGGTGCTCATCTTCACCAACCTCGTGCTGCTGCCCATCCTGCTGTCGTATGTGGGTGTGAGTCCGGTGGCCGCGGCACGCAGCCTCCAGCAGGACAACGGCAGCGACGCCGTTCGCCCCTGGCTGTGGCGCCAGCTCGACCGCTACACGCGGCCCCGCCCCGCGATGGCGGCATTGGGCGTCGCGGCGTTGCTCGCGGCCGGCGGCTACGCGGTGAGCCTGCACCTGAAGATCGGGGACCTCGACCCCGGCGCGCCCGAGCTGCGCGCCGACTCCCGCTACAACCGCGACAACGATTACGTGGTGCAGCACTACGCGGCCAGCAGCGACATCCTCGTCGTGATGGTCTCCACCCCCGAAGACGAGTGCACCCGCTACGGCACCCTCGCGAAGGTGGACCAGCTCGCGTGGAAGCTGGAGCAGCTGCCCGGCGTGGAGTCCACGCATTCGATGGCGGCGCTCTCGAAGCTCGCGATGGTGGGCTACAACGAGGGCCAGCTGAAGTGGTACGAGCTCATCCCCAACGCCGCGGCGCTGGGCGGCGTGCAGACCCGCGCGCCGCGCGAGCTGTTCAACCAGGGCTGCTCCTTCCTCTCCCTGTACGTCTACCTCAAGGACCACAAGGCCGAGACGCTCGCCCGCGTGGTGGACCAGGTGGAGCGTTTCGCCGCAGCGAACCCAAGCGAGCAGGAGCGCTTCATGCTGGCGGCCGGCTCGGCCGGCATCGCGGCGGCCACCAACATCGTCGTGCACAAGGCCATGCGCGAGATGCTGCTGTGGGTCTATGGCGCCGTGGTGCTGCTGTGCTGGGTGACCTTCCGCTCGTGGCGCGCGGTGCTGGCCGCGGTGCTGCCGCTGGCGCTGACATCCGTGCTGTGCGAGGCGCTGATGGTGGTGCTGGGCCTGGGCGTGAAAGTGGCCACGCTGCCGGTGATCGCGCTCGGCGTGGGCATCGGCGTCGACTACGCGCTCTACGTGATCAGCGTGATGCTGGCGCGGCTGCGTGCCGGGGCCAGCCTCTCCGAGGCCTACCACGACGCACTCAGGTTCACGGGCCGCGTCGTGCTGCTGACCGGCATCACCCTCGCGCTCGCGGTCGGAACCTGGGCCGCCTCGCCAATCAAGTTCCAGGCCGACATGGGCATCCTGCTCGCGTTCATGTTCGTGCTGAACATGCTCGGCGCGCTGGTGCTGCTGCCCGCCCTCGCCTGCTTCCTGCTGCGCCCCGCAGCGCCGCGTGCCGCCCCGGCGGCGCTGCCCCAGACGGTATGAACCATGAAAGACCTCTCCATGCTCGACCTGCACCTCGCACGGATCGTCTCGCAGGCACAAGCCTCGGGCCTGCCTGACTTCTCCGACCTCCCACCGCAGGCCGCCCGGGGCCTGTACCGCGAGATCATGGCTGCCGCCGACGTGGCACCAGCCGATGTGGCAACCAGCGACCGCCGCCTGCCGCGGGCCGGCGTGGAAGGCGGCACGATCGGCGTGCGGCTGTACCGTCCCGATCGCAGCGGGACTCTTCCGCTCGTCGTCTATTACCACGGGGGCGGCTTCGCGCTCGGCGACCTCGACGGCTATGACCGCGTGTGCCGTCGCCTGTGCGAGGACACGCAGGCCATGGTGATGTCGGTGGATTACCGCCTGGCGCCCGAGCATCCCTTCCCGGCGGGCGTGAACGATGCCTGGGCCGCGCTGCAGTGGGCTGCGGAGCACGCGGAGTCGCTCGGCGCCGACCCGGCGCGCATCGCGGTGGCCGGCGACAGCGCGGGCGGCACGCTGGCCGCGGTGGTGTCGCTGCTGGCGCGCGATGCCGGCGGCCCGCACCTGGCCTGCCAGGCGCTCGTGTACCCCTCTACCGCCTTGCGGCTGGACGGCCCGTTCGAATCGCGCCAGCGCTACGCGCACGGTCCCACGCTGACCCTGCGCTCGATGGAGTACTTCGATAGCCTGTACCTCGGCGACACGGCGCCCGATTTCCGCAGCACCCCGCTGCTTGCGTCCAACCTGTCGGGCCTCCCCCCGGCACTGGTGCTGGTGGCCGCGCACGATCCGCTGCGCGACGAGATCCTCGACTACTCGCGGCGCCTGATGGAGGCCGGCACCGAGGCCACGGTCATCGAGTACCACGGGTTGGCTCACGGCTTCATCAGCATGGCCGGCGCCGTGCCCGCCGCCCGGTTGGCGCAGCTGCAGCTGGCGAGCGGCCTGCGGCTCGCGCTCGAAGGTTCGGCGTAACGCGCCGGCGATGCGTCGGCGGGACATGGGGTTCCGCCTCTCCCTGGTACTCAGCCCGGCAGCGGGTCGCGCGCTAACCGCACCCACCTCGCCATAGTCGAATCCCAACGTATAGGGATAGGAGGAGCGACGCGGCTCAGGGATACCTTGCCCTCCCAATCAAGGAGGACCACATGATCCGCGACGCCGCCTCCCCGTTCCCCACACCGCCCGCCAGAAGCCACCCGCGCAACCTGGTCGTGTGCTGCGACGGCACCAACAACACGTTGACCGGCGGCGTCGAGGACACGAACGTCCTGCTGCTGTACTGCTATTTGCGCAAGCACGCGGACCCCGCGACGACGACGCTGTACTACGACCCGGGCGTCGGTTCGCCGGATTCGGCGCCGCCCACAGGCCTGGTCGACCTGTTCAAGCGCCGTGCCGAACGCGTCGCCGGCCTGGCCTCGGGACGGGGCGTCTACGAGAACATCGGCGAGGGATATGCCTTCCTGATGCGCCACTGGGAGCCAGGCGACCGCATCTTCTGCTTCGGCTTCTCGCGCGGCGCCTTCACCGCACGCGCCATCGTCGGCATGGTCAACCTCTTCGGGATCCTGCGTCCCGTGCACGAGCCGATGATCCCGGCGCTCGTGCGGATCTACTTTTCCCAGCCGCCGCAGGCCGAGCAGGTGCACGGCCGCAAGAGCTGGCGCCGCAGCATCGCGCGCATGCTGCACGTGGGGCTGGCCCGGCCGGCGAAAGCCCCTTCGGAGCCGATCCATGTGTCCGAGGAAGCGGCCCAGGTCACGCGCAACCAGCTGGCGGAGCAAGTGAGGCGCAATTTCGCGCGCCCGGCATCCGTGCACTGGGTGGGCGTGTGGGACACGGTGGAATCGGTGGGCCTGCCTCTCGTAGCTTCGCGCGACAACCCGGCCACGGCCACCTTCCATGACAAGCCCGGGATCCGCAACGTCCGCCACGCCCTCGCGCTGGACGAACACCGCTGGCCTTTCCTGCCGCGCCTGTACGACGCCCCCAGCATCGTGCACACGGCCGACGGCCGCACGCTGAAGCAGATGTGGTTCCCGGGCGGGCACAGCGACGTGGGTGGCGGCTACGCATCACGACTTCGAAACAGCCTCTACCCCGACGGCCGCAACGGCCTTGGCGACGCTTCGCTGCGGTGGATGGTGGATGAGGTCGCTTCGGAACTCGGCGTGCCCGAGCTCGGCCTCCTTCCACCGGAAGGGAGGGCGCAGTACGACGACCTCGGCATGCCGCGCCGGACCGCGTTTCCCGGCGTATTGCCTTTGCGCCACGATGCCCTGCACGACACCCCGTACTGGGCGCTCACCGGCATGACGGTGCGCGAGATGCAGACCCAGTGCGTGCGCACCAACGCGCAGGCCGCGGCGTGCGACGGTCAGGGTGTCGAGGTCGACGTCCAGGCCAGCGGCGAATCGCACCTCGAAGGCCCCAGCGTGTGGGACGAGCGTCGCAAGGCATGGCCGGCGCTGTTCGCCGCCGTGGGCGCTGCGCTCGCCATCGCGTTCTCCGGTTGGAACCTGCTGCCACCCGACCGCCCATTGCGCGAAGGCCCAGGCGCCGCCTGCGGCTTCGCGATGCAGCAGCTCGCCACGATCTCGCCGTGGACGGTGGATGTGCGCGGCGTGTGGCCAGGCTGCGAGCCCGCACCGGCCGGCGGCCTGCGCCACGCCGAGGCTTGGGAACGTGTGCAAGCCGCCTCGCTGGGCTGGGCGTTGGCATGGGACTTTGCGTTCATCGCCGCCTTCGGCTACCTGATCGCCCGCCTGTCGTCGCGCGTGTTCACCTGGGCGGCGGGATGGCAACGGCCCGGGCAGCCTCGCCGCGCGTGGTTGCTCGCCATGGGCTGGTTGCCGGCGCTAGCCGTCGGCTCGGACGCACTCGAAAACACGCTCACGCTGGCGGCGCTCGCCATGGACCACCTCGGCCTTCCGAGCTTCGCGGCCATGACCTTGCTGGGCGTCGGCCTGTGCTCGCTGTCCAAGCTCGTCGGCTATGCGCTGTGCGCGCTGGTCTTCGGCGGGGGAAGGCTGCTGCTGGCCGTGTGGCCTACGCATGCGGTGGGCAAGGTCGGACGCCGCGCCCCGCCGCAGCGCCGCGCAGGCCCTGATGAAGAGCGGGCTCGGGTCATCGAACCATCCTCCCGCCATCCGGCCACTTCCGCTGCACCAGTCGAAGTGGATGGCGTGCAGCGCGAAACAGCGCACTAGCTGGGTCTGGGTCAAGCCAAGAACACTGTGGTGCCTGATCAAAGACCGCGTGAAGCCATTTCAAACTCGGTGCGGAAATTTAGTGCCGCCGCCCGCATACAGATGACGTAGTGCCTTCCTTCCGGCGCGGTCAGGTAGCGAACGAGGCTTGCCGCACCTTTGCGTTGCGCCTGCTTGATCGGGCTGGACAATTCCCACGGGCGCAGCACAAGGTGCCCGGCGCGGGTGCATTGCTCGCTGGACGTCGTCAATTGGCCGAGTATGTCGTGCATGCCATAGGTGACATTCCAGTGCAGCGCGTACGCAGCGTTGCGGCGGGCCGCATGCGAATTTCAACGAAGCCCATACACTGCATTTACCTCGCATTTCGGATGCAGATTAAATAAGTTTCGCGGATTGAATCCTTCTCTCCTCGCGAAGCCATGGATCCATGCTATACGCCGAAAATTTGCAATGTATATCTATTTTGTGCAGCCAATGGACTAACTTGAGTGACCATATGATTCTGCTTGGAGTCATTCACGACCATGCTGTTGTACGAAGGGTTGAATGCTTTCCATCCATCTGACTCTTCGTAAAGCAAAATGCCACCATAGTTCATGTCCCAACTTCTATTGAGGTATATGGTGGCACCGAACTCGTAGATCCCATCCTTGTGGGCGGCTATCCCGGAATTATTCTCCCAAATATAAAATTGGGTACTCAGCTCTCTAAATTCAGGGACCTTGTCTTTTATACAGGAACGGAGCAGCGCATTAACATCAGCAGAAGTTGCCGATATCAGGCAGGAGCCAGAAATTCCTTGCAGTATCTTTTCGCCCCATATCTGACGGCTGCTCTTCCAAACACCTTTTTGCAATGATTCCGATAACTCTCTCAGAATGAAATCAAGTCCATCCTCGGGAAGAACGTTGTCGAAAATTTTCATACGATGACCATGCACTTCTGATGCAACTCTTCAAATCCCCGTCAGGGCAGCATCTTCGATAGTCGAGCCCATACGCGACAGGGGGCTCCTCGTCTCAATCAGCGCCGGAGTGAAGCCGGCCGACCATTGTCAGGCTCCATGCGGGTCTCGCGTGGAACGCGACGGCCTCATTTGTCCGCCTGTCGTCGCGCGTGTTCACCTGGGCGGCGGGATGGCAACGACCCGGGCAGCCTCGTCGGGCGTGGTTGCTCGCCATGGGCTGGTTGCCTGCCTGGCCGTCGGGTCGGATGCACTCGAAAACACGCTCACGCTGGTGGCGCTGGCCATGGACCACCTCGGCTTTCCGAGCTTCGCGGCCGTGACCTTGCTGGGTGTCGGCCTGTGCTCGCTGCTGAAGCTGGCAGGCTATGCACTGTGCGCGCTGGTCTTCGGCGTCGGCACGCTGCTGCTGGCGGCCTGGCCCATCCATTGCGTCGGCAAGGTCGGGCGTCGCGTCCTGCCGGTTCGCCCGGCCGGGCTGCATGATGAAAGGCCGCAGGGCGCTGCAGGGGCAGCCTAGCGAAGGCGCAAATCGACCGCCACTTCGACACCCTTACTTCGCCGCCATCGGCACCGTTTGCACGAGATCCTGCAGCAGATCGGCATGGCGCTCGGTGTCTTTCGCATCCGACTCCAGGCGCGCCGCCTCGTGCTCGCGACCCTCGCTCCGGCGCTCCTCCGCCAGACGGGCGAGGAGCATCTTCTTCTCCTCCAGGGCGCGTATGGCGCTCCACAGCGCCTCCTCCGCGGCATCGGACTGGGCGTGCTCCAGCGTGCTCAACGTGAAGGCATGCCCGATGTGGCAGCGGTAGCGCGGCGGGCGCGAACCCGAGATTTCCCACAGCGCGCCCTGGCAGTCCGGGCAGACGAACGTCGAGGGCTTGGCGATCGCGTGTAGGTGCTGCATCAGGTCTCCTTCCAGGAGGCTGAGCGCGTGCTCGTGGGCGAGCTGCGTGGGCACGTGCACGGCCTCCGCGGCCTGCGTGCTGACCAGCGACACCAGCAGCGGTGCCAGGTCATCGAGCTTCACGCAATGGTCGACGCGCACGTACTTCACCGCCGACAGAGGCATGCTCGGCTCGGCCGCTTCCTGCGGGTCCTGCACCACCGCGATGCCCCCGCGCGCCTTGATCGCCTGCAATCCCGCCGTGCCGTCGTCGAACAGGCCGGTCAGCACCACGCCGATCACCGCCGACCCGTGCGCGAGCGCCGCCGAGCGGAACAGCGGGTCGATCGCGGGCCGAGTGTGGTGCTCCTTCGGCCCGCGGCTGAGCCGGATCGACGTGGCATCGACCAGCAGGTGATGGTCCGGCGGCGCGACGAAGATGTGGCCTGCGCGCAGCGGCTCGCCATCGACGGCGTGGCTGGCGGTGAGCCCGCCGCTGTCGTGCAGGAGCTCGGGCAGGATGCTGCGATTGCTCCCGATGTGCAGCACCACGAGCACCGCCGCCGGCAGGTCGCGCGGCAGGCGGGCGGCGAGCAGACGCAGTGCTGCCACGCCGCCCATCGAGGCGCCGATCACGATGAGGTTGCGCTGGGCCACGCGACTCCTTTGGGCCATCAGACGGGCAAACGCGGTGCCCGCCCCGGCGCGGCTACTCCTGCCCTTCGAGCAGGGAGCGCACGAGCCGATCCAGCTCCGCCGGGTCGACCGGCTTGACCATCAATCGCGCGAAACCCGCCTGCTCGGTGCGCTCGAAGTCCTCCGGCCGGCCAAACCCGCTGACGGCGACATACGACACGCCGCTGTCCATCTCCGGCAGCTTTCGCAGCTCGCGAGCCACCTCGTATCCGTCGGTGCGCGGGAGCGCCAGGTCGACCAGCACCAGCTGAGGCCGCAGGCGGCGCGCCGCCTGCAGCGCCGCATCCAGGTCCGACGCGGTCTCGACCTCGTAGCCCGACAGCCGCATCATCATCGCGGTGCTCTCGCCGATGTCGGGATCGTCATCCACGAGCAGGATGCGACCGCCCTGGCCCGCGGCGTGCTCGCCGGCAGGCTCCGGCAGGCGCACGGAGCCGGGGGGCAGCAAGGGCAGGCGCACGACGAATTCGCAACCCTTACCGATGCCCTCGCTGTGCGCCTCGACCCTGCCGTGATGCAGCTCGACCAGATGGCGCACCAGCGCCAGTCCGATGCCGAGCCCGCCCTGGGAGCGATCGATCGAACGCTCGTCCTGCACGAAAAGGTCGAACACGCGCCTGTGCATGGACGGCGCGAGGCCCAGGCCGTTGTCGCGCACATGCACCACCGCGTGGTCGCCCTCGCGCACAAGCTCCAGGCCGAGCTCGCCGGCGTCGTTCGTGTACTTGGCAGCGTTGGTCAGCAGGTTCTCGAACACCTGCGTCAGCCGGATGGCGTCGCCCTCGACCCACAACGGCTCCTCGCTCAGCCGCGATTCGAGCCGATGGCGCTTGCGCTGGATGAGCGGCATCACCACGTCGATGGCGCGCTCGACCGCCTGGCTCAGTTCAACGGGCTCGAGCTGCAACCGCAGGATGCCGCGCGTGATGAGCGAGATGTTCAGCAGGTCGTCCACGAGGCGCGTGACATGCTCGACCTGGCGCACGAGCGTGTCTCGCACCCAGCGCAGCCGGTTGTCGTCTCCGGCGATGCGACTCAGCACTTCGGCCGCGTTCCGGATGGGCACCAGCGGGTTGCGCAGTTCGTGTCCGAGCATGGCAAGGAACTCGTCCTTGCGACGATCCGCCGCACGCAGCTCGCGCTCGGCACCCACCTGCGCATCGATGTCCGCCATCGAGCCCACCAGGCCCATGGGGGCGCCGTGCTCATCGAGACGCTGGATGACGCTGAGCTTCATCCAGCGATGCACGCCGCCGGCCGTACGCACCTGGGCGGTAACGGCCACCCTGCCAGGAGGCACCTGACGGCGCGCCGCCTCGATGCGCTTGAGCACCGGATCGACGTCGTCACCGTGCAGCACGTCGGTCCAGCGCCGTCCCGCCAGTGCGCGAGCATCCATGCCGGTGAAATGGCAGAACTCCCGGTTCACGAACTCGATCGCTCCATCGGAGCGGCTCATCCACACCAGCACCGGAGCGCTGTCGGCCAGCGTGCGGAAGCGCTGCTCGCTCTCGCGCAGCTCGTGTTCAGCGTGCTTGCCCGACGTGACGTCGCGCTCGATCAGCGCCACGGCCTGGGCATGGCCGGCATCGCCCACCAGCGTGTAGCTCGCGGAAATATCCAGCAGCGCCCCGTCGCGCCGCCGACGCTGCGTGTCGACGCCGACGATGCGCTCGCCCGCGAGCAGCCGCTGCAGGCACCGGCCGTGCTGCTCGCGCGCCTCGGTCGGCAGCAGCAGCGCGAAGTCGGTGTTCAGGACCTCGGCCTCGGCATGCCCGTACATGGCCTCGGCGCCGCGGTTCCACGCGAGCACGCGGCCTTGGATGTCGTGCACCACGATGGCATCGCTCGACGCCTGCATCACCGCGGCGAAGCGGCGCTGCCCCTCGGCCGCGCGACGGATGTCGGTGATGTCGATGAACGTGATGACCACTCCGTCGATTCGGTCCTCCTGCGTCCGGTAAGGAAGCACCCGCCGCAGGTAGTACTCGCCGCCGGGGGTGTGCATTTCCTGCTCGACCGGCGTGAGTTGCTCCAGCACGCGCCGGGCATCGGCGAACAGCGAAGGCAGGTCGATCTGGCTCGCGATGTCGGACAGCGGGCGGTTCAGGTCACCGGGAATGAGCCGGAACAGGCGCGTCGCCGCCGGCGTGTAGCGCTTGATGTTGAGCTGACGGTCGAGGAACAGGGTCGGGATGTGCGTGCTGGTGAGGAGGTTGCCCAGGTCGTCGTTGACCGCCTCCAGCTCGTTCACCTTCTCCTGCAGCTGGTTGTTGACGGTGGTCAGCTCCTCGTTGATCGACTGCAGTTCCTCCTTCGAGGTCTCAAGCTCCTCGTTGGCCGACTGGAGCTCCTCGTTCATCGACATCGCCTCTTCGTTGGCGACTTTCAGCTCCTCGTTCGTCGACTCCAGCTCCTCGATCGCCGCACGCAGCTCGCGCTTGGTGTTGCGCAGCTCGTCCTCCAGGACGCGCAGCACGGCACCGGCGTCCTCCTCGTCCCGGTGCAGCGGGAGCTCCCGCTCCACCCGCTCGAAAGCCACCAGCAGCAGCCCGTCGTCGCCGCGTTCCGGCAGCGGCGTGACCACCATGCGCACCGCCTGCTCGGAGCCGCTGTCGCCGCCCTTCATCGATGCCACGGCGTCGGCGCTGGAACGCGAGGTGCATGCCTTGTGCAGCAGGGCGCGCAGCAGAGGTCGAAGCTCCTCGTGCACCATCGCGAACAGGTCGCTGATCGGCGCGCCCGGGGGCTGGTGCAGATAGCCCTGCACCAGCCCGTGAAAGTACAGCGCGCGTCCCTCCCGATTGATGAGCACGGCCGCCGGCGAGTGCCGCAGGGCCAGCGCATCGCGGACCGTCGCCGCGTAGTCGGATGCTTGCGGCGCACCGGCATGCGTTGCGTGGCCGGGCCGAGCGCCCGGCAGCGGGGGCAGCTTCATGGTGGTGGGACGTGGCGGTCCGACGCGGCGGTAGATGCGCGCCCGGTGCGTCGCCTGGGTGTACATGGACGCGGCGATGGCGGCCGTCTCCGACTTGCCGAGCACGAGGAAGCCCTCGGCCTCCAGCGAGAAATGGAAGGTCTGGAGCAGGCGGCGCTGCAGGTCGGGGATCAGATAGATGAGCAGGTTGCGGCAGCTGACGAGGTCGATATGCGAGAACGGCGGATCCGCGATGAGGTTCTGCGGCGCGAACATCACGGCCTCGCGCAGCTCCTTGCGCACCTGGTAGTCGTGGCCCACGCGGACGAAGTGGCGTTCCAGCCGGTCCGGCGACACGCTGTGCTCGATCGTTCCCGGGTAGCGTCCGCGGCGGGCCAAGTCGAGCATGTTGTGGGCGACATCGGTGGCGAACACCTGCAGCCTGAGCGAGCGGTCGGCCAGGCGCGGGTGCTCCAGGAACAGCATGGCGATGGTGTAGGCCTCCTCCCCGCTCGCGCACGCGGGCACCCATACGCGCACCGGCGTGCCCGGCTCCTTGCGCGCCAGGATCTGCGGGACGATGTCGCTCGCCAGCGTGTCCCAGGTCTCGGGGTCGCGGAAGAACTCGGTCACGCTGATCAGGAAATCGTCGGCCAGGGCCCTCGCCTCGGCCGGTGATTTCACGAGGTAGGCGAAGTAGTCGCCCAGCTCGGTGATGCGTGACAGTGCCATGCGGCGCCGCACCCGGCGCAGCAGCATCGCCGTCTTGTAGCCGCGAAAGTCGAGGCCGAGCTGCGCGAGCAGGGTCTCCAGGATCTGCGACAGGAGGTTCTGGTGAGCCCGGGAGTCCCTCTCCTCGGACTCGGGTTGCAGGCCTTGCAGCCGGGCGACGCCGACGAAATCGAGGATCGCCTTGGGCATCTCCTCGATCGTCAGTTGCCGGTCGACCATGCCCGTCGAGACCGCGGACAGCGGCATCCCCGGATGCGCAGCCTGAGCCGGGGATTGCGCGATGACGAAACCGCCTTCGCTGCTGATTGCCTTGACGCCTATGGTGCCGTCGGCATCGGTCCCCGTGAGCACCACCCCGATCGCGCGCTCCCGTTGGTCGGACGCGAGCGACGCCATGAGGTGGTCGACCGCCGCCGGCTTCACTGGCCGGCCGTGGATCTCGCGCAGCCGCAAGCGGCCCTGCGCAACCTCGACATGGTGGGCGGGCGGAGCCACATACACATGGTTGGCTTGCAGCGCCGTTTCGGCCCGCAGCTGCTCGACTTTCATGGCGGTGGCGCGGCCGAGCAGCGTGGCCAGCATGCTCTCCCGCTCGTGCGCCAGGTGCATCACCACCACAAAAGCGCAGCCGCTGTCGGGCGGCATGCAGGAAAAGAAGCGGATCAGTGCCTCGACGCCGCCCGCCGATGCGCCAATGGCGACCGTGTGAAACGGCAGCGGCGCTTGCAAGGACTCGGACGGCTCCGGGGGCTGTGCATCCCTCAACGCCGCCGCCTGAGGGGCGGACACGTCGTTGGCGGGTTCCGTGCTCATCTCCGGTCCTTGTCCGCGACTTTGTCGCGGGCGCGGTCAGCGGGCCGGTGAAGCGCCCTTGGGCAGGTACCGGCCAGGACTCGCGCAAGCCAGATGCGAGTAGCAATCCAGGTGCCGGTTCAGAACCTATGGCACGAAAGAACACACTCCGACACGGCCACCAGATCGAGACTTTTACCGTGATGCCCGCTGGAACACGGGGATCGGCTCACCCGACGCCACGCGAACCTCCGGTCGATGCACGAAGACGCCTTTCCGGACGTGACTGCGCCTGCGCCACCAGATGGACAACCCGGTCACGCCCAGCACCAGAGGGATCAAGCCCAGCAGGCACACCACGGCCCGGCTCGCTTCGCCGAACACCTCGCCGTTGTGCAGCGGGAACAGCCATGCGATGAATCGATCGCCCGGCGTGCCCGTGAGCGGGCTGCTCAGACGCAAGGCCCGGCCCGTGGCCGGGTCGATCCAGGCCATCCACTCGCCGGACTTTCTCAAGAGCCGATCACCGGGCCGGTACAGACTGATTTCGTACACGCCCCGCGGCCCCTGCGGCAGGACGAGAACCTTGAGGCGAGTGCCAGGGAAGTGCCGTTGAGCTTCGGCCACCGCTGCTTCAGGCGCGATGCGAAGCGGCTCGCCTGAGCCCCGCACGAGGCCGAGTTCGGTCACCGGGGTGAACCACGAGACCATCGCATTCATCACCGGCGGCCAGGCCATGTAGATGCCGGTGAAGGCGATCACCAGCAACAGCGGCGCGGCATAGGCCCCCGTGACACGGTGCAGGTCGAAGTGCAGCCTCGCCCGGCCGACGCCGCGCTTGATGCGCAGTGCCTGCTTCCATCGGCCGGTGCGCGGCCACCATAACCACAAGCCGGCGCCCACCAACCACAGCGTGGCGAAGGCCAGCACGGCCAGGACGATGTTCCCCGTCACGCCGGCGCAGAGCGTGGCGTGCAGTTCGTAGATCCACGCGAGCACATGGGTGTCGCTGCGGCGTTGCCCCAGCACGCGGCCGCTGTGCGGATCGCTGGTCAGCTCCCAGGGCATTCCATCGCTGGCGCGGTAGAACCATGAAATCGCCCGCCCCGGCTCGTGAGGCCACCGCGCACCTTCCAGCGTGGCGCCTTGCGGCAACGAAGCGCGCACGATGGCGATGGTTCGGTCCAATGGCACCGGCGCGCCCTCCGATGGCGCCGTGAAGAGCTCCGGATGCAGCCACGCATCGAGCTCCTGCTCATAGGTGATCACGCTGCCTGTCAGCCCCATCACCACGAGCAGCATGCCAACCGTGAGGCCGACCCAGCGATGCACCACAGACCAGCCGCGGCGGGCGCGCGTCATGCCGCCCGCGCTCCATGCGGCACCTCGGCATCGGCCTCGCGCGCGGCTTCCGCAAGGATGCGTGCGACGAGGTCCACTTCCGCTTCGGCGATGACGAGCGGCGGCAGGAAGCGCACCGTCGCGCCGTGACGGCCGCCGAGTTCGAGGATGAGCCCATGCTCCAGGCACGCCCGCTGCAAGCGGCGCGCGCGCAGGCCGTCGGCGGGAGGATGTCCCTGGCGGTCCAGCGTGCCGGCGGGATCGACGATCTCCATGCCGAGCATCAGCCCTCGCCCGCGCACGTCGCCGATCCAGGCGAAATCGCGCTGCAGCTGGAGCAGGTGCTGGCGCAGCAGGCGGCCGGTGGCCTGCACCCGCTCCATCACCCCTTCCTGCTTGATGTAGCGCAGCGTCGCCCTGCCAGCCGCCATAGCCAGCTGGTTGCCGCGGAACGTGCCGGCATGCGCGCCGGGACGCCAGGTATCGAGGGATGCGCGATACACCACCACGGCCAGCGGCAGTCCGCCGCCGATGGCCTTCGAGAGCGTGATGACATCGGGAAGGATGCCGCCGTGCTCGAACGCAAACATCGCACCCGTGCGGCCGATGCCGCACTGGATCTCGTCGGCGATCAGGGGGATGTCGTGCCGGGCGGTGAGCTGGCGCACGCCCTGCAACCAGCGGTCGGGCGCGGGGATCACGCCGCCCTCGCCTTGCACGGGTTCCAGGATCATGGCGGCGGGCGCCGTGACGCCGCTCTCGGGGTCGCTCAACAGGTGATCCAGGTGAGCCAGATGCAGGTCGATCGCTTGTTCGCCACCGATACCGAAAGGGCAGCGGTAGTCGTGGGGATACGGCAGGCGCTGCACGCCGGGCAGGAGCGCGCCGAGGCTGCTCCTGGGCGCGAGATTGCCGCTCACCGACAGCGTGCCCATCGTCATGCCGTGGTAAGCCCCTTCGAACGCCAGCACGCTGTGCCTTCCGGTCGCCGTGCGGGTGAGCTTCAGCGCGGCCTCCACCGCATCGGCGCCGGTGGGCCCACAGAACTGGATGCGGGCATCGCGCGCGAAGTCGGCGGGCAGGCAGTCGAAGATCTCCTGGACGAAGGCGTCCTTGACCGGCGTGGTGAGGTCTAGCGTGTGCATGGGCAGGCCCGACGCCAGCGCCTGCTGGATCGCCTCCACCACCACGGGGTGGTTGTGCCCGAGGGCCAGGGTGCCGGCGCCCGCGAGGCAGTCGACATACACCTGGTTGCGGCTGTCCTCCACGTAGATGCCGTGCGCGCGCTGCAGCACGAGCGGAATGCGCCGCGGATAGCTTCGGGCGTTGGACTCCTGCCGCTCCTGGCGCTCCAGCAGCGGCGTGCTGTCGAGGCAGTAGCGGGTGGACAGGCCGCTGTGCCGGCGCGCCAACGCCTGCGCGGCATGCAAGGAAAGGTCCGGAGCATTCACGCGGGGCTTCCTTTCGGTATGAGGTGCCAGGCGCTCGACTACAGCTCGTAGCGCAGCAAGGCACCGAAGCGGCGCGGCGCGCCGACATCGACCGTCGTGCCACTGCGGTTGTTGAGCACGTAGCGTTCGTCGAAGAGATTCTTCACGTAGGCGCCGAGCGTCACGCCCTTGGCGAGCCGGTACTCGGCGTTCAGGTTCACGACCGCCTGGCTGTCGCCGCGGCGCACGCCGACGACCTGGCCGCTGCCGTCGAAGAGGTATTCCGACGGGCTGCCTGCGCGGTACGCCAGGTCCGCATTGAGGGTGAGCCCGGTCACGCGATAGGCGGCGCCTAGCGTCCACACGGTCTTCGGCGCATAGAGGAACGCCTGGCCGCTCAGGTCGTTGCCACCGCCGAAGACGAAATTGCGGTAGCGCGCATCGTTGTAGGACAGGCCGGCGGACAAACGCCATGCGGCGGCGACGTCGAGATCCGCGGTGGCCTCGAAGCCTTTCATCCGGCTGCGCGCGGCGTTGTGGACCTCGAAGAAGCTGCCGGTGCTGTCCAGCACGCTCACCTGCTGGTCCTTCCAGTCGGTGTGGTAGGCGTTGGCGCTCGTGCGCAGCCGTCCATCGAGCCAGGCGCCGCGGTACGACAACTCCAGGTTCGTCGTGTACTCGGGGTCATAGGCCGTGTGCCCCGCACCCGCGCGCACGTTGACGCCGCCGCTGCGGTAACCCCTTTGTGCCATGGCGCCGATCTGCTGGTCGGGCGCGAACTGATAACTCAACCCCAGCTTGGGCAAGGTGGCGTGGAAGGTCCTCTGGTCCTGACCGGGGCTGGAAAAGTCGTCCTGCGACACAGTGGTTTCGTTGCGCTCCCGGTCGTGGCGCAAACCGGTAGTCAGGCGCCAGTCCGGTGCGAAGCTCCACTCCAGCTCGCCGAACAGGGCGCGGTTGACGATCTTCGTCTCGCCGATCACGCTGCCGAAAGGCACGCCGCCGAGATCCACGCGATCGTCGAAGCGGTTGCGCGACCGGCCGTAGTAAGCGCCCAGATGCCCTTTCAGCGCGGCGCTCCGGTAGACCAGCCGGAGCTCTTCGCTCGCGAGCCTCGCCCGGTGCTCGCGCACGACTTCATCGCGGTCGGTGGGGCCCTCGTCGAAGTCGAGCAGCGAGTCGTAGGTGGACCGCGTGACCGCGGTGAGGCTGGTCAGCGTCCACGCGTCGCTCAGGGCGTAATCGAGCTTGGCGCTCGCCGTGTCCTGCTCGATACGATCGAACTCGTCGGTGTTGGTGAAGAGCTTGAAGTACTGCGGCTGGTCGTTCACCTGCGCGACGGAATTCATGCCCTGGCGGTTGCGGCTGTGGGCCAGCGTGAACAATGCATCGAGCCGGTCCGTGGGCTGCACCAGCAGCTTGGCGCGCACGTTGGCCGAGCGGTTCGGGTCCGCGTCCTTGTTCAGGATTTCGTTGCGGATGTAGCCGTCGCTCTCCTGGTAGTCGAACGCGAGGCGGCCGGCCACCGTGCCTTCCACGAGGGCGCCGCCGATGGCGGCCGCCGCACCGCGCTCGCCATGGTTGCCCGCGTTCACCTGGGCTGCCAGCGAGGGCTTGTACTCCGGGTTCTTCGTCTGCACGACAACAGCGCCGGCCAGTGCGTTGCGGCCCTGCACGGTCGATTGCGGGCCGCGGAAGATCTCCACCTGGTCGACGTCCCACAGCATGAGCGGGCTCAGCGTCAGCGCGCGGTTAGGCTGCAAGGCGCCATCGATGTACACGGAGACGGCGCCGTTCAGCGCGGCCGGCCCCTGGTCGTCGAAGCCCGTGACCGGGACCCCGCGGATACCCCAGTTCTCGTTGCCCGCCGTCGTGTAGACGCCCGGCGTGCGGGTCAGCACGTCGGCCAGCGATTGGTCGGCGTGCTGGCGCAGGTCTTCGGCGGTGCTCACCGCCACGCTGGACTGGGTGTCGCTGAGCTTGCGCTCGATCTTCTCGCCCTTGACGACCACCGGCTGCAGCACGGTCGCGGGCTCCTCGTTCTCCTGCGCCCACGCCTGCGGCCCGATCAGCGCGGCGGCGGCCGCGACGGCCAAGGCGTTCTTGTTGAGAGCGGTCCTCTTCACGTTGCTTGTTCCTTGTAGTGCCGACGCACGGCCGGCCGATGCTTGGAGCGCGGCGAATGCTATCGACTTTCCTTTTCCATGTGAACGATAGTGCGAATAACTCTCATTTGCGTTACATGGCTTCAGCCGCTATGGTCCAGCCCGCTCGCACATCGACAACAAGACAGGGAACATGCTCCGTTCATCTACGGCGCGCATTGAGGCCGCGCCTCTCGATACAGCCTCTCCAAGCACCCTGCCGCAGGCCTTGCCGATGCGCATGGAAGCCCAGCCCGGGCAAGCGCTCCAGGACCTCGGCGACGACGCACGCGCGGCGATCCGCAACGCGCTTCGAAATGTGGGCGGCGTGCTCCTGCGAGGCTACCGGGTCGCCTCGCCGCTGGCCTTCCGCGCCTTCGCGGCGAGCTTCGGAAAGCCGCTGGCGAGCTACGAGTTCGGCTCGACGCCGCGGCATCAGGTTTACGCGGGCATCTACACCTCGACCGAGTACCCCGCGCACCAGCACATCCCGCTGCACAACGAACAGTCGTACACGCGGTCGTGGCCGGAACGCATCTGGTTCCATTGCGTGAAGCCCAGCGAGACGGGCGGCGAAACGCCCATCGCGGACAGCCGCCGTATCCACGACGCTCTGCCCGCAGGCCTGCGTGAGACCTTCGCCACACGCGAGCTGCTGTATGTGCGCAACTACAGCAGCGCGCTCGACCTGCCGTGGCAGCGCGTGTTCAACACCGATGACCGCACCGAGGTCGAGCGCTACTGCGAGGCGCAAGGCATCGAATGGGAATGGAAAGCCAACGGCGAGCTGCGCACGCGCCAACGCTGCCAAGCCGTGCTGCAGCATCCGGAGACCGGCGCATGGGTGTGGTTCAACCAGGCCCACCTGTTCCACGTCTCGGCGCTCGAACCCACCACCCGCGCCAGCCTGCTGGCCGCCGTGGGGGAAGACGAGCTGCCGCGCAATGTGTACTTCGGCGACGGGTCACGCATCGGTGACGAGATGCTCGATGTCGTGCGCCGCGCATATCGGGATGCGACGGTCGCTTTTCCATGGCAGGCCGGCGACGTGCTGATGCTCGACAACCTGCTCGTCGCCCACGGCCGCCATCCCTACACAGGTGACCGCAAGGTCATCGTCGCGATGGCGTGAGGGAGGCGCGATGCATCTGATCGACGTGATCGAAGCCCACGCGCATGACCGGGCGAACGCGCCCGCCCTGCACTTCCTGCCCGATGGCATCGACATCGGCGAGACGCTCGGCTTCGGCGAACTGCATGCGCAGGTGCAGGCCCTGGCGGGCATCCTGCAAAGCCGCTACGCCCCGGGGGAACGGGTGCTGCTCGCATTGCCGAGCGGGCTCGACTTCGTGCGGGCGTTCCTTGCATGCATGTATGCGGACCTCATCGCGGTGCCGCTCTTCCCGCCGCAGTCGCGCAAGCCCCGGCACCTGGACCGCCTGCGCAACGTGATCGCCGATGCGGCGCCTGCGCTCATGCTCCGTCCCTCCGAGGCCGCGGAGGCCTTGGCCGAGCTCTCGCAGGCGGATGCGTGCACGGTGGACGAGCTGCTCAGCCAGCCGGCCGCGTGGCGCCGGCCCCTTTCGCACCATACGCACGGCGAGACGATCGCCTTCCTGCAGTACACCTCGGGCTCGACCGGCGTGCCCAAGGGCGTGATCGTGCGTCAGCGCAACCTGCTGGCCAACCTGGCACTGATGCAGAGTGCCTACGGCTTCGACGCGCACGGCCGCATGGTGAACTGGCTGCCGCTGTACCACGACATGGGGCTGATCGGCGGCGTGCTGGCGCCGCTGTACGCCGGCATGCCGTGCTACCTCATGGCGCCGCAGACCTTCGTGAAAACGCCCTCGGCGTGGTTGCAGGCACTGAGCCGCCATCGCGGCACGGCGAGCTGGGCGCCGAACTTCGCGTACGCGCTGTGCAGCCGCACGGTAAGCGATGCAGTCATCGCCGGGCTCGACCTGAGCGCCTGGACGCATGCCCTCAACGGCGCCGAGCCGATCCATGCCGCCACGCTGGAGAGCTTTCGCGTGCGCTTCGCCCCGGCAGGCTTTGCCGCGCATGCCGCGAGCCCGGCCTATGGTCAGGCGGAAGCCACGCTGGTTGCGAGTGCCACGCCCCCCGGTGCCTTGCCGGTCGTGCTCTCCCTGGACAAGACGGCCCTGGAGCAGGGCCGCGCGGTACTCGCCTCGCCCGGCAGCGACGCGCTGGAGCTGGTGGCGTGCGGCTACCCGCAGCCTCGGCACGAGGTCGCGATCGTCGATCCGCACGAGCACACCCGTTGCGCGCCGGGCCGGATCGGCGAGATCTGGCTGGCCGGCCCGAGCAACGCCGAGGGCTACTGGAACCAGCCGGAAGCCACCCGCGAGACCTTCGAGGCGCGCATCGCCGCGGAGACAGGCCACTGGCTGCGCTCGGGTGACCTGGGCTTCCTGCATGAAGGCCAGGTCGTGGTGTGCGGGCGGCTCAAGGACCTGATCATCCTCAACGGCCGCAACCTGTATCCGCACGACATCGAGTTCGCCATCACCGATGCGGAGTCGGGCCTGCGTGCCGGCCGCATCGCGGCCTTCGCGGTGCCCGACGCGGCTCTCGGGCGCGAGAGGCTCATCGTCGTGGCCGAGCCGCACCGCCGGTGCGTGGATCCGGCGTCCCACCCTGCCCTCTACGCCGCCATGCAAGCCGCAGCGCGCGATGCAGCCGACTGCGCCATCGACCTCATCGTGCTCATCGAGGCCGGCACGATCCCGATGACCACCAGCGGCAAGATCAGCCGGCAAGGCGCGAGGCAGGCGTTCCTCAATGGCACGCTGGAGGTCATCGCCACGAGCGCGCAAGCTCATGCCCCGATGGTGGTCACCGCGCAGCAGCTGCGCGAGGGCTGGGCACGCGGCGAGGATCCGCACACGCTGTGCCGCGCCTATCTGGCTCACACGCTGCACACGGTGCAAACCGGCTCGGGGCTCGACTTCGGTACCAGCCTCGTGGCCAACGGGCTGGACTCGATCGCGCTTGCCACGCTCGCCTCCAAGCTTCACGAGGAACTGGGTTGGGCACCGCCGCTGCCCGATCTCTACGGCGTACGCACGCTTGCCGACTGGGCGGAAGAGATCCTGCATCACTTGCCCAACGCCTCCCCCGCAGGCGATGCACGAGCCTGCGATGACGCGCCATCGACCGACATCCGCCAGTCCTACGCACAACGCCGCCTCTGGTTCAGCCACCAGCTGGAACCCGACCTTGCGCAGCACAACGTGGTCGTGCACCTGCGCCTATCGGGTGCTGTGGAGCCGCAGCAGCTCGAAGCGCGGCTGAACGAAGCCATCGCGCGCCACGCGGTGCTGCGCACCGTCTATCGCGACAGCGCCGAAGGGCCGATGCAGCGAGTGCTCGATGCCGCGCCCTTCACATTGCCACGA
>CBINBY010000001.1:0-128346 GCA_966248995.1 uncultured Burkholderiales bacterium | reverse complement strand
AACAACGGTTTGTGATGGAGAGAATCGAAATGGCAACTGCGAAGAAGGCCGCCGCGAAGAAGGCGCCGGCAAAGAAGGCCGCACCGGCCAAGAAGGCAGCGGCGAAGAAGGCGGCTCCCGCCAAGAAGGCCCCAGCGAAGAAGGCTGCCGAGAAGACCGCGGTGAAGAAGGCTCCCGCGAAGAAGCGCACCCCGAACGCCGCCTTCATGAAGGCCATGACCCCGAGCCCGCAGCTGGCTGCCGTGATTGGCGACAAGCCGGTACCGCGCACCGAGGTCACCAAGAAGGTGTGGGACTACATCAAGACCAACAAGCTGCAAGACCAGGCCAAGCGCACCATGATCAACGCCGATGCCAAGTTGAAGGAGATCTTCAAGAAGGCTCAGGTGTCGATGTTCGAGATGACGAAGCTCATCAACGCGCACCTGAAGTAAGCCGCAGCGCGGGCGCCCTGCCCCACAGAGTCCAAAGCCGGTGCTTGCACCGGCTTTTCTGTTTGTGGGCTGTTTGTGTTTGCTTCATGCTGTGGCTGCCTGTGTGCTTCTGTGTGGTGGTGCGTAGGCCTGGACAAGCTCAGCATGAGTGGGTGTGCTCGGGTTGGGTGCCTTGACGCTGTCGGAGGGGCTGCACGAAGCGCGTAGGGCTTCGACAAGCTCCGCCCGAACGGGGGGAGGGATCAGCCCGGTCGCGGACGGATCCGTCCGACCGGGGGCGGATCGGACCGAACGGGGGAAAGGGTCAGCCTGAAACGGTTGGGTAGTCCGAACCGGGCGCGAGGGTCAGTGGGTCGTCCGTGGGCGCGGGTGCGGCCAGGAGCCGCGCCAGGTCGGCCAGCACGCGAGGCACGTCGATGGGCTTGGTCCAGTATTCGTCGAAGCCTGCGGCGAGCGCTGCGTCGATCTGTTCGCGCATGGCATCCGCCGAGAGCGCGATGCAGCGCAGTGCCCGCGTCATCGGATCGCGGCGCAGTGTCTCGATCAACGCCAGCCCATGCATGTCGGGCAGGTTCATGTCGATGAGCACGAGGTCGGGCCGCGATTCACGTGCGATGCGGGTGCCGGTCGTGGCGTCGTCGGCGACGAGCAAGGTCCACTGCGGCTGGTTGCGGAAGACCTCCTCCATCAGCACCATGTTGAGCGGCTCGTCCTCGATATAGAGCACCTCGCGCGGCCCGGTCAGAGGTGTCGGCTCGGGCGCCTCGGCAGACCGCGACACGGGAGGGTGCTGCGACCGCGGTGTGCTGGCGGGCAGCTCCACGATGAAGGTCGATCCCTTGCCGCGAGCGCTCTGCACGTCGATGGAGCCGCCCATGCCTTCGACCAGGCGTCGGCAGATCACGAGCCCGAGGCCGCTGCCTTCGGTGCGGCTGAGCTCTGCGCCCAGGCGGTTGAAGGGCTGGAACAGCGATCCCTGCTGCTCCTTGGCAATGCCTCGGCCCTCGTCACGGATGGCGATGCGCAAGCGAGCGGGCTGCGACTCGGCAAGGGGCTGCACGGTGATGTCCACGCGACCGGCGGGGCGGTTGTACTTGATGGCGTTGGACAGCAGGTTCATCAACACCTGCTCGAGCGCGCGCGGGTCGGCCATGACCCAGCATGGCGACTGGTTCGCCATCGACTCGGGCAGCTTCACGCCCGCCTCGTCGGCCAGGGGCTGGATGAGCGCCAGGCACTCGGAGATGGCCGACCACACGTTCACGCAGGCGGGCTGCAGCGAGAAGTCCTCGCTCTCGATGCGCGTGACGTCCAGCACGTCGTTGATGAGGTTGAGCAGGTGCCTGCCGGCACGCTCGACGCTGTCGAGCCTGCGCTGCTGCTCGGGCGCCAGAGGCGCGGCGCGGTCCAGCGCCATGAGCTGCGCGAAGCCGAGGATGCCGTTGAGCGGCGTACGCAGCTCGTGGCTCACCCGCGACAGGAATTCGCTCTTGGCGCGATTGGCGCGCTCCGCGGCCTCCTTGTCGCGCTGGAGACGCTCCAGTTCGCGCTGCGTCGTGACATCGCGGCAGGTGCCGACCAGGCCGACCGGCCGACCTGCCTCGTCATGGTGGCCTCGCGCGGTGATTTCCACCGCCACCTCGCGGCCGTCCGGGCGCACCAGGCGATAGCGCGCTTCGAGCGTGCTGCGTGCCTCGAGCGCCTGCATCAGACCCTGGTGCGTACCCTCGCGGTCGTCCGGATGGATGGACGCCATCCAGCGCTCCAGCGTGAAGGCTGGGACGGGATACGGCAGGCCGTGGATGACGCAGGCCCGCCGGTCCATGCTGAGCGTGCCGGTGGCGAGGTCGAGCTCGGCAATGCCGAGGCCTCCGGCGTCTGCGGCCATCTCCCAGCGCTCCTCGGAGCGCCGCAGCGCAAGTTCGGTCTCCTTGCGCTCGGTGACGTCGGTGGTGAAGCCGTGCCAAAGGGTGCTGCCTCCGGGCAATCGCTCCGGCATGGCGCGGGTCTCGAGCCATCGCACCCGGCCGTCGCTGCGCACGATGCGGTACTCGCGGTGCCAGGGATCAAGCGTTTCCGCGGAGCGGTAGATGCTTTCCGCGAAGCCGGCGATGTCGTCCGCGTGGATCATGCGCAGCGGCATCGACGCATCAGCGCCGCGCAGATCGAGCCGGGTGGGGCTGCCGAGCATCTTGTGCATGCCCCGGCTCGCGTAGGGGTAGCAGCAGCTCCCGTCGGGATTGAGCTGGAACTGGAAGATGACGCCAGGCACCTGAGCGGTGAGCTTGCGCAGCAGGGCGTCCTGACCGCGCGAGTGCTGGGTGGCGGCCACCTGGGCCGTCACGTCGCGTGCCGTGCCGCGGTAGCCGCGGAAGGCACCGTCCTCGGTGAAGATGGGTACCGCGCTGCGCGACACGTAAAGCACGCCACGCGGCGTGAGCTTCTGCGTGACCGCGCGCGAGAACGGCTGGCGCCGGAGCATCAGGTCCAGGAGGTGGCCGAGTCCCGGCTTCTCGTCACCCAGTTCGTCGAGCAGGGTCTGGTCCTGGATGGGTTGGCCGATGATGTCTTCGGCGGCCAGGCCCGTGACGGTTTCGAAGGCCTCGGACACCCAGGTCATGCGCAAGGCCTCGTCGGTCTCCCACATCCAGTCGCCGGAGGCGCGCCCGAAATCGAGCAGGCGCCGGCGCTCCAGATCCAGGGCGTTCATGCGCTGGTGGCTGCGCAGGAGCTCCGTGGCCACGCGAGCCAGACCATGCAATGCCTCGCGCTCCTCGACGCTCAGCCGGCGCGGCTGACAGTCCATGACGCACAGGGTGCCGAGGATGGCGGCGCGGAACATCAGCGGCACGCCCGCATAGAAGCGCAGCGGGGGAGCGCTTTCGATGAGCGGGTTGCCGACGAAACGTGGGTCGCCGCGCAGGTCCGTGATCTCCACCAGCTCCTCGCCGAGGACCGTGTACGAGCACGGGGACACGTCACGAGGCGTCTCGGTGAGCGGTGTGCCATGAGATGCCTTGAACCACTGCCGATGCTCGTCGACCAGGCTCACCAAGGCGACCGTGCAGCCGGTGAGCGAGGCGGCTGCGTGCACGAGGGCGTCGAAGCTGCTGTCGGGCCCGCTGTCGAGGAGGCCCAGCTCCCGCAGGACCGCGAGTCGGCGGGCTTCGTTGGTCGGGAGGGGGGCCTTGCGCATGGGGGCTTTCTGAGCAGAGGCCATTGTGTGGCAAGGGCGCGCGCCTGTCCCCGTGCGCGAGGCGGCATCGGTGTATGCGCCACGTGCAGATGTCGCGCCCTTGCCGCAGCCTCCGGCATGGGCGGACGATCGCCCTACAGCAGCGGCTTCAGGTACCGCCCCGTGAAGCTGCCCGCGTGGGCCGCCACTTCCTCCGGCGTGCCGCTGGTGACGATGGTGCCGCCGCCCGCGCCGCCTTCGGGGCCCATGTCGACGAGCCAGTCGGCGGTTTTGATGACGTCGAGGTTGTGCTCGATCACCACGATGGTGTTGCCCGCGTCGCACAGCTGGTGCAAGACCTTGAGCAGCAGGTCGATGTCGGCAAAGTGCAGGCCGGTGGTGGGCTCGTCGAGGATGTACAGCGTACGCCCGGTGTCGCGCTTGGAGAGCTCCAGCGCGAGCTTCACGCGCTGCGCCTCGCCGCCCGACAAGGTAGTGGCGCTCTGTCCCAGCCGGATGTAGCCCAGGCCGACGTCGAGCAGCGTCTGCAGCTTGCGTGCGATTGCCGGCACGGCGCTGAAGAAGGCGTGCGCGTCCTCGACCGTCATGTCGAGCACTTCGGTGATGTTGCGGCCCTTGTAGAGCACCTCCAGCGTCTCGCGGTTGTATCGACGGCCGTGGCACACGTCGCAGGGCACGTACACGTCGGGCAGGAAGTGCATCTCCACCTTGAGCACACCGTCGCCCTGGCAGGCCTCGCAGCGGCCGCCTGCCACGTTGAAGCTGAAGCGCCCCGGCCCGTAGCCGCGCTCGCGCGCGGCCGGCACCTCGGCAAACAGTTCGCGAATCGGGGTGAACAGGCCCGTGTAGGTCGCCGGGTTGCTACGCGGCGTGCGGCCGATGGGGCTCTGGTCGACGTTGATCACCTTGTCGAACGCCTCCAGCCCTTCGATGGCATCGTGGGGGGCCGCCTCGGCGTGGCTGCCGTAGAGCTTGCGGGCCACCGCGGCGTAGAGCGTGTCGTTGACGAGCGTGCTCTTGCCGGAGCCCGACACGCCTGTCACGCAGGTGAACAGCCCGACCGGGATCTCGGTGGTGACGTTCTTCAGGTTGTTGCCCCGCGCGTTCACGATGCGCAGGCTGGAGGGCTGGGCGCCGTTCTCGTCGCCGCCGGTTTCGTCCGGCCGCCAGTCGCGGCGTTGCGCGGGCCGCGGGATGCGCAGCGCGCGAGCCAGGTAGCGACCGGTCAGCGACACCTCGCTGGCGGCGACCTCCTCGGCCGTGCCCTGCGCCACCACCTGGCCGCCGTGCACGCCGGCGCCCGGGCCCATGTCGATCACGTGGTCGGCGGCGCGGATGGCGTCCTCGTCGTGCTCGACCACCAGCACGCTGTTGCCCAGGTCACGCAGATGCTGGAGGGTGGCGATGAGCCGATCGTTGTCGCGCTGGTGCAGGCCGATGCTCGGTTCGTCCAGCACATACATCACCCCCGTGAGGCCAGAGCCGATCTGCGAGGCGAGCCGGATGCGCTGCGCCTCGCCGCCCGACAGCGTGTCGGCACTGCGATCCAGACTCAGGTAGTTGAGCCCCACGTCGTTGAGGAAGGTAAGCCGCGAGCGGATCTCGCGCACGATCTTGTCGGCGATCTCCGCCTTGGCCCCCTGCAGGCGCAGGGCCTCGAAGTACTGCAGGCACTCGCGCAGGGTGAAGTGCTCCACGCGGTAGATCGGCTCGCCGGTGCCGCCCTCGACCTCGTCGTGTTCGCTCAGCAGGAACACGTGCCGCGCCTCGCACCTCAGCCGGGTCCCGTGGCACTCCGGACAGGGCTTGGCGCTCTGGTAGCGCGTCAGGTCTTCGCGCACCGCGGCCGAGTCGGTCTCTTTAAAGCGGCGCGTGAAACTGGGAATGATCCCTTCGAAGGGGTGCCGGCGCTTGACGCTGCGAGCCTTGCCCTTGGCCCCCTCGGCCTGGTAGGTGAAGGCGATCTCCTCCTCGCCGGAGCCGTACAGCAGCACCTGCCGCACCTGCTCGGGGAGCTCCTCGTATGGAGCGTCGAGGTTGAAGTGGTAGTGCTTGGCGAGGCTTTCCAGCAGCGAGAAGGTGTAGGGGTTGCGCCGGTCCCAGCCCTTGATGGCGCCGCTGGCCAGGCTGAGCGTGGGGAAGCCGACCACACGCTCGGGGTCGAACACCGTCACCAGCCCCAGGCCGTCGCAATGCGGGCAGGCGCCGACGGGCGAGTTGAAGGAGAACAGGCGCGGCTCCAGTTCGACCAGCGAATAGCTGCAGATGGGGCAGGCGAACTTGCTCGAAAACAGGTGCTCCCGGCCGCTGTCCATCTCAAGTGCGATGGCCCGACCGTCGGCAATGCGCAGCGCGGCCTCGAAGCTCTCTGCCACGCGCTGGCGCAGCCCGGAGTCCGCGGCGGCATGCACCTTGATGCGGTCGATGACCACGTCGATGTCGTGCTTCTCGGCCTTCTTGAGCTTGGGTACCTCGGCCGCCTCGTACGTGGTTCCGTCCACACGGAAACGCACATAGCCTTGCGACTGCATGTCGGCGAGCAGTTCGCTGAATTCGCCTTTGCGGTCGCGCACCACCGGTGCCAGCACCATCAGCCGGGTGTCTTCGGGCAGGGCGAGGACGGTGTCGACCATCTGGCTCACGCTTTGCGCGCGCAAGGGCAGCCGGTGCTCGGGGCAGAACGGCGTGCCGGCGCGCGCGTAGAGCAGACGCAGGTAGTCGTGGATCTCCGTCACTGTGCCCACGGTGGAGCGCGGGTTGTGGGAGGTCGCCTTCTGCTCGATGGAAATGGCCGGGCTCAGGCCCTCGATCACGTCGACGTCGGGCTTGTCCATCAGCTGCAGGAACTGCCGCGCGTAGGCCGACAGGCTTTCCACGTAGCGACGTTGCCCCTCGGCGTAGAGCGTGTCGAAAGCGAGGCTGGACTTGCCCGATCCCGACAGGCCGGTGATCACCACCAGCTTGTTGCGCGGGATGTCGAGGTCGATGTTCTTGAGGTTGTGCGTGCGCGCGCCGCGGATGCGCAGTACAGGCCCGTCGGCGGCGGGGCCTGCGGCAGGCTCGGGGCGCGAATGTTCGGAGGGAACGGCGGACATGCGGGGACGCGACGCGAAACCGTCCATCATAGTCGTGGCGCGATCCATGGCGCTGTCGCTCCGGCCGGCGCGCGTCCAGCGGCCGCTGGTTCAGTGGCGGGCGACACGATCGGCGTAGCATCCGGCCATGTCCGTACCCGGTGGAGTCCGTTTCCTCGCTCGTCTGGCTGCCGCATGGCGCCGTGTCGCCGCAGGTGCCCTGTTGTTGGCGCTCGGCGCGTGCGGCGGCGGCCTGTTCCTCTCGATCGGGGATTTCGACGACTTCGATCCGTCGGTGAGCCTGACCAGCGCGGCCGAGACCGTGCGAGCGGGGCAGTCCGTCAAGTTCGCCGCGGCAGCTTCCGACGAGAGTGGCATCGACCACGTCGCCTTCTTCCGTCTGGAACCTCTGGGCGGCACGGTGCTGCTGGGCACCGACACGCGGGAGCCCTACGAGTGGGTGGCCATCGCGCCCGACGACGGCCGTGCCACGCTTCAGGTCTTCGCGAGGGCGCGCGACGGCAGTGGCCGGGAGGCGGACAGCACGGTGGTCAGCGTGACCATTGTTCCTTGAGGGCGCCGGGGCGGCGTCCCATCCACAGGCCCCACGAGGCGCGTTCGAGGACGACGAAACCCAGGCGCTCATAGAACGCGATGGCGCCGGGGTTCAAGTTCGACACCCCGAGGTGCACGCCCGGCACGCCGTGGTCCGCCAGTGCCTGCAGCAGGGTGTCCATCAGCCGGCGCCCGATACCCTGTCTTCGTGCGCGCGGCAGCAGGTCGATGTGCAGGTGCGCCGGGTAGTCGTCGAGAAACGGCAGATCGGTGAGCACTCCGGCATGCAGGCGGCGGGTCAGCTGGGCCTGGGGCCGCTCGTCGTCCGGGTCTGGCAATGGGTGACGGCGCTTCAGGGCCGGCCACCATTGCGACTCGGCGCGTCGCGCCAGGGTGAGCGTGTCCGGCGTGGCGACGAGGTAGCCGGCCACTCCCGCCGCATCCTCGGCCACCCAGCACCACGCGGGTTCGAGGTGCAGGTACGGCAGGAGGTAGATCTGCGCCAGCGCGCTGGCATCGGGATAGACGCCCGAGGCATCGCCGCCATGGTGTCCGGTGCGCACGCAGATATCGGCCAGCGCCGGCTCGTCGCCCGGCTCGGCCAAGCGCAGGGCGCATGCGGACGGTGCAGGAGCGGCGTTCATGTGGCCCCGGACTCGAGCACGCGCAGCAGCTCGTGCCCGTAGGCCTCCAGTTTCTTGGCGCCAACGCCGCTCACCTGCGCAAGCTCCTCCAGCGTGCGGGGGCGCATGCGGGCCATCTCGGCCAGCGTGGCGTCATGGAACACCACGTAGGCCGGCAGGTTGTGTTCGCGGGCGACCTCGCCCCGCCAAGCCTTCAGCGCGGCGAAGAGGGCCGTGCCCTGGGCGTCCAGCGGCATGGGCGAAGGTTTCTCGCGGGTCCCCCGTACGGCGCGGGCGGCCTTGCCCCGCCGGGCCTCGCTGGGTATGCGCAGCAGCAGCTGCACCTCGCCGCGCAGCACGGCGCGCGCCGAGGACATGAGCTCCAGCGTGTTGAACTCGCCCTCGGTGCGCAGGTGGCCCAGCGCCATCAGCTGGCGCAGCACGGCGCGCCACTGCATCTCGGTCGTGTCGGACCCGATTCCGAAGGTGGACAGCCGTTCGTGCCGGAACTGCGTCACCTTGTCGGTCACCTTGCCCCGCAGCACGTCGATCAGGTGCCCGGCGCCGAAGCGCTGGCCGCCGTGCTGATGAAAGCGGTAGATGCACGACAGCGCCTTGCGCGCGGCCTCGGTCGCGTCCCAGGTGGCGGGCGGCTGCAGGCAGTTGTCGCAGTTACCGCAGGGGGAGCTGTGCTCACCGAAGTAGGCGAGCAGCCGCACGCGCCGGCAGTCGTGCGCCTCGGCCAGCGCGAGCAGGGCATCGAGCTTGGCGCGCTGGCCGCGCTTGAACTCCTCGCCGGCGGGGCTTTCGTCGATCATGCGGCGCTGGTTCACCACGTCGGCGAGGCCGTAGGCCATCCAGGCATCGGCCGGGAGGCCGTCGCGGCCCGCACGGCCCGTCTCCTGGTAGTAGCCCTCGATGTTCTTGGGCAGGTCGAGGTGGGCCACGAAGCGCACGTCGGGCTTGTCGATGCCCATGCCGAAGGCGACGGTCGCCACGATCACCAGCCCGTCCTCGCGAAGGAAGCGGTCCTGGTGGCGCTTGCGCACCTCGGCGTCGAGGCCGGCGTGGTAGGGCAGCGCGGCGATGCCTTCGGACTTCAGCCAGTCGGCGGTCTCTTCCACCTTCTTGCGCGACTGGCAGTACACGACGCCGGCGTCGCCCTCGTGCTCGTCCTGGATGAAACGCAGCAGCTGCGCGCGGGCGTTGTCCTTCTCGACGATGGCGTAGCGGATATTGGGCCGATCGAAGCTGCTGATGAACACGCGTGCCGAGTCGAGCTGCAACCGCTGGACCATGTCCGCACGCGTGAGCTCGTCAGCAGTGGCCGTGAGTGCGATGCGCGGCACGCCGGGGAAGCGCGTATGCAGCACGTCCAGCGCGAGATAGTCCTCGCGGAAGTCGTGACCCCACTGGCTCACGCAGTGAGCTTCGTCGATGGCGAAGAGGCTGAGCAGCCCTCGCTCATTCAGCGAGTCGAGCTGGGCCAGGAAGCGCGGCGTGGTCACGCGTTCGGGGGCCGCATACAGCAGCACCAGCCTTCCGCGCATCATTTCGCGCTCCACGCGCTGCGTCTCCTCGAAGGACAGCGTGGAGTTGAGGAAGGCCGCGTGCACGCCGGCTTCCTCCAGCGCGCCGACCTGGTCGTGCATCAGTGCGATGAGTGGGCTCACGACCACTGCTACCCCGCGCCCGGCGCGATGACGCACGATGGCCGGCACCTGGTAGCACAGGCTCTTGCCGCCGCCAGTGGGCATCAGCACGAGGGCATCGCCACCGCTCGCCACGTGGTCGACGATCTCGGCCTGCGCGCCACGGAAGGCGGGGTAGCCGAACACCTCCTGGAGCACCGCCAGGGGACTGTGCGCGGGCTTGGCGATGGCGGAGTTCACGGGCAGTCGGGCAGGTGGAGGGCGATGCAGCGCGCATGGTACGGGAGCCCTGCTGCTCGGCTTGTTCCGCTCCTTCGGGGGAGGCGCGGCGCGGGCGTCCCCACACCGAATGGGGCTGCCGGGGGAAAAGACCGGCAGGCGATAATTGGCCGCATTCATTGCTCGGAGTCCCCATGGCCTCGGTGAACAAAGTCATCCTCATTGGCAACCTCGGCCGCGACCCCGAGGTCCGCTACACGCCCAGCGGCAGCGCGGTGTGCAACCTGCGCATTGCCACCACCCGCACCTGGAAGAGCCGGGACACCGGCGAGCGCCAGGAAGAGACCGAATGGCATTCGGTGGTTTTGTATGACCGCCAGGCCGAGGTGGCCGGCGAGTACCTGAAGAAGGGCCGCGCGGTCTACATCGAGGGCCGCTTGAAGACCCGCAAGTGGCAGGACAAGGATGGCAACGACCGTTACACCACCGAAGTGGTGGCGGACGAAATGAAAATGCTGGGCGGCCGTGAAGGCATGGGCGGCGACGAGGGCGGCGGCGGAGGAGGAGGCTATGCCCGCGAGGAGCGCAGCGCTCCGGCAGCCAAGCCGCCGGCCAGCAAGCCCGCCGCGAAGCCGGCGACCGGCTTCGACGACATGGACGACGACATTCCCTTCTGAGTGCCCTCGGGGCCGGGCTGCGCCCAGCCCGCGCCGCCTTCCGGCGCGCCTTCAAGGGTTTTCGATGATGGCCCGGCTGCCCTCGCGGCGCCGGGCCTTTGTTCATGCGCATAACATGCGCCTTCGGCGACGCTCGGCAGGTGCAGGAACATGCTTGATGGAGCCATCGGACCGCGGGGCCGGTTCATCGCGGGTGCACCGGGGGCACTCACCACCACGCAGGCTGAGCCTGCCGGCCGGTTGTGATGCTGCGCGGTGCCGGCTTGCGGCAGCGGTTGTTCCTGCTGGCCGCTGCGGGCATCCTGCCCCTGGCGCTCATGTCGGGCATTGGCCTGTATGCCCTGGCGCAGCAGCAACGTGTGCAGACCGAACGGGCGAGCCTGGAGCTCGCACGCGCACTCGTGGGCGCGGTCGATGCCGAGCTGCGCGGCGTGAGTCAAGTGCTGGAAGCACTGGCGACCTCCAGCACGCTGAACACCAGTGATACGGGGGCGTTCTACCGTGTGGCCCAGCCCGTGGCCGCCATCCGGACTCACTGGCGCGCGATCCTGCTGGCGCAGCCGGACGGCAAGGTGCTCGTGCACACCGGGTATCCGCCCGGGCGCAGCGACATGGCCATCGCGGAGCCGGAGAGCTTCGAACACCTCGTGCAGAAGAAGAGCCCGTTGGTGGGCGCCCTACGGCGAGGGGCGCGAGGCGAGTATGGCGTGCCGGTGCGAGTCCCGGTCATCCGCGACGGCAAGCTGCGCTTCGTCCTCACGGGGGTGATCAACCCGGAGGCATTCCTCGAAGTGATCCAGCGCCAGCGCGTGCCGTCCGAATGGGTCGTGTCAGTGTTCGACGCGAAGGGAGTGCGGGTGGCCCGGTCACGCGCCCATGCGAAGTACATCGGCACGCCGCCCTCGCCCAGCCTGCAGGGCCTGATGTCGGCGGCCGGCGAAGAGGGTGTCGGCGTCACTGAGGCGCTGGAAGGCCAGGTGATCCTCACCGCCTACTCGCGCCTGCCGGGCAGTGGCTGGTCCGTGGCGATCGGCATTCCCCTGGAGACGGTGCAAGCGGGGCCGTGGCGTTCCTCGCTCGCCTTCGGCGGGGGGATCGTGCTGTCGGTGATCCTGGGCGGGCTGGTCGCGCTGCTGATCGCCCGCAGCGTCAATCGTCCGATCGGCGCGCTTGGTCGTGCCGCGCAGGCGCTGGGCCGGGGAGAGCGGCCGCTCATGCCGGCCACGGACATCCAGGAGATTCAGGAGGTGGCGGACGCGCTGAGTGCTGCTGCCGAGCGTCGCGGCCACGACGAGGCCGAGCGTGAACGTTTGCTGGGTGCCGAGCGTGCCGCCCGTGCCGGTGCCGAGGTGGCCAGGCGCCGGCTGGAGCAGCTGGCCAGCGCGGGGGCGGTGCTGTCGCGCTCGCTGCAGCCGCATGCCACGCTGGAGGCGATCGTGTCCGTGGTCGTGCCCGGCATCGCCGATTGGTGCCGCGTGGATCTGGTCGATGCCGAAGGCCGGCTGCAGCACGCGCTCACGCACCACTGCGACCCGCAGACGTCGCGCATGGCTGGCGAGCCGATCCGGCGGCTGCAGGCCGGGCCGGAGACGGCTGGCTCCATGGCGTGGACCGTGGCGACCGGCCGCAGCCACCTGGCCCAGTTCGAGCCGCCGCGCAGCGCGGTCGACGAGGACGAGGACGAGCGGTGGGCCGATGGGCGGGCCACGGAATTGCGCGCCTGTTTCATCGTGCCGCTGGTGGCTCGCGGCCGCACCCTGGGCGCGATGGCGGCGCTGCAGGCCGAATCCCACCGCGGGTTTACGGACGACGATTGCGCCTTGCTGGTGGAGCTGGCCCAGCGCGCCGCGCTGGCGCTCGACAACGCGCGCTTGTATGCGGACGCGCAGGCGGCACGCAGCCAGGCCGAGCGCGCCAATCGCGCGAAGGACGAGTTCCTCGCCATGCTGGGTCACGAGCTGCGCAACCCGCTGGCGCCCATCGTGACTGCCTTGCATCTGATGGCGCGCCGGGCAGGTGCCGACACGTCGGCCGAGCGCCACATCATCGAACGCCAGGTGGCGCACCTGTCGCGCCTGGTGGATGACCTGCTCGATGTATCGCGCATCGCGCGCGGCAAGATCCAGATCGAGCGAGAAGCGCTGGACATGCGGGCGGTGGTGGAGCGCGCGATGGAGCTGACGCAGCCCGCGATGGAGCGTCGCGCCCGTCCGGTGGATCTGCACCTTCCGTCCGTGCCAGTAAGGGTCGAGGGCGATGCGGTACGCCTCGCCCAGGTGGTGTCGAACCTGCTGCACAACGCGGCCAAGTTCACCCCGCCGGACGAACTCATCGCGCTGACGCTCGTGCAGCACGACGGCATGGTCGAGCTGACGGTCGAGGACCGCGGCAGCGGCATCACGACCGACCTGCTGCCGCGGGTGTTCGACCTGTTCACGCAGGGCGAGCAGGGCATGGACCGGCATGCCGGCGGTCTCGGCCTGGGCCTGGCCATCGTGAAGACGCTGGTACAGCTGCACGGCGGAACGGTGCACGCCGAAAGCGAGGGCCCCGGACATGGCAGCCGGTTCATCGTGCGCCTGCCCGAGGCCGCACCGGCTGCCGCGCCCCGCGCAAGCGAGAAGATCTCGGCGCCGCCGGTGCGACGCGGCGCCCGCGTGCTCGTGGTCGATGACAACGTCGACGCGGCCGACATGGTGGGCGAACTGCTGAGCCACGCCGGCTACGAGGTGCGTATTGCATCGGACGGCCCGGCGGCGATGGAGGCGATCGACACCTACACGCCCGAGCTCGCGCTGCTGGACATCGGGCTGCCGGGCATGGATGGATACGAGCTCGCCGGCCGCCTGCGCGCCGATCCGCGATTGCCCCGGCTGCGCCTGGTCGCGCTCACCGGTTACGGCCGCGATCCCGACCGGGCCCGCGCGCTCGCCACGCACTTCGATGTCCACCTGGTCAAGCCGGTCTTGCCCGAGCGGCTGCTCGAAGTGGCGGCGCGGCTGCTCGAAGTGGAGGTGGAGTAGATGCTTCCTAGGCGTGTTCGGCCGTCACCCGTGCGATGGCCGCGGCCAGCGCCTTCGAGCTGATGGGCTTGGACACGTAGTCGTCCATGCCGCTGGCCAGGTAGGCCTCGCGGTGCTCGACCATGGCGTTGGCCGTCATCGCGATGATGGGTATCGAGGCCAAACCGTTGGGCAGCGAGCGGATGGCGCGGGTGGCGGCCTCGCCGTCCATCTCGGGCATCTGGATGTCCATGAGCACCAGGTCGTAGCGCCCAGCCTGCACCTGACGCAGGGCCTCGATGCCGTTGCCCACGATGTCGCTGTAGTGCCCCATCTGGTCGAGGATGGCCTTGATGAGGATCTGGTTCACGCCGTTGTCCTCGGCCACCAGGATGCGCAGGCCGCCGATGTCGGAGCTGGCGTGCAGCGTGGACTCCGCCTTGGCCAGCCGCTCGGCGTCGCCGCGCGCCATGGGCACGACCACGCGGAAGGTGCTGCCCACGCCCACTGCGCTGTTCACCTCAATGCGCCCGCCCATCAGGTCGATGATCTCGCGGCTGATCGCCAGCCCCAGCCCCGTACCCCCATAGCGCCGTGCGGTCCGCGCGTCAGCCTGCATGAAGCGGTCGAACAGCTTGGGCATGGCTTCGGGCGCGATGCCGATGCCGGTGTCGCGTACGGCGATGGTCAGCTCGACGCGTTCGTCGGGCAGCGGGCGGTGCTCCACGTCCACCTCCACGCTGCCGTGCTCGGTGAACTTCAGGGCATTGCCGATCAGGTTGAACAGGACCTGCCGCAGCCGGCTGGCGTCGCCGCGCAGCGCGCCGGGCAGGTCGGGCGGCATGCGCAGGTGCATGGCCAGGCCCTTGGCCTGCGCGCGCACCGACAGCAGCGACACCACCTCGTCCAGCGTGGCGACGGGGTCGAACTCCGCGATCTCCAGCTCCATGCGGCCGGCCTCGATCTTGGCCAGGTCGAGGATGTCGTTGATGACCGTCAGCAAGGTCTGGCCCGAACTGCGAATCAGCTCGGCGTAGCGCCGCTGCTCGGGGGACAGCGCGGTGTTGAGCAGCAGGCCATTCATGCCCAGCACGCCGTTGAGCGGCGTGCGGATCTCATGGCTCATCGCGGCCAGGAACTGCGACTTCGATTCGTTGGCCGCCTCCGCGGCTGCCTTCGCGCGCGCCAGCGCGCGCTCCGCAGCCGTGATGTCGCGCGTGACGCTGACCACGCCGCCATCGGGCGTGCGACGCTCGATGGCGTGGATCACCATGCCGTGCGCGAGCTCCTGCTCGTACATGCCGTTGCCGCTGACATGGATGGCGATGCGGCGCTCGACCCAGGCTTGGCGCTCGGCGTCGCTGCCTTCGGGCATGAGGGCTGGCGCCACCGCCTCGGCGAGCCGGCGGAACGGCACGCCGGGGGCGATGACGTTGCGAACCCAGGGAAAGATCTCCAGGTAGCGGCGGTTCCAGGCGGTCACGCGATCGTCGGCGTCGCACAGCAGGAATCCGTCGGCCATCGACTGCAGAGCCTGGTCCAGCGTGGCCTTGGCGCGCGAGACTTCGGTGCGCGCGCTCGCCAATCGGGACATCTGCCACTGCGTGAACACGCCCGCGGCCAGCAGCATTAGCACGAAGGCACCCGTCACGCCGAGGATGTCCTGGCGCTCGCCGCGCCAGCGGGCCAGGGCGTCGTCGAGCGGAATGCTCGCGGCGATCATGACCGAGCGGTACAGGGTGGGCCGCGCCACCACGATGGCCGGCGCGCCGCCCAGCCGGCTGGCCCCGCGCAGCGATTTGCCGGTCGCGTCTTCCACCGCGAGCGGGGGCGTGAGCTTCTGTCCCATCATGCGCTCGTCCGGCGGCACGCTGGTCAGCAGCTGCCCGTCCTCGCGCTCGAACGTCACGACCAGGCCGTGGATCTCCACGGCCTGCGACAGGATGCTGCCAAGCAGCGACACCGGCACCTCGCCCACCACGAGCGCCGGCTCGCCTGAGGCCATGCGCATCGGCCGTGCGAAGTAAAGCACGCGCTCCGACGTGGCGAAGTTGACCACTGGGGCGCTGATCGCCAGGTGGGGTGCCGTCTGCCCCAGCACTTCGGAAGCGAACTGCTTGGGCAGATCGACACCCATGCGCTGGCTGCTGGGTTGTGCAGCGCCGAGCACCGTGCCGTCGGCGGCGAGCACCGCCACGTCGCGCACGAGCAGGTTGCGGCTGGTCATTTCGAGCAGCAGCCGGCTGGCCAGTGCGCCATCGAGGGAGCCGTCGGGGTGCATGGCAGGGCGCAGCAGCACGTCCATGCCCGCCAAGAGCACGTCAACGCCGAGCAGCATGCGGTTGAGCGCCGATTCCGCACCGCTCACGAAGCGCTCGGCCTTGCCCTCGCTGTCGGCCAGCGCATCCGTCTCCGCCCTGGAAACGAGGGTGGCCGCCGCGGCAAGGGTGGCGGCCACGAACAGCGTCACGACTCCCCAGATCGTGAACCGAACACGGCGAGGCAGCGACATGGCGTTGGACAGCGCTCAGTGCAGCTTGGCTTCGAAGCCCGCGACCGGTGCGATGGTGCTGTTCCACACCTGGGCACACGAGGGGCCGCATCGATGGACCCAGCGGGTCAGCACCGTGCCGACGAAGATTGCGCGGCGGCGCGCGTCATCGGTGGGCGACGCCTTCACTTCCACCATCGCTCCCTTGCGGCCCTCGGTGCAGCTGGGACGGCCCGTGTTGCACGCGACTCCCTCGCCCGTCTCGCGCTCCGCCTCGGCCCAGACCGCTTGCTCCAGCTTGGGCAGCTCGTCCTGCAGCAGCCGCCGCACGTCGGGCGGCAGCGCCAGCCACGCGCCGGCATTCGCGCCGAAGATCGAGAGGCCCCAGTTGACCGCCATGGCATGGATATGCGTGGTCACCTCATGCAGCCCGATGGTGTTGCCCGACATAGTTCCGGTGATCGCGCATTCGATGTTGCCGCTCTTCATGTTCGCCATGATGTCCGCGAAGCTCGTCTGCACCGGCACGCCGCCCAGTGCCTCCACGAGGTCGGCCTGCGAGGCGCTGGAGGTGCGGATGCGGCGCGTGGCCAGGTCGGCCAGACTCGAGAAAGGCTTGTTGCACCACACCACCTGCGCCGGATAGGCGTAGACCGCCAGCAGCTCGATGCCGCGCTCGCGCAGCACCTTCTGCAGGTAGGGGCGAAACGCGGCCACGGTTCGGCGCACGGAGGCCATGTCGGGATTGAGTCCGGCGAGATCGGGGGCGCCGAACACCTGCTCCTGGGGGGCCGAGAGGTTCAGCAGCGCGGTGCCGAAGGGCACGACACCCAGCTGCATCAGCCGCAGCATCTCCTGGCCCCGGATGCCGGCGCGGTCGAAGGGAACGATCTCGGCGCTCACCCGGCCGCCGGTCAGGCGCGCCAGGGTCTGTGTCCAGAACGGCGCCTCCTGGCGCGTGTACTGGTTGACGCCCGCCAGCCCGCCCACGATGCGCAGGCGCAACACAGGCTCGGCCCGGGATGGGCCGCACAACGTCAGCAGGATCAGGACCGCGGCGTAAAGGCGCGCAGCAGTCCCGCGCATGAACGTGATCATCGGTTTCCTATGAGGGCGGTACCTCCTCGGCTCCAACCCGATGATGCAGCACAGCAATGATCGTTGCCACTGCTTACTTTGCATCCATTCGTGAAGCGTCACCGGGCTGGTGCGCTTTTCGCCGCGATCTCGCCCGGCGAATACCTGAGTTTTCCGATTGCGCGCTACGGTGCTGCCCATGCACAAGCGCGCCCCTGCGGCCCCTCTGAGACGCGTTACGGGTCTTGCGGCTGCCTTGATCGCCGCATCGCTCGCCGCGTGCGGTGGCGGTGATGTCGACACCAACCGCAACCGGTCGAGCGATGACGACGTCGCCGTCACCGATTGCGGCCTGCCCGACTTCCGTGCGAGCGTGCTGGCCCGGGTGAACGAGGTGCGTGCCGCCGGCGCGAACTGCGGCCAGGCGGGCAGCTTCGGTGCCGCGGGCGCCGTCACGTGGAACGATCTCCTGACACAGGCGGCGGCCGGGCATGCAAGCGACATGGCGCGCCTCAACTTCTTCTCGCACACCAGCCAGGATGGGCGGACGCTGGCCGACCGGGTCAACGCCACCGGGTACGTCTGGATGCGCCTGGGGGAGAACATTGCCGGCGGCCACACCAGTGTGGCCGCGGTGGTCGATGCCTGGCTGGCGAGTCCGGACCATTGCGCCAACATGATGGACCCCGCCTACGTCGAGGTGGGCGTGGCTTGCGTGCCGGGCAGCGCGTCCAACACCTTCCAGACCTACTGGGTCATGGAACTGGGCCTGCCGCCCTCGCCTTGATCGCAATGAGCCCCGGTGCTCAATTCCGGCAGCCCGCGATGATCCCGCCGCCCAGGCACACGTCGCCGTCGTACAGCACGGCAGACTGGCCCGGGGTCACGGCCCATTGGGGCTCGTCGAAGTTCAGTTCGAATCCATCGTCCACGGGTGCAAGGCGGCACGCCGAGTCGGCCTGCCGGTAGCGGGTCTTGGCGGTGTATCGGCCCGCGGCGGGCGGCGTGCCGGCCACCCAGCTCGGCTCGTCGGCGACCAGGCTCGGGGCGAGCAGCCAGGGGTGGTCGTGGCCCTGCACCACGTACAGCGTGTTGGCCGCCATATCCTTGCGCGCGACGAACCACGGCGCATGCTCGCTGCCCCCCTTGGCGTGGCGGTGCTCCTTCACGCCGCCGATGCCGATGCCCTTGCGCTGGCCGAGCGTGTAGAAGCTCAGCCCGACGTGCTCGCCGACAACGCGTGCGCGGTCGTCCTTGATGGGACCGGGCGTGTGGGCCAGGTAGCGGTTGAGGAACTCCCGGAACGGGCGCTCGCCGATGAAGCAGATGCCCGTGGAGTCCTTCTTGCGCGCGTTCGGCAGGCCGATTTCCGCGGCGATGCGCCGCACCTCGGTTTTCTTCAGCTCGCCCACGGGGAACAGGGTGCGCGACAGCTGCGCCTGGTCGAGGCGGTGCAGGAAGTAGCTCTGGTCCTTGGAATGATCGATGCCCTTGAGGAGCTCGTGTGCGCCGTGGTGTTCGCGCACCCGGGCGTAGTGGCCGGTCGCGATCTTCTCGGCGCCCAGCCGCAGGGCGTGGTCGAGGAAGGCCTTGAACTTGATCTCGGCATTGCACAGCACGTCGGGGTTGGGCGTGCGGCCGGCCTGGTACTCGCGCAGGAACTCCGCGAAGACGCGGTTCTTGTACTCCGCCGCGAAGTTGACGTGCTCGATTTCGATGCCCAGCACGTCGGCGACGCTGGCGGCGTCCAGGAAGTCCTGGCGCGACGAGCAGTACTCGTCATCGTCGTCGTCTTCCCAGTTCTTCATGAAGATCGCCACGACTTCGTGGCCCTGTTGCTTGAGCAGGTAGGCCGAGACGGCGGAGTCCACGCCGCCCGACAGGCCGACGACGATCCGATGATGGCGAGAGACGGGCATGAAACTACTTGATCTCCGGCTCGTAAACAGTCGGGTCCGTCGCCACCGCATCCAGCGGATAGCGGCGCCCGGATGCGAAGTCTTCGATGCAGCGCAGGACCAGGCTGCTGCGGTGACGTTCGCGGCTGGCGCGCACCTCGTCCAGCGTCATCCACACGGTACCGACAATGCCGGTGTCCAGCGCCCGCGACGGATCGCGCTCGCCCGCGCGGCCGCCGAAGGCCAGCCGCAGGTAGGTCACGTCGTCCACCTGGCCGGGCGCCCCACGGCGCTGTCGGCGAAAGCGGGCCAGGTACACGCCCAGGAAGCGGTCCGGTGCGAACAGCCGCCCCGTTTCCTCCAGGGCCTCGCGCACCGCGCCTTCCTGCGGGGATTCCCCAGGGTCGAGATGGCCGGCCGGCGTGTTCAGCTTCAGCCCTTCCGGGGTGTGCTCCTCGATCAGCAGGAAGCGGCCGTCCTCCTCGATGACGGCCGCGACGGTGACGTTCGGTTTCCAGCGTGCGCTCATGGGCGCGAATGCTAAGCCGTGCATCCGACGCCCGACAGTCTTGTTTGTGTAAGCTCTCGGCGCTCTTGAGCGGCTTGTGCAGTCTGCCTGCCGCAAGTCGCAACCGAGGAGGCTTTCATGTTGATAGGAGTACCGCTCGAAACGGCGGCCGGGGAAACGCGCGTGGCGGTCACTCCGGAAACGGTCAAGAAGCTGAAGGCTCAGGGCCATGTGCTGCGCATTCAATCGGGGGCTGGGCTCGCTGCCGCGGCCACGGACGAGGCGTATGCCGCCGCGGGCGCGGAGATCACCGATGCAACCGGCGCCTTCGTCTGCGACCTCGTGCTCAAGGTGCGGGCGCCCTTGCACAGCGAACTGCAGTTGATGAAGACGGGCGCGGTGCTGGTCGGCATGCTCAACCCGTTCGATCGCGACAACCTCCATCGCATGGCGGGCGCCGGCCTCACCGCCTTCGCGCTCGAGGCTGCGCCTCGCACCACGCGCGCCCAAAGCATGGACGTGCTCTCCAGCCAGGCCAACGTGGCGGGCTACAAGGCCGTCGTCATGGCCGCCGACAGGTACCAGCGCTTCATGCCCATGCTCATGACGGCCGCCGGCACGGTGAAGGCTGCGCGGGTGGTCGTACTGGGCGTGGGCGTGGCGGGCCTGCAGGCCATCGCCACCGCCAAGCGGCTGGGGGCCGTGATCGAGGCCAGCGACGTGCGCCCGAGCGTCAAGGAGCAGGTCGAGTCGCTCGGTGCGAAGTTCATCGACGTGCCTTTCGAAACAGCCGAGGAGAAGGAAGCCGCCGAAGGCGTGGGTGGCTATGCGCGAGCCATGCCGCAAAGCTGGCTGGACCGCCAGAAGCTGGAGGTGGGCAAGCGCGTCGCGCAGGCCGACATCGTCATCACCACGGCGCTCATCCCGGGCCGGCCCGCGCCCGTGCTCGTGACCGAGGAAATGGTCAAGGCCATGAAGCCCGGCGCCGTGCTGGTGGACCTGGCCGCGGCCAACGGCGGCAACTGCCCGCTCACCGAGCCCGGCAAGACGGTGGTCAGGCACAACGTCACCCTCATCGGCGAGACCAATCTGCCCGCGCTCGTGGCCGCCGACGCTTCGGCGCTCTACGCACGCAACGTGTTCGACTTCCTCAAGCTCATCATCACCAAGGAAGGCACGCTGCACATACCGATGGACGACGACATCGTCGCCGCCTGCCTCATGACCCGCGACGGCACCGTGCTGAGGAAGTGACCATGGAAGCCATCTCCCCGACCCTCATCAACCTCATCATCTTCGTGCTCGCCGTCTACGTGGGCTACCACGTGGTGTGGGGTGTGACACCGGCTCTGCACACGCCACTCATGGCCGTCACGAACGCCATCTCCGCCATCGTGGTGGTGGGCGCCATGCTCGCCGCCGCGCTCACCGACACCGGCCTGGGCAAGGTCATGGGCGTGCTGGCCGTGGCGCTGGCGGCGGTGAACATCTTCGGCGGCTTCCTCGTCACGCGCCGCATGCTCGAGATGTTCAGGAAGAAGGAAAAGAAGGCCGCCAAGCCGGGCGGTGCGCTGGAGGACAAGCCGGAGGCCCAGGCATGAGCCTCAACCTCGTCACCCTCCTGTACCTCGTGGCCAGCGTGTGCTTCATCCAGGCCCTGAAGGGCCTGAGCCACCCGACCACGTCCATCCGCGGCAATCTCTTCGGCATGGTGGGCATGGGCATCGCGGTCTTCACCACCGCCGCGCTCATCGTCCGGCTGGCCGACAGCGGTCTTGGGCTCATCTGGGTGCTGCTCGGCCTGGTGGGCGGCGGCGCCTACGGCGCCTGGCGTGCCCGCACGGTCGAGATGACGAAGATGCCCGAGCTGGTGGCGTTCTTCCACAGCATGATCGGCATGGCCGCGGTCTTCATCGCGGTGGCGGCAGTGGCCGAGCCGCATGCCTTCGGTATCGCGGCCCGCGGCGAGCCCATTCCGGCCGGCAACCGGCTCGAACTCTTCCTGGGCGCGGCCATCGGTGCCATCACCTTCAGCGGCTCGGTGATCGCTTTCGGCAAGCTCTCGGGCACTTACAAGTTCCGGCTCTTCAAAGGCGCGCCGGTGGTCTTTCCGGGCCAGCATCTGCTGAACCTGGTGCTGGGCCTGTCGACCATCGGTCTGGGCCTGGCCTTCACGGCCACGGAGAGCTGGCCGGCCTTCTACGCCATGCTGGCGCTCAGCTTCGTGCTGGGCGTGCTCATCATCATCCCCATCGGCGGAGCCGACATGCCGGTAGTGGTGTCCATGCTCAACAGCTACTCGGGGTGGGCGGCCGCAGGCATCGGCTTCAGCCTGAACAACTCGATGCTGATCATCGCCGGCTCGCTGGTGGGCAGCTCGGGCGCCATCCTCTCGTACATCATGTGCAAGGCGATGAACCGCTCGTTCTTCAACGTGATCCTGGGCGGCTTCGGTGGCGACAGCACCGCCGCAGCGCAGGGCGCGCAGGTGCAGCGCACGGTCAAGAGCGGCAGCCCCGACGACGCGGCCTTCATCCTGGGCAACGCCGAGACGGTGATCATCGTGCCCGGCTACGGCCTGGCCGTGGCGCGTGCGCAGCATGCCGTCAAGGAACTCGCCGACAAGCTCGTCGCCCACGGCGTGACGGTGAAGTACGCCATCCACCCGGTGGCCGGGCGCATGCCCGGCCACATGAACGTGCTGCTGGCCGAGGCCGAGGTGCCGTATGACCAGGTGTTCGAAATGGAAGACGTCAACCCGGAGTTCGGCCAGGCCGACGTGGCGGTCATCCTGGGCGCCAACGACGTGGTCAATCCCGCGGCGCTGCAGAAGGGCACGCCCATCTACGGCATGCCCATCCTCGAAGCCTACAAGGCCAAGACCGTGATCGTGAACAAGCGTTCCATGGCAGCCGGCTATGCCGGTCTGGACAACGAGCTGTTCTACATGGACAAGACCATGATGGTCTTCGGCGATGCGAAGAAGGTGGTCGAGGAGATGGTCAGGGCGGTGGAGTGACCCGCGTGCGCTACGACCGCAGCAGCTCGTTGATGCTCGTCTTCGCGCGGCTTTGCGCATCGACCTTCTTCACGATCACCGCGCAGGCCGTGCCGTAGCCGCCATCGGACGAGGTCAGCACGCCAGGGATCACCACCGAGCCGGCGGGGACGCGACCGTAGGCGATCTCGCGCGTCTCGCGGTCGAGGATCTTGGTGCTCTGGCCCAGGTGCACCCCCATGGCGATGACCGAGTTCTCCTCGACGATGACGCCTTCGACCACCGACGACTGCGCGCCGATGAAGCAGTTGTCCTCGACGATGGTGGGGTGCGCCTGCATGGGCTCCAGCACCCCGCCGATGCACACGCCCACGCTGAGGTGCACGTTCTTGCCGATCTGCGCGCAAGAGCCCACGTTCGCCCATCCGTCCACCATGGTGCCCTCGTCCACGTACGCGCCGATGTTGACGAAGCTCGGCATCATCACCACGTTGCGCCCCAGGTAGGCCCCGCGCCGCGCCACCGCGGGAGGCACCATGCGCACGCCGCTGGCACGCATGTGCGCTTCGTCCAGGCCCGAGAACTTCGAGTCGACCTTGTCGTAGAACGACAGATCCCCGGCGCGCAGCAGCTTGTTGTCGTGCAGCCGGAACGACAGCAGCACGGCCTTCTTGATCCATTGGTTGACGGTCCATAGACCGGGCGCCTGGCGCTGCGCCACGCGCAGCCGGCCGCTGTCCAGCGCATCGATCACGGTGTCGACCGCCTCATGCACCTTGGATCCGTATACCGCTCCGGGCCCGGCAGCCCAGGCCAGTTCGATGGCTGTTTCCAGTTCGTGCATGCTCCAGCCGTCGAAGGCGACGTCGAAGCGATCGAGCTGTGCCGGCGTGGTGTAAGGGGACTCGTTCATAGGCTTCCTTCCCTGGTGTCTCTTGTGCGCCATGCGGCCGTGCGGCCGATGCGAGTCAACAATAGCAAGAGAAGCCGTGTCGCGGGTTGGACGATTTCGACGCCCGCACCGTGCAAATTCGCAGGGGATGCCTGCCGTGTGACATCCGACTCGGAAGGCGTCGGCTTTCGGCCTTCGTGAGCTGTGAGCGGCACCTTCTTGCCAGGCACCTGCAGAGGCCAACTGTCAGCACCGTGTCGGACGTCGTTCAGCCCCCTGGAATCGCTATCGAATTCCCGGATACGACAGTGGCGGCCTTACGACAGAATCGAAAGCAAGGAGCGAGCGAAGAATGGAAAAGACCTGGCTGAAGCACTACCCGCAGGGGGTGCCCGCGACGATCGATGTCGATCAGTACCCCTCGCTGGTGGCGCTCCTCGAGGACAGCTTTCGCAAGCATCGCGACCTCCCCGCGTATCGGTTCATGGGCAAGTCCTTCAGCTTCGCGCAGGTGGACGAGCAGTCGCGCGCATTGGCCGCGTATCTGCAGGCTCAGGGTTTCGACCGCGGCGACCGCATCGCCGTGATGATGCCCAACGTGCCGCAGTACCCCGTGGCAGTGGCCGCCATCCTGCGCGCCGGCTACGTCGTGGTGAACGTGAACCCGCTGTACACGCCCCGCGAGCTCGAGCACCAGCTCAAGGACTCCGGCGCCAAGGGCATCGTCATGGTGGAGAACTTCGCGCACACGCTGCAGCAGGTTCTCGGCGCGGTGCCCACGCGCAAGGTGATCCTCACTGGCCTGGGCGACATGCTGGGCTTTCCCAAGGCCATGATCGTGAACTACGTGGTGCGCAGCCTGAAGAAGATGGTGCCCGCGTACGACATTCCGGGCGCCGTGCGCTTCAACGATGCGCTCGCACAAGGCCGCGGCAAGACGCTCGGACCCGTGTCCGTGGGGCCGGACGACATCGCGGTGCTGCAGTACACGGGCGGCACCACGGGCGTGAGCAAGGGCGCCGTGCTGCTGCACCGCAATCTCGTGGCCAACATCCTTCAGTCGGAAGCGTGGTATCAACCGGCCCTTACGAAGGCCCCGGCGGGCGAGCAGTTCGTGACGATCTGTGCGCTGCCCATCTATCACATCTTCGGCTTCAACATCAACATGATGCTGGGGATGCGCATGGGCGGCTGCAACATCCTCATCCCGAATCCGCGCGACCTGCCCTCCGTCTTCAAGGAGCTCAAGGGCCAAAAGTTCCACAGCTTCCCGGCGGTGAACACGTTGTTCAACGCCATGGCGCACCATGCCGACTTCAACACGGTCGACTGGAGCAGCCTCGTGCTCTCGGTGGGCGGCGGCATGGCGGTGCAGAGCGCCACCGCCCAACTGTGGCTCGAAAGGACGGGCTGCCCGATCGTCGAGGGCTACGGTCTGTCCGAAACCTCGCCCTCCGCGGCTTGCAACCCGGTGGATAGCACAGCCTACAGCGGCAACATCGGCTTGCCCTTGCCGAACACCGAGTTCAAGCTCATCGACGACGAAGGCAACGAAGTGCCTGTCGGCACGCCGGGCGAGATCGCCATCAGGGGCCCGCAGGTGATGGCAGGGTACTGGCAGCGCCCTGACGAAACGGCGAAGGTCATGACGGCCGACGGCTACTTCCGCAGCGGTGACATCGGCGTGGCCGACGAGCGCGGCTACTTCCGCATCGTGGACCGCAAGAAGGACATGATCCTGGTGAGCGGCTTCAACGTGTACCCCAACGAGGTCGAGGATGTGGTCACGCAGATGCCCGGGGTGCGCGAATGTGCCGCGGTCGGTGTGGCCGATGCCAAGGCCGGCGAGGCGGTCAAGCTGTGCATCGTGCGCAGTGACCCGGGCGTGACCGAGCAGCAGGTGCGTGCGTACTGCGAAGCCAACCTCACAGGCTACAAGCGTCCCAAGGTGATCGAGTTCCGCAGCGAACTGCCCAAGACGCCCGTGGGCAAGATCCTGCGCCGCGCGCTACGCGAGAACGGCTGAATCGCGGGTGCTCACGCCCCGCGGCTGCCCTGCCTGGCGCGCCTTCGCCTTGCCCGTCTTAGCGCCACTCGCTTCGAAATACTGAATGCCGTCCGGCAAGCCCCAGACGATCCCTCGCGTGGCCATCGTCAGTGCCATGCACGAGGAGCTTCGCGCCCTGCTGCCCGCGCTTGTTGAACCCGCGGTGCACGAGATCGCCGGCCGCCGGTTTCACGTGGGCACCATGGAAGGCCACGCCGTGGTGCTGGTGCTGTCGGGCATCGGCAAGGTCGCGGCGGCTACCACTACGGCGCTCCTCTTCACGCGGTTCGATGCGAGCGCCGTCGTGCTCACGGGTGTGGCCGGCGGCATCGGCCCCGGTGTGCGGGTCGGCGATGTCGTGGTCGCGCGGCAGCTGTTGCAGCACGACATGGATGCATCGCCGCTCTTCCCGCGCTACGAGGTGCCGCTCACCGGGCGTGCGCGCTTCGACACCGATCCTGCGCTCAGTGCATCGCTCGCCGCCTCCGCATCGCGCTGCATGGAACGGGCGGCCGAGGTGCTGGGAGCCGAACACATGGCCGACTTTGCGCTCGACGCGCCGCTGGTCCACGAAGGCCTGGTGGCCAGCGGAGACCGCTTCGTGGCCACGGCGTCGGAAAGCCGGGCTCTGGCGCGAGCCTTGCCGGACGCGCTTGCTGTGGAGATGGAGGGTGCCGCGCTCGCCCAGGTGTGTCACGACTTCGGCCGCCCCTGCGCCGTGTTGCGCACCGTGTCCGACCGGGCGGACGATGACGCCCACGCCGATTCACCCGCTTCATCGTCGAGGTGGCGAGCGTCTACACGCAGGTCATCGTGCGCGACTGGCTGAAACACGTCGAACCTCGTGCGCCCGTCATGAGGCCATGACCCGTCTTGCGCGGCGGTCACCCTACACTCGGTGCGATGACCGCCCGCTTGTATGTCGACGATGCGCTCGAGGTTGATCGCGTCTTCCTGCTGCCGCCAGGCGCCGCGCGCCACGTCCAGGTGCTGCGCCTACAGCCCGGCCAGGAGGTCATGCTGTTCAATGGCGAAGGTGGTGAATGGCGCGCATCTGTGGTGCATATGGGACGCGATTCGGTGCAGGTGCGCGTCATGGCGCACGAGCCGGCCGACTGTGAACTGCCCTGCCTGGTCACTCTGGCCGTCGGCATGCCGGCCAATGAACGGATGGACTTGCTAGTCGAGAAGGCCACCGAACTCGGCGTGGCGCGCATCCAGCCCTTGCTGTGCGAGCGTTCCGTGCTCCGGCTGCACGGCGAGCGGGCCGAGCGTCGGGTCGCGCACTGGCAGGCCGTGGCCGTGGCGGCGAGCGAGCAGTGTGGCCGCACACGAGTGCCCCACGTGGCGGAGATCATGGCGTTGGGCGCCTGGCTGACCACCTTGGCGGCACCGTCGCTCCATGAGTCGCGTTTCGTGCTCAGTTTGCGCAGCCGGGTCGCATTCGACCCGGCGAAGGCGGGCGCCGCTGCAGCCATCCTCAGCGGCCCTGAAGGCGGACTTACCGAGGCCGAGGAGACCTCGGCCCTGGCCACGGGCTTCGCCGCCGTTTCACTGGGGGCACGGACCTTGCGAGCCGACACGGCACCGTTGGCCGTTCAGGCGGCGATCACCATGCATTGCATGACCTGAGAGCCGAAGCGGACGCGGTGTCTGTTGCACTGCGTTGCATGATGCCCTGCAACAAGACTCCGGTTTGGCACCGGGCCGCGCTGTCGCCACCAGAATGCGCGACGGGGGAGGCCTTCGATGGAGGTCATCATGGGTTTGCTCGATTCGGTGATCGGCGCACTGTCGGGCGTTGCAACGGCCAGCGGCAGCGGCGACATGCTTCATGTCGTGCTGGACATGCTGGCCAATGACGGCGACGGTCCCGGCGTCCATGGGCTGGTCGACAGATTCGAGCGCAGCGGACTCGCGCATCTGATCGGATCCTGGATCGCGATCGGTCCCAACCTGGACATCACCCCCGAGGCGCTTCTCAACGCGATCGGCGGCGACACGGTGGCTCGCATCGCCGACGAGATGGGGCTGTCGGAGTGCGCCACCGCGGAACGCCTCGCGCGCATGCTGCCCTATGTGCTGGACAAGCTCACGCCCGGAGGCTACGTGCCCGCTGGAGGCCTGGGCGACATGGACGAACTGCTGGGACGCATCGGCCGGGGATAGCCCTGGCGGCTCATCCCCGCATGGATCCAGCCACGAGGTCGAATCGGAAGAGCCGGCACTCGATCGGGCCGTTCCACATCGGCACGCGCCGCGTTTCCTTCAGGCGCATCTTGCCGGGCAGCTTCATGTCAGGGCTGAGCACCCAGGCCGTCCAACCGGCCGGATGTCCGGTGTAGGCGCGCTTCCAGTGGGTGGCCAGGCGGGCATGAAAGTCTTCCGGGAGCGCCCGGTTGTCGCCGCCGGGCGCCGCCGATGAAACGCGCGCCTTGCCGCTCACCTCGATGCGCTCCCCGTACGGGGGGTTCAGCATCAGCGTGCCGGGCAGGTCGGAAGCGAGGGCCGGCGCGGGCCGCTCCAGCGCATCGCCCCCGTGGAATTCGATGAACCGCTCCACGCCGGCGCGCTGCGCGTTGCGCCGGGCGAAGTCGACCATGCGGAAGGACACGTCGCTGGCCACGATGGGTACCGCGCTTGGGTGCACCCGGGCCTCGGCACGGGCTTTGAGCTGCTGCCATTGCGCGCGCATCCCTGCGTGGGCAAAGGGCAGCAGGCGCTCGAAGGCGAAGCGACGCCGCAGCCCGGGCGCGATGCCGCAGGCGATCTGCGCGGCTTCGATGGCGATGGTGCCGGAGCCGCAGCATGGGTCGTGCAGGGCGCCGCCGTGCAGGGGTGTGCCCCGCCAGCCCGCGGCGGCCAGCATGGCGGCGGCCAGCGTTTCCTTGAGCGGCGCGTCGCCCTTGTCCTCGCGCCAGCCGCGCTTGAAGAGCGGCTCGCCGGAGCTGTCCACGTAGAGCGCGGCGCGCTCGGGCCCCAGGTGCAGCACCAGCTGCAGGTCCGGCCGCTGCGTGTCGACGTCGGGCCGCGCGCCCGCGGCTTCGCGCATCGCATCGCACACGGCATCCTTGATGCGCAAGGCGGCGAAGTTGAGGCTGCGCAGCGGGCTGCGCAGCGCGGTGGTATCCACGCGCAGCGTGTGGCGCGGCGTGATCCAGCGCGTCCAGTCCACGGCACGGCCCATGGCGTAGAGGTCGTCCTCGGTGCGATAGGGTGCCTCGGCCACCTCCACGAGCACCCGCTGCGGCAGGCGGCATTCGAGGTTGAGCGCCATGACGTCGGCTTCGCTGCCGCGCAGCGATACGCCTGCGCGCCCGGGTTGCACCTCGGCGTGCGGCAGCACCCCTCGCACTTCGTCGGCCAGCCAGGGCTCCACGCCCGCGGCACACGGCAGGAAAAGCGGCAGCGCCATGCTTAGAGTGCGCGGCGCAAGTTGGCCGGCGCGATCCGCAGCGCCTCCCGGTACTTCGCTACCGTGCGACGAGCCACCTGGATGCCCTGTTCCTCAAGCATCTGCGACAGCTGGCTGTCGGACAGCGGCTTGCTCGGGTCCTCTGCCGAGACCAGTTGCTTGATGAGTGCGCGCACGGCCGTGCTGGACGCGTTACCGCCCGCCTCGGTATTGAGTGAGGAGCCGAAGAAGTATTTCAACTCGAAGGTCCCGAAGGGCGTGGCCATGTACTTGGCCGTGGTCACGCGCGAGATGGTCGATTCGTGCAGTCCCAGCTCGTCGGCGATTTCGCGCAGCACGAGCGGCTTCATCGCGATCTCTCCGTGCGTGAAGAAGCTCTTCTGCCGCTCCACGATGGCCTGCGACACACGCTGGATGGTGTCGAAGCGCTGCTGTATGTTCTTCATGAACCAGCGCGCTTCCTGCAGTCGCGAGCTCAGACCCGCCGCGCCGCCCCCCCGGGCGCCCCGGATGGCTTGCGCGTACAGGTCGTTGATGCGAAGCCGGGGCATCACGTCAGGGTTCAGCACCACCTTCCAGCTGCGGCCGGATTTCTGCACCAGGACATCGGGGACGATGATGTTGGCTTCCGCGCGGGCGAAGGGGCGCGCCGGCTTCGGCTCCAGCGAGGTGATGAGCGCCTGCGCCTCCTTGAGGAGCCCCTCGTCGGCGCCGGTGGCCGCCATGAGCTTCTTCATGTCGCGCTTTGCGAGCAGGTCCAGGTGCTGCTTGCAGATGATGATGGCAATGGCCTGCGCCTCGCTGCGCTCCTTCAGGCGCAGCTGCAGCGTCAGGCACTCGGCCAGCGAGCGCGCGCCGACGCCCGGCGGCTCCATGCTCTGGAGCCACCTCAGCGCGCACTGCAGCCGCTCCAGCAGGTCGGTGCGCGCTTCCTCGTCCTCGCCGGCCAGCTGCGCGGCGATTTCCTCCAGGGGGTCGGCGAGGTAGCCGTCGTCGTCCAGCGACTCGATGAGCACGTGCAGCGCCGCCGCATCTTCCTGCGACAGCCGCATGCCGGGCAGCTGCGCGCGCAGGAAGTCCTGCAGCGTCTGGCTGCCGGGGTCCCGGTCCTGGGGGTCGAAGTCGTCGCTGTCGCCCGCAGCAGCTGTGCCGCTGCCGGGCGTTTCGCGGATGCCGTCGAAGTCATCGCGCTCGGTGCCGTTTTCCCAGTCCTCGCGTTCGGTGGTTCCGAACTCGGTGCTGTCGACGCCGGGAGCATCGTCGCCGTTGCCCGCAACGGACTCCGTGGCGTTCTCCGCCTCGCGTTCGCCGGCCCGCTCGTTGGAGGTGATCCGTTCAGCCAAAGGATCGAAGGTCGGCGCCGTGTCTTCCTCGGCTTCGAGGAAGGGGTTCTGCTCCAGCATCTGTTCGACTTCCTGGTGCAGCTCCAGCGTCGACAGCTGCAGCAGGCGGATCGACTGTTGCAGCTGAGGCGTGAGGGCCAGGTGCTGCGAGAGGCGGACTTGCAACGACGGTCTCATGGAGCCTGCCATGCCCAGATCACCCTTGCGCGCAGCGGCTCCGGAGCACAGGCGCCGCGCCGAGGAGGGCGGTGGGCCGCGAACGTGAAGCGAAAGGGCTCATCTCACATCCGGAAGTGCTCGCCGAGGTAGACCTTGCGCACATCGGGGTTCTCCACGATTTCGGACGGCGTGCCCTCGGCAAGCACCCGTCCCTCGCTGATGATGTAGGCGCGGTCGCAGATACCCAGCGTCTCGCGCACGTTGTGGTCCGTGATCAGCACGCCGATGTCGCGTGCCTTGAGGAAACTGATGATGCGCTGGATCTCGATCACGGCGATTGGGTCCACGCCGGCGAAAGGCTCGTCCAGCAGGATGAACCGCGGCTGCGTGGCCAATGCACGGGCGATCTCCACCCGTCGCCGTTCGCCGCCCGAGAGCGCGGGGGCCGGCGAATGGCGCAGCTTCTCGATCGACAGGTCGTGCAGCAAGCCATCGAGCAGGTCCTGGATGACCCGAGGCTTGAGCGGCTTGCCGTCCGGGCCCAGCTGCAGTTCGAGCACTGCGCGGATGTTCTCCTCGACCGTGAGCTTGCGAAAGATCGACGCTTCCTGTGGCAGGTACGACAGCCCCAGGCGCGAGCGGCGGTGGATCGGCAGGCGCTCGACGCGTCGGCCCTGGATGCTGATCTCCCCGGCGTCGGCGCGTACGAGCCCCACGATCATGTAGAAGCTGGTGGTCTTGCCCGCGCCGTTGGGCCCCAGCAGCCCGACGACCTCCCCGGCGTCGACGGCCAGGTGCACGTCCTTGACCACCTTGCGCACCCCGTAGGTCTTCTGCAGCCCTTTCGCGGCGAGCCGGCCAGCCGGCCGAGTTGCGTGCGTGGGCGCGAGCTCCGTGGGGGCGAGTGCGGCGCTCATCGGCCACCTCCCGGCCCGGGATCGAGCCGCAAGGGCTGCGCAGGCTGCGAAGCGGCGGCAGCGGCCGGCGTGCCCTCGCGCGGCGTCAGGATCGCCCGCACCCGGCCCGTGGCGCCGGTGGACTGGCCGCCATTCACGCTGAAGACTTCATGGATGTTGTCGTAGGCGATCACGTTGCCGGTGATTTCGTCGGCCACGGTTTCGCCACGAAGCCGGCGCACCACCGCGTTGCCCGCAAAGCGCACCACGTCGCCCTTTTCCTCGTACTCGAGGCGATCGGCCTGGCCTTCGATGTACTCGTTGACGTCGTCGCGCTTCTGGCGAAAGGCGGCCGGCCGGCTGCGGCTGCCGAAGGCCACCGCCATGCGGTAGCCGTCCGCGCCCTCGCGCACCTCCACACGATCTGCCCGGATGACGATCGTCCCCTTGGTGATGACGACGTTGCCGTCGAACACGACCACCTGGTTCTGCAGATCCACCGTGCCTTGGCGATCGGCCGCCACGTTGAGCGGCTTCGTTCGGTCGGCCTTCTCGGCTCGTGCCGGCCATCCCGCTGCGAGGACAAGCAGAACGCCGATCAATGCGCGGATCGAGGAAGACAAGAGCTGGTTCATAAAGGCATGAAACTTGCAGGCCATTCTAGCTTCGGCGTTTCAAGCCTTGGGAGAAAACCGCGCCACGGGCGCGGTACGACTGCGGACGCGGCGCGGTTCAGCCCTTGCGCGCCAGCGCGATCAGGTAATCGGCCACGGCCAGCGCCGCTTGAGGCGATCCAGCCAGCGTGCCCGAGGTGAAGTACCGGCCCTGGACACCCAATGTGGGCACGCCGTCGATCTTGTAGTCGGCCGCCAGCTTGGTGGCCTGCCTCACCTTGGTCTGGGTCGTGAAGGAATTGAAGTTCTCCATGAACTTCTCGCCGTCGATGTTGTGCTTGACCATGAACGCCTGGATGTCGGCCGGCTTGTCGAGCCGCTGGCGTTCGCCGTGGATGGCGTAAAACACCTTGCGATGCATGCTGGGCAGCAAACCCATGGCTTCCAGCGCGTAGAAGATCTTCTGGTGGCTGGTGAAGGGTTCCTCGCGGAAGGCGACCGGCACGCGGCGGAAAGCTACGTCCGCCGGCAACTTCGGGATCCACGTTTCGAGCAGCGGCTCGAAGGCGTTGCAATGCGGGCAGCCATACCAGAAGAACTCGATCACCTCGATCTTGCCGGGTGGCACGGGCACCGGTTGCGCCAGCTTCACGTAGTGCGTGCCCTCCACCGGCTTGGCCTGGGCGCGGGCCAAGCTGCCGGCGCTCAGCGCGGTGAGGGCCAGGCCGCCTGCAGCCAGGCGAACGGAGAAGTGGCGTCGGTTCATGGATGAGCCTTCCTGGAAAGTGATAGGGAAATGGACTCCTGCCTAACGCTGCACGCGCACCAAGGACGACTCCATGCCCGATCCGTTGAGCCGCTCGCGGGCCGAATCAGCCTCTTCCTTGCGCTCGAACGGCCCCACTCGCACGCGGTACACGGTGCGCCCGGTCTGCTCGCGCTCGGTAATGCGGGCGCTGAACCCGAGCATCGCCAGGCGGGCGCGTTGCTGTTCGGCATCCTCCATGCGGCCGAAGGCCCCTGCCTGCACGAAGTATGAGAACGGATCGGTGCCTTCCCGCGCGACCGGTGGCGTGACGGCCACCGCAGGTGCCGACGCCGGCGCGGGAGGCGTCGCGGCACGTTCGGCAGGTCGGTCAGCCAGGATGTCGGCCGGATCGCGCCGCGCGGCGGGCGGCGCCTCGTTCGTAATGCCCGACTCCGGAGGCCAAGCGGCGACTTGCGGCTGGCTGGCGGGAGCCGCCACCACGCCGCTCGCGGCGCTGCCCGGCGGGCGTGGCAACTGACCTGGGCGAGCTGGGTTCTTGCCATACAGCGGGTTGTTGGGGTCCCAGTTGCGGTTGCGCTCCTGCTCGGCCGCGTCCTGCTCGGCGGTGCGCTGCGGCACCTTGTTGATGAAGGGCACCGGAACCTTGGTGACATACAGCGCCACGCCGAGCGCGATGGCCAACCCGACCATCAGCCCGACGATCATGCCCATCACGAAGCCGCCGCGTTGGAATTTCATGGAGTCTCCCGTCTCGATCCGCCGACATCCGGCGAGTGGCCGGGGCGGATTCTTGATCGTCACATCTTCTCCGGGGCGCTGACGCCGAGCACGCCCAGCGCGTTGCGCAACACCTGGCGAGTGGCCGCCAGCAGCGCCAGTCGCGCCCTGGTGAGCGCGGGGTCGTCGACCAGGAAACGCTCGGCAGCGTAGTAGCTGTGGAAGGCGCCCGCCACCTCGCGCACGTAGAAGGCCACGTCGTGCGGCGCGAGCGCCGCCGCCGCGCCTACCAGCATGGCCGGATACTCGGCCAGCTTCAGCATCAGCGCGGTCTCAGACGGCGCAACGAGCAAGGACAGGTCCGCATCGGCCAGGTGAGTGGCGTTCCCGCCCTTGTCGGTGTACTGCTCGATCACAGAGCAGATGCGCGCATGCGCGTACTGCACATAGAAGACAGGGTTCTCGTCGTTCTGCTTCAGCGCGAGGTCGACGTCGAACACGAACTCGGTGTCGCCCTTGCGGCTGATGAGGAAGAAGCGCACCGCATCACGGCTGGTCCAGTCGATGAGGTCGCGCAGGGTGACGTAGCTGCCAGCCCGCTTGGAGATCTTCACCTCCTGGCCGCCCTTCATCACGGTGACCATCTTGTGCAGCACGTAGTCCGGGTAGCCTGGCGGGATGCCGAGGCCCACGCCCTGGAGGCCGGCGCGCACGCGCGCGATGGTGCCGTGATGATCGCTGCCCTGGATGTTGATGGCCCGGGCGTAGCCACGCTCGAACTTATGGATGTGGTAGGCGACGTCAGGCACGAAATACGTGTACGTGCCGTCGGACTTGCGCATGACGCGGTCCTTGTCGTCGCCGTACTCCGTGGTGCGCAACCACAGCGCGCCGTCGCTCTCGTAGGTCTTGCCGGCGGCCACCAGGCGTGCCACCGCTGCTTCGACACTCCCGCGGGTGTACAGGCTCGATTCGAGGAAGTACTGGTCGAAACGCAAGCCGAAGGCCTGCAGGTCAAGGTCCTGCTCGCGCCGCAGGTAGGCGACCGCGAACTGGCGGATGCCCTCCAGGTCGTCCGGGTCGCCTGAGGCGGTGAACTCGCGGTCATCGGCCTTGACCGTCTTGCGCGCCATGAAATCCGTGGCGATGTCGGCGATGTAGTCGCCGTTGTAGGCGCTGTCGGGCCATTGCGCATCGCCTGGCTTGAAGCCGCGGATGCGCGCCTGCACCGACGCAGCCAGCGTGGCGATCTGCACGCCCGCATCGTTGTAGTAGAACTCCCGCGTTACCTGCCAGCCCTGCGTGTCGAAGAGGTGGCAGATGGCATCGCCCAGGGCCGCCTGCCGAGCATGCCCCAGGTGCAAGGGGCCGGTCGGGTTGGCCGAGACGAATTCCACCAGCACGCGCTGGCCAAGGGCAGGGCACCGTCCGAAGGCATTGCCCGCGCGGAGTACCTCGCTCACCACCGCTTGCCGGGTCGCGGGTGCCAGGCGCAGGTTGACGAAGCCGGGGCCGGCGATTTCCATGCCCTGCACGTGGCGCTGCACGGGTTCGCGCCGGGCCAGCGCCTCGACGAGTGCCTGCGCCACTTCGCGCGGATTCTTCCGCAGGGGCTTGGCGAGCTGCATGGCCGCGGTGATGGCCAGGTCGCCGTGTGCGGCCTGCTTGGGCAACTCGAAGGCGGCTGCAACGCCCGCCTGGGGGCTCACTTCCTCGATCGCTTGGGCGAGCGCCGCGAGCAGCTCCTGTTTGGCTTGGATCATCGCGCCGATTCTACGGTTGACCCCGTGCGCGCCGCACTGCAGCACGAGCAGCGGGCTTAGCCATGGAACCGGCTCGCCGATTCATTCGTGGGCTTTGTCAATTGCCGCGGGCAGTGCAGGATTGCATGGTTTTCGTGCCCTTGTTCTGGCCAGCAGGTGTCGGAGGCTTCCGCCATGATGGTCAGCCCGGCCTACTCTCCTGCCGGACACACATGTCGATCGAAGCCTTTCCTGTCGGCACTCTGGCCGCCCTCGACAACTCGGAACTGCCTGTGCAGATCGGCAAATACCGCGTGCTTCGCAAACTGGGCGAAGGCGCGACCAGCGACGTCTTCTTGTGTCATGACGAGTTCCACGGCCGGGACGTGGCGGTCAAGCGCGTGCGCGTGACCGCCAACGACCCGGCGGACGGCCGCTATTCCGAGCGTTTTTTCAACGCGGAAGCGGCGTTGGTGGGTCGGCTTCAGCATCCCAACGTCGTGCAGATCTACGACGCGGTGACCGAGGCGGACTGCGCCTACCTCGTGATGGAGTACGTGAACGGCTGCACGCTGCGGCCGTACTGCCGGGCGGATCAGCTTCTGTCGCTCGAGCTGATCGTGGAAATCGGCTTCAAGTGCGCCATGGCGCTGGGCTATGTGTACCGCCAGGGATTGATCCACCGTGACGTGAAGCCGGCCAACCTGCTGGCGATGATGTCCAAGGGCGAGATCACCGACGTGAAGATCACCGACTTCGGCAGCGTGCTCAACCTTGAGGCCGACGTGACCCAGGTCTACCGCGTGGGCTCGCTCGCCTACATGTCGCCCGAGCAGCTCGACGGCGGCTCGCTCGACTGCCGGGCGGACATGTATTCGCTGGGTGCGGTGCTGTACCACCTCGTCAGCGGCCGTCCGCCGTTCGACGCGCAGGCGCAGTCGACCCTGATGCACCAGATCTACACGCAGCAGCCGGCTGCGCTGACCGACTTGCGCTCCGGCGTCACGCCGGCACTCGATGCGGTGATACAGCGCGCGCTGGCGAAGAACCCGGCGGCGCGCCATGCGAACTGGGACGAATTCGCCCAGGCCCTGTCGGCGCTCATCACCAACCACGAGGTCCCACGCGGACAGCTCCAGGGGGTACTGGACTCGGAGCGGTTCAACCTGCTGCGCAGCCTCGACTTCTTCACTGCCTTCGGTGACGTGGAGCTGTGGGAGGTCGTGCATCGCGCACGTTGGCAGCGCTTCGACTTCGGCCATGCGCTGTACCGCCGCGGCGAGGAAGGTCGCACGTTCCACATCATCGGGCAGGGGGAGGTGGAGGTGTTCCGCAACGGCACGAAGGTCGCGACGCTGGGAGCCGGCACGTCGGTGGGCGAGATGGCCTACCTGGCGCCGAGCCCCGAGCTGCGCCGCCACAGCGCGGACATCATCGTTACCCAGGCCGCCACCACGGTGTCGTTCACGCCGGATACGCTGGCGCAGTTGAGTCCGAGCTGCCGGCACCACTTCGACGACGCGTTCATCCAGGTGCTCGTACGGCGTCTGCATACGGCGCACGAAGCGTTGGCGCACCCGCGACGCATTCTTTAGGGCTTGTTGCAGATGTGATGTCGGCGGCGCAGGTCCCGGCTGCGTTGCGGCGGCTGCCGGCCCGTGCGTTGCAGCGCCCCCGCCGGTCGCTTTCCTTCACGGCAAGACAAGGAGATGCCATGCACAAGATCCTGATCCCCGGTTTGATGCTCGTCCTGGGTGCTCTCGCGTTGCCCGCCAGCGCGACGGATGCCGCCAGCGCGCCGGCCAAAGCCACCGCCCAGCAAAGCAAGATGGGCGACTGCAGCGCGCAGTTCAAGGCCACGAACAAGCCCGGCAGCGAGCGCCAGGCCTTCATGAAGGAGTGCCTCAAGAAAGAGGTCGATGCGAAGTCCGCGCAGAACAACCGGATGACGCAGTGCAGCACCGACTTCAAGAAAACGGGCAAGCCCGGCAGTGAGCGTCAGGCGTTCATGAAGGAGTGCCTGAGCGGCGGCAAGCCCTAGGCCGCTACCGCCCAACAGGCGGCATCGCGATCCAGAGCCGCACGCGCAAAGGGCAGGTGCCTGGCGTGGGGGAACACCGCATAGATGCCGCTGGGGCGGTGTAGGCGTCCAGTAACGCTCACCAGCCGGCCGGCCACGATCTCGCGCTCGACCTCCAGGTCGAGCGCGAGGCAATGCCTCCAGCGCATCTTCACGCCGCCTTGCGCGCGACTGCCTTCTTCGCCGGCACCTTGGCCGCGCGTGGCTCGAACTCGAAGCTGACCTTGCCTTCCTTGGTGTCGTAGGCGAGCCGGGCCTTGAACTTGCGGTGGGTCTTGTTCGACACGAAGTTCTCGAGCAGATCCGTCTTGCCCTCGCCGAGCAGCTTGCTCATCTGCTCGCGCGGCACCGGCTGCTGCAGGATGATCTTGCCCGTCTTGAAGTCACAGGTCACATGCGTGCCCACGGAGTGTTCACAGACGTAGGACGCGCCGTGCTCGTACACATGTCCCCGGCACTTGGGACACGCCCCCAGGCTCTCCTGGCCTGAGAAGTCGATGGGCTCGCCCGACTCGCCTTCCTTGCGCGCGTCCTCGCCGAAGTCGAACTCCAGCTTCCAGTTGCTGATCTCCTTGTCGTAGACCAGTCGCAACTCGGCCGTGAAAGGCCATCCCGCCTTGGAGCGAAAGCCCTCCAGCGGGCCGATCCGATGGTCTCGCAGGAAGGCCTCCACCTCGGGAATCTCGAAGGCGCGTCCGCCGGGGATCTTGCTGATGGAGAACTCGCACTTCTCGCAGGCATAGCGGCGGTAGTTCTCCTTGACCAGGCCCCCGCAGTTCGGGCAGGGCGCCTTGAGGGTCGCGTAGTCGCCCGGGATGGTGTCGCGGTCGTACTCCTTGGCCTTCTTCACGATGCGCTCGGCCATCTTCGCGATCTCGGCCATGAACTGCTCGCGCTTGAGCCGTCCGTGCTCCATCTGCGCCAACTGGTATTCCCAGTTGCCGGTGAGCTCCGGCTTGGTCAGGTCCTCGATGTCGAGACCGCGCAGCAGCGTCATGAGCTGGAACGCCTTGGCTGTGGGAATGAGCTCGCGGCCTTCGCGCACCATGTACTTTTCCAGGATGAGCCCTTCGATGATGGCCGCGCGCGTGGCCGGGGTGCCGAGGCCCTTCTCCTGCATCGCCTCGCGAAGCTCGTCGTCGTCGATGAGCTTGCCCGCGCCTTCCATGGCCGATAGCAATGTGGCCTCGGTGTAGCGAGGCGGCGGCTTGGTGCGCAAGGCGCTCACTACGGCCTCTTCGGTGAGCACGCGCTCGTTGGGCTGCACGGGCACCAGCGTCGCGTCCTCGTCCTGCGCCTCCTTGCCGTACACCGCAAGCCAGCCGGGGTTGACCAGTACCTTGCCGTTCGTCTGGAACGAATGACCCGCCACCTGCGTGATGCGTGTGGTGACGAGGTATTCCGCGGGCGGGAAGAACACCGCCAGGAAGCGCTTGACGACCATGTCGTACAGCTTGGCCTCCACCTCGCTCAGCGACCTGGGCGCCTGCAGCGTAGGGATGATGGCGAAGTGGTCCGACACCTTGGCGTTGTCGAACACGCGCTTGGCGGGCTTGACGTAGCCCTCCTTCAATGCCTTCTTCGCATGCGGCGCGAGGGCGCGCATCGGGCCGGGCAGATCCTCTCCGGCGATCATCTGCACCGTGTCCTTGACCACCGCGACGTAATCCTCGGGCAGCGCACGCGAGTCGGTCCGCGGGTAGGTGAGCACCTTGTGCTTCTCGTACAGCGCCTGCGCGATCGACAGTGTCGTCTTGGCCGAGAAGCCCAGGCGTGCGTTGGCTTCGCGCTGCAGGCTGGTCAGGTCGTAGAGCAGCGGGCTGGATTGGGTGCTCGGCTTGGCCTCCTCGCTGACCGTGCCGGGTTGCCCGCGGACGGCCTGCGCGATGGCCTGCGCGTCGTTCTCGGTCCACAGGCGGTCGGCGCGCTTCTCGGCGTCGGTCTCGTCCTTCTTGAACTTGGGATCGAACCACTTGCCTTCATAGACGCCCGCCTCGGCCTCGAAAGTGCCGCGCACTTCCCAGTAGTCGCGAGGCACATGCCGGCGGATTTTCTCCTCGCGCTCGACGACGATGGACAAGGTGGGCGTCTGCACCCGACCGACCGTGGTGAGGAAGAATCCCCCGTCGCGCGAGTTGAAAGCCGTCATCGCACGAGTGCCGTTGATGCCGACCAGCCAGTCGGCCTCGCTGCGGCTGCGCGCAGCATCCGACAGCCCCAGCATCTCCTCGTTGGTACGCAGGCGGTCGAAGCCCTCGCGGATGGCCTGCGGTGTCATGCTTTGCAGCCACAGGCGCTTGATCGCCTTGGCGACGCCCTTCTTGTCGGCGCCCGCGTACTGGACGATCAGCCGGAAGATCAGCTCGCCCTCGCGCCCCGCGTCGCAGGCGTTGATCAGCTCGGTAACGTCCTTGCGCTTGACCAGCTTCACCACGGCGTTCAGCCGTGTCTTGGCCTTGTCGATGGGCGCGAGGTCGAAGTGCGGCGGGATGACCGGCAGGTGCGTGAAGCTCCACTTGCCGCGCTTGACGTCGAACTCCTCGGGCGCCTTGATCTCCACGAGGTGACCCACCGCGGAGGTGACGATGTAGCGCTCGTTCTCGAAGTACTCCGGATGCTTCTCGAACTTGCCGGCGACGGCGGTCAGTGCGCGCACGATGTCCTGCGCGACGGACGGCTTCTCGGCGATGACCAGGCTCTTGCTCATGCGTAAGGGCTCTCGCGCAGCCGCTTGGCGGGCCGCGTTGCATCAATACAATCCGGGCTACTCGCGCACGCACACACACGCGCGCGCACCCATGAATTCAATGTACCCAAACACGTCGATGACGCAAGCCAGTACCGACAAGGCCCCCCGCACCGCCGCCGCCCGCCCGGGCAGGCGGATCCAGGTTCGGCGCTCGGGCGTGCACGGCAAGGGGGTGTTCGCGCTGCAGCCCATTTCCAAGGGCGACGTGATCATCGAATACCTGGGCGAGATCATTACGTGGGACGAGGCGCTGCGGCGGCATCCGCACGACCCGTCCGACCCGCACCACACCTTCTACTTCCACATCGACGAGCACCACGTAATAGATGCCAAGCACGGCGGCAACGCCGCGCGCTGGATCAACCATGCCTGCGAGCCCAACTGCGAGGCCGACGAGACGGACGGCCGGGTGTTCATCAAGTCGCTGCGCGCGCTCAAGCCGGGCGAGGAGCTCTTCTACGACTACGGTCTGGTGATCGACGAGCGCTACACGCCGGCCCTGAAGAAGCAGTACGCCTGCCGGTGCGGCGCCCGCCGCTGCCGCGGCACCATGCTGGCGCCCAAGCGGTGAGCCCGACCGAGCATGCGCTCCAGTGGGGCGCCGAGGCCTTGTGGGAGCAGTTGTCCCCGCAGTTGCCCGGGCTGAGCGTCGAGGTGGTGGCCCGCATCGCCTCCACCAACACCGCCCTGCTGGAGCGTGCGCGAATCGCACCGCCTCTCAGCGACAACGGCGAGCCGGTGCAGGTGCGCCAGAGTGTGGAGAGCCGCGCCTTCGGCCGTCGGGCGGCCGACTTGCAGCCGTGTCTCCTCGTGGCCGAGCACCAGACGCACGGTCGCGGGCGACATGGCCGAGTCTGGCAGGCTGCACCCGGTGCATCGCTCACGTTTTCCCTCGCGCTGGCTCTCGCCCCGCGCGACTGGGCGGGCCTGTCCCTGGCCGTCGGCGTGGCACTGGCCGATGCCCTGGACCCTTGGCCCGAGGGCCAGCCGGCCGGGCCGTTGCACATTGCCTTGAAGTGGCCGAATGACCTCTGGCTTGTCGACGCCTCGGGCACGGGTCGCAAGCTGGGCGGCATCCTGATCGAGACCGTACCGGCTGGCGCCAAGCGCTTGGCCGTGATCGGGGTGGGCATCAACGTGCTGCCGCTGGCCGGCGGCGAGGTCGCTGGTGGCTATGCCTGTGTGCAGGAGATCGACGAGCAAGCCGGTGCGCCGCGCGTGCTGGCTCAGGTCGCCAAGCCCCTGGCCGATGCGGTGCAGCGTTTCGAGCGCGAACGTTTCGCCGCCTTTGCGGCGGCCTATGCCCGGCGCGATCTGCTTCGCGGCCGAATGGTGCGCACCACGCAGGCCGACGTGGCCGAGGGGCAGGCGGAAGGCGTGTCAGACACCGGTGAGCTGCTGGTGCGCACGCCCGACGGCGTTCTGCGCGAGGTGGGCAGCGGCGAGGTCAGCGTGCGCCTGCAGCCCGAGCCGCCCGAGGCCTGACCGATGCGCCTGCTCGTGGCGCTGCTGGTGCTCGCCAATGCGCTGTTCCTCGTCTGGACCCAGGGTTGGATCGACGGTTTGGTGGGCATACGGGCCACGGGCGACCGTGAGCCCGAGCGGTTGGCGCAGCAGGTGAAGCCCGAAGCTATGCGCATCGTCTCGCCTGAAGCTTTGGCGGCCCAAGTGGTGGCGGCCGAGGCCACCACGGCACAGGCCCGCACGCCCTGTCTGGAAGCGGGGCCCTTCGATGCCCGCACGCTGGGTCCCGCGGAAGCCGCGCTCGCAGCCACCCTGCCTGGCGGCACATGGTCTCGCGTGGTCGTCGAGCGCGACGGGTCGGTGGTCTACATGCTGCGCGTGCAAAGCGCCGATGCGGGGCTGACCGCCCGGGTCGCAGGGCTGCATCTGGACGCCCTGGGCAAAGGGTTCTCCGCCTGCGCTCGACCCTGACCGCGCCTGCGACGCGTTTCCGCGACAGGTCAGCCGGTGCGGCCCTCCACGGCGCGCCGCGTGGCGGCCACGGCGGCGGCGAGTGCGATCAGCCAGCCCCAGCCCAGCGCACCACCGCCGCTGGAAGGAGGTGGCGCCGGCGTGATGGTGACCTGCGCCTCGGTGCTGGTGCTCTGGCCCGCATCGTCGGTCAAGGTCAGTCTCACCACGGCATCCCCCACGGCCCGGCCGTGCAGGGTCACGCTGGGTCCGGTGACGTTCCCGATGAGGCTCAGCGCTGCATTACCGCTGGTCACCTCCCACTGATACTGCGCAATCACCCGTCCACCTACGCCGGTGGACGACGCCGCGCTCAGCGTGGCCGTCGTGCCGATGGTCACGCTGGCCGCGGTGGGCGAGATGGCGGCGGTGGGTGGGCCGCTGATGGCAAACATCGTGCGCGACGATGTGCTTTCGCCGGTGCTGTCGGTCACGGTCAGCATGACCGTGACCCAGCCGGAGCCCAGCGCCTGCAGGGTTGCCGTGGGCCCGTCGGTGGCGCTGGTGAACTGCGCGAGCCCCTCGCCGGACACGATGCTCCAGGCGTAGGACGCGACGGAACGTCCGGCTTGCGCCGCCGCTTCGGAGGCTTCCAGCGTGACCTGGGTGCCGAGCGACGGGTTGGCGGTCGACGCACTGATGGGCACGACGGGCGCCGTCGCGGGCGTCACGATCTGCACCGCCGCAGCGGTGTCCAGCATGCCGGCGCCGCAGGTGGATGTGGTGCAGTAGCACTCCAGTTGCTCCGTGCCGTTCGGCGCATGGCAGGTGGGCAAGCTTCCGGCGCCACTCGTCGGGAACGGACGCGCGCTGGCCTGAACTGCACTCTTGATTTGTGCTGGCGTGAGTTGCGGATTGACCGAGAGCATCAGGCCCACGGTGCCCGACACCAACGGCGCTGAGAAGCTGGTACCGAAGGAGGCCTGGGTGCTGTTGCTGAAGGTGTTGCTGCCCGGGCTGGTTGAACCGAGGTTGTCGGTGGTGAGCAGCGGAAAGAGGCACGCCCCGGTTTCGTTGACACAGTTGCCGGCCGGCGCGCTGATGGTCACCTCCGGGCCAATGCTGGAGAACCCGACCTTGCTGCCCGCATGCCGCAGGCCGGCGACGGCGAATGCGCCTTCGCAGTTGGCTGGGGAATCGACGGCCAGGCCGGCATCGTTGCCTGCGGATACGACGACCGTGACTCCGGCATCCGTAAGCCGCGCGATGACGTCCTTGTAGCTCGTGGTGCACGCACCCTCGCCGCCCAGGCTGAGGTTCAGTACCTTGGCGGGATGCGGATTGCGCACGGGGCTTTCGCTCAACCCGGCCGCCCACAGCATGGCAGCCTGGATGTCGGAGTCGAACCCACCGCACTTGCCCAGCACGCGTACGGGCAGGACCATCACGTTGGGTGCCACCGAGGCCATGCCAAAGGCGTTCTGCGTGGCCGCGCCAATGATCCCGGCCACCTGCGTGCCGTGCCACGAACTGGCGGTTGCCGAACAGTTGGCGAACGAGGGGTCGCTGTTGATCTCGCTTGACGTCACCCAGTCCCCGGGGTCCGAGGGATTGGCGTCGCGTCCGTCGCCGTCGTTGGCGGTCTTGGTGTCGTTGACGAAGTCGTAGCCGGGTAGCAGCTTGCCGATGAGGTCGGGATGATCGAAGCGCACGCCCGTATCCAGCACGGCCACCACGATGCTGCTGGTGCCCCGCGTTGTGCTCCACGCGCCCTGCGCGTTGACGGCCGACACGTTGGTGGATGTTGGCGGCCGCAGGTACCACTGGCCGACCGTGGGCGTCGCGGTGACCTGGTTATCGTCATACAGCGGGTCGTTTGGCACGGCCCGGATGGTGCGCCGCCGGTCGGGCTCGGCGTACTCGACCTCGCTGTCAGCGGCCAGCTTCGAAGCGAGCTCGGCGGAGCTGATGCCGTGGCCGATGACGAGCTGCGCACGTTCCCCGATCGGGTGCCCGTCGACCAGCGAGAGGCCCCAGCGCCGGGCCAGGGCGGCCGCCATCTGGGCCTGGCGCTGGCTGGCCGGTCGGACGGACAACGCGCGCATCGTCGGCGAGTGGTCGCGGTATTTGACGATCACGCGCGCGACCAGCTCGTGCTGGCTGGTGGCAGCAGCAGCATCGGTCGCCGCCCGCGCTTGCGATGCCTGCAGCGCGAGGCAGGCCAGGACGGCATTGATCGCGGCGAGTGAGAGCAGGGCGCAGCGCATCGGGCGGCCTTTCGTAGCCGATGTTCGGGATGGAGCAATCGCCGGTCTGCGCCGGCTCTTGTGGCGGAGCAGTGTAGGGTGGACACTGGATGCGACGATTGCGCTGCAGTCACTTCATACGGTAATGAGATGTTTCGTCGCAATCTGCATGCACGGCCGGAAGTCACGTCCAACGCACGTTGCCCGAATCGGCTCTCCTAGAAGAAGGGGCGATGCCCAAGATGAGCATCGCCCCTGGATCCGGCAACCCGGGGGTGCCCGGGTTCAAGCTCACTTTGCGTTCATCAGCGCAACGGTGGTGTCGAGCATGCGGTTGGAGAAACCCCACTCGTTGTCGTACCAGCTCAGCACTTTGACCAGGCGGCCATCAGGCGAGACGCGCGTCTGCGTGGCGTCGAACACACTGGACAGCGGGTTGTGGTTGAAGTCGATCGACACCAGTGGCTCGGTGCTGTAGCCCAGGATGCCGTTGAGGGCGCCTTCGCTGGCGGCCTTGAGGACGGCGTTCACCTCATCGACCGTGGTGGGCTTCTTTGCCACGAAACTCAGGTCGACCACCGACACATTGATGGTGGGCACGCGCATGGCAAAGCCGTCGAGCTTGCCGTTCAGCTCGGGCATCACCAGGCCCACCGCGGCGGCAGCGCCGGTCTTGGTGGGGATCATCGACTGCGTGGCCGAGCGCGCGCGGCGCAGGTCCTCGTGATAGACGTCGGTGAGGACCTGGTCGTTGGTGTACGAATGGATGGTCGTCATCAGGCCGCTTTCCAGGCCGATGGCATCGTGCAGCGGCTTGACCAGCGGGGCCAGGCAGTTGGTGGTGCACGAGGCGTTGGAGATGACCGTGTGCGCCGCCTTGAGGGTGTGGTGGTTGACGCCGTAGACGATGGTGCCGTCCACGTCCTTGCCGCCGGGCGCGGAAATGATCACCTTCTTGGCGCCGCCCGTGAGATGGGCCGAGGCCTTCTCCTTGGTCGTGAAGAAGCCGGTGCATTCCATGACCACGTCGACGCCGAGGTCCTTCCACGGCAGCTCGGCGGGGTTGCGGTTGGCCAGCACGCGGATGCGGTCGCCGTTGACCACCATGTGCTCGCCCTCGACCGTCACGGTGCCGGGGAAGCGGCCGTGCACGGTGTCGTACTTGGTCAGGTGCGCGTTGGTCTCCGGCTTGCCGAGGTCGTTGATCGCGACGATCTGGATGTCGTGCTTCTTGCCGCCTTCGTAATGGGCGCGAAGCACGTTGCGGCCGATGCGGCCGTAGCCGTTGATGGCGACTTTGATGGTCATGGGTCAGGTCTCCGTAAGTGGCGTCTCGAATCGGTGGCCGACGGGGCAGCCGGGGCTGGCGGATTGTCGCGTGGCCAGCAGCCGCTCAGGTCTCGTCGGGCGGTCTCTCATCTCAGGATCGCGGACAAGCCGCGTACACGGCGGTCAAGGCGATGGCGCCTGCAGGCCGGGCGCCGCCTTCGAACTCGAAGCTCATTGAGAGCGCAGCGGCCTCCACGGCGATGGCGATCTGCGGCTCGCCGATGTGCTTGAGTGTCTTCGGCGAACCCGGGACCACGCGGCCTTCGGGGTCGATCATGAGGCGCACGGCCGCGCCGCCGGGCTGAACGGCTCGGGGTGCGGCACCGGGTGCGAAGCTGAGCGGTGTTCGCACGCGCAAGCCGCGGGCCTGCAGGTCGTCGAGCGATTCGCCGGGTGGTACGGCCGCGGAGAGGCTCTCGCGCACGGCGCGGCAGGCTTCCTCGGGGGTGGTGGAAGGTCCCGGCACGGCCGGGGGCCTCAATGTGCAGCCGGCCAGCGCGGCGACGGCCCAGGTCGCCGCCACGCGCCTCGACCAGGCCATCCCGCGCGGCGCCGGGGTCATCCCCTCAGCACCTGCAGTACCGTGGCCGCCACGTTCTCGGGCGTGATGTGGAAATGCTTGAACAACACACCGGCCGGCGCCGACTCGCCATAGGTATCGACACCCACCACGGCGGCGCAGCCGTACTTCCACCAGAACGCGGTCACGCCGGCCTCGACCGCCACGCGAGGCAGATCGGGTGGCAGCACGCTGCGCTGGTAGGCGCCGTCCTGCCGGTCGAACACGGTCGTCGACGGCATGGACACCACCCGCACCGCGACACCATGCACCGCGAGCTGCTGCTGCGCATGCAGCACGAGCTGCACCTCCGAACCCGTGGCGATCAACACGGCCTGGGGCTTCTTGCGCAGGCCCACTTCGGACGGCTCCGCGAGCACGTAGCCGCCCCGTGCGATTAGCGCGGTGGAGGCCTTCGGTGCATAGGGCAGGTTCTGGCGTGAGAGCAGCAGCGCGGTCGGACGCGTGGCACTTTGCAGCGCGCAAGCCCAGGCCACCGCCGTCTCGGCCGTGTCGGCGGGACGCCAGACCTCCAGGCCGGGGATGAGGCGCAACGCGGCGGCGTGTTCCACCGACTGGTGCGTCGGGCCGTCTTCGCCCAGGCCGATGCTGTCGTGCGTGAACACGTGGATCACCCGCTGCTTCATCAGCGCGGCCATGCGCACGGCATTGCGGCTGTAGTCGCTGAAGGTGAGGAAGGTGCCGCCGTAAGGAATGTGGCCGCCGTGCAGCGCCAGGCCGTTCATCACGGCGGCCATGCCGAACTCGCGCACGCCGTAGTTGATGTGCCGTCCGCCGTTGGGTTGGCCCTCGTCGCCGAAGCGTAGCGACGGGGTGGAGCTGGTCTGGGTGAGGTTGGAGCCGGTGAGGTCGGCGCTGCCGCCGATCAGCTCGGGCAGTGCGCGGGTGTACGCCTCCAGAGCGATCTGGCTGGCTTTGCGTGTGGCCACCGTCTCGGCCTTGGCATGCGCGGCTGCCACGGCTTCCTCGATGCAATGTGCAAAGCCCTCGGGCAGCTCGCCCCTGAGCCGGCGCACCAGCTCGGCCGCCAGCTCGGGGTGCGCGGTGCGATAGGCCGCGAGGCGCTCGTTCCACTCGGTCTCGGCCCGCGTGCCGGCAGCCCGGGCATCCCAGAGGTCGTAGGCGGATTCGGGTACGACGAAGGGCTCGTGCACCCAGCCCAGCGCGTCGCGCGTGCGCTGGATCTCCTCGACGCCGAGCGCCTCGCCGTGAGCCTTGGCGGTGCCGGCGCGCGTGGGTGCGCCCTTGCCGATCGTGGTCTTGCAGATGATGACGCTCGGCTGGTCGACGCTCTGCTTGGCTTGCGCGATGGCTTGGTCGACCGCGTCCACGTCGTGGCCGTCGATGGGGCCGATCACGTTCCAGCGGTAGGCCTCGAAGCGGCGTGCTGCGTCGTCCACGTACCAGGGGTCGACCTGGCCGTCGATGCTGATGCCGTTGTCGTCGTAGAAGGCGATCAGCTTGCCGAGCTTCCACGCGCCAGCCAGGGCGCAGGCCTCGTGGCTGATCCCTTCCATGAGGCAGCCGTCGCCCATGAAGACGTAGGTGTGGTGGTTCACCACCGCAACCCCGTCACGGTTGAACTCGTGCGCGAGGAGCTTCTCGGCCAGGGCCATGCCCACGGCGTTGGCCAGACCCTGGCCCAGCGGGCCGGTGGTGGTCTCGACACCGGGCGTGATGCCGACTTCGGGATGGCCGGGCGTCTTGCTGTGCAACTGGCGGAAGTTGCGCAGCTCGCTCATCGGCAAATCGTAGCCAGTGAGGTGCAGCAGCGCGTAAAGGAGCATCGAGCCGTGACCGTTGGACAGCACGAAGCGGTCGCGGTCGGGCCACTGCGGGTTGGCCGGGTTGTGGCGCAGGTGGCGCCCCCACAGTGCCACCGCGATTTCGGCCATGCCCATGGGCGCACCGGGATGGCCGGAATTCGCCTGCTGGACAGCGTCCATGGCCAGCGCGCGGATCGCGTTTGCCATGAGGTGGGGGTGGAAAGTCTGGGAAGCCGGGGAGGCGAGCGCAGCGGCCATGCGGTAGGTCCCGAAGGCGGTTGGGAGGGAAAGCCCGGGATTCTACGGGCCTGATAATCGCGGCCCATGAATGCACCCGGGACCGTTGGCGAGGCCGCGCGATGAAGGCCATCATCCTGGCAGCCGGCCGCGGCGAGCGGATGCGCCCGCTCACGGATCACACGCCCAAGCCCTTGCTGGAAGTGCGCGGACGGCGGCTCATCGAGTGGCACTTGCTGGCGCTGGCCCGCGCCGGCGTGCGGGAGGTGGTGATCAACACCGCGTGGCTGGAGGAGCAGTTCCCGGTGGTGCTGGGCGACGGGTCGCGCTACGGCGTGCGCATTGCCTACTCGACGGAGGGTCGCGACCACGGCGGGGCACTCGAAACAGCCGGCGGCATCGCAAAGGCGCTGCCGCTGCTGGCCGGCGATGCCGATGCCTTCTGGGTGGTGTCGGGCGACGTGTTCATCCCGGGTTTCGTGTTCGATCCAAAGAGCGCCCGGCGCTTCGAGGAGGGCGCGCAGCTGGCGCACTTGTGGCTCGTGCCGAACGCGCCTCACCATCCTGGCGGGGACTTTGGGATGGACGGTGCGGGCTACGCCGTGCTGGATGCCTCCGAGCGCTACACCTGGGCGAGCGTCGGTCTGATGCGCCCCGGGTTGGTGGACGGTGTCACGCCCGGCACCCGCGCCGCACTGAGGCCCTGCCTTGAAGCCGCTATCCGGGCGCGCCGCGTGAGCGCCGAGCGATGGGGCGGCGAATGGACCGATGTCGGCACGCCGGAGAGGCTCGCCGCGCTTCAATCGATGCCGAATCGCTCGGAATCGGTCTGATACGGTTGTGCCGGGTGCGCAGCACCGGCTCCCCACGGCACGTCCAGGGATTCGCTCCCTGGTTAAGACTGACCGATCAAGAACGCTGTGCAGCCCGCTTGTGCGCCACGAAGTCGCTTAGCAGCTTGCAAGCCACCTGTTCTTGACGCGAAAGCTGGGCCAAGAAGCGGTCCATCTGCCCACAGGCGTCTCCATACCCGTAACCGGTACTTCTCGGGTGTACCACCTCGACCGACAGGTCTCGCGCGACGAGCAGGTTGTTGGCATAGGCGAATGAAATCGCTGCCCAATCGATTCCCCAGCCCAGATTGTTTTCCTCGTACTCCAATTCCTTGAGCCGCTCAAGGACCGGCTTTGAAACGCTCCACACAATGCCGTCCGTCTGGGTGACGAAGGACAGCTGATTCTCGGGATCGCGGCTGATTTCGACGGAGGGCGTATCCCAAGGCGTGAAATTGACCTCCGGGCTCCAGACACCGAGGGACGGCACGATTTCGTGGATTTCCTTGCAACGATCCACGATTCTTTTCCAGTCGGTGCACGACACGTCGGCGTGGATGATCAAGGTAATGTCCGCGGAACTCAGCTCGGCCGCCCGTCGAAACTTCCGACCATAGAACCACGCGTTCGGCACCTGGACCCATGTACCGGAGCCATTTCGAACCGATTCATCCGACGTGGAATAGATGACGGTGACCGGATCAACGCCGCCGACAAGATGAGATGAGATTTGCTCGGCGTACTCTTCCTTGCCGGGCCAGCAAATGATGAACGTGTGCAGCGTTTTCAATTCGGTCCCTCAACCGCGTCCTGGCGCGTCGCTCGCCAACTGTGCTCGATATCCTCGCGATGTTTCCCTTTGCCCGGTGGGCTGGGAAGAACAGTATTGGGAATTCGTACCGGGTCAGAGATACGAGGCACGCGACGCGCTTTTTTACCACGGGGGTCTGGCAGCGCCAATCTGGTTCACCGAGACATACCCCCCGAATCGGAACTGGCCCCGGGCATGCGGGGGTGACACCCGCCGGTCAATGCGTTCGTTCGCCCGGGCAGAGGTTGACTTCCAACGACACATGCACGAGTTCCTCGTGCCGTGCCAGGCGCTGGCGGTACACGGAGGGTGGCTGCGGCGCGTCCGCTACCACGCAGGCGATGGCGGCGAACTGGGCGCGGCCCACGCGCCACACGTGTAAATCGGCCACCTTGGCATCGCCGTCGGACTCGATGTCCTGGCGGATCTCGTGTGCCAGCGGATGGTCCATCTCCCGGTCGAGCAGCACCGCGCCCGACTCGCGCATCAGGCCCGCTGCCCACACGGCGATGACGATCGCGCCCAGCACACCCACCAGCGGATCGAGCCAGGTCGAACCCATCCACCAGGCACCGGCCAGCGCGCCGATGGCCAGCAGCGAGGTGAGCGCGTCGGCCAGCACATGGACGTAGGCGGCTCGCAGGTTGAGATCCTTGTGAGCATGCGCGGCATGTGAGTCGCCATGGGCGTGGTCTTCGTGCGCGTGCCCGTGATCGTGCGCATGGCCGTGTGCTTCGCCGGCCCCGTGCAGAAGCCACGCGGAAGCAAGGTTCACCACGAGGCCGATGATGGCTACCCATAACGCCGAAAGAACATCGATGGGTTCGGCGCGCCACAGCCGCAGGGCCGATTCCGCCAGGATGCCCACCGCAACGACGCCGAGCACCACCGCGCTCGCGAAGCTGCCGAGCACCTCGATCTTCCAGGTACCGAAGGCATAGCGGGTGTCCGCCGCATGCCGGCGCGCCATCGCATAGGCTGTTGTGGCCACCCCGAGCGCGAGCGCATGCGTGCCCATGTGCCAGCCGTCGGCCAGCAGCGCCATCGAGCCCGTCCACCAGCCCGCTCCGATTTCCGCAAGCATCGTGACCAGCGTGAGGGCCAGCACCCAGCGCGTGCGGGATTCGCCCAGGCGGTTGCCGGTGTCGAAGTGATGGCTGTGCTGCCAGGGCGACAAGTCGTGCGCGTGGGGCAAGGAGTGGATGCGGGGCTGGTGCGGTTGCGAGGGCGGATGCATGAGCACGATTCTGCGGCTCCGGAACCCTTGCCGGGCCAGGCCGCGGGGAAGTCAACACCTAAAATTGCGGCTTCTCCCCGCCCACCCTTCCGGCCCGCCGCGGCCGCGCCTGCCATGACGCTTTCTGCCATCACCGCCCTTTCGCCATTGGACGGCCGCTATGCCTCGCGCACCGCGGCGCTGCGGCCGCTGCTGTCGGAGTTCGGGTTGATGCACCGACGCGTGCAGGTCGAGGTGGAGTGGTTCATCGCGCTGTCCGACGCCGGCTTTGCGGAGTTCAAACCGCTCAGCGAGGCGGCGCGTGGCCTGCTGCGCGGGCTGGTGGCGCGCTTTTCGGAGGCCGACGCGCTGGCGATTAAGGAGATCGAGCGCACCACCAACCACGACGTGAAGGCCGTGGAGTATTGGCTCAAGGGCCGCTTCGACAGCAACGTGGAGCTCAAGTCTTCAGGCGAGTTCGTGCACTTCGCCTGCACCAGCGAGGACATCAACAACACGAGTCACGGGCTGATGCTCAAGGCGGCGCGCACCGAAGCGCTGTTGCCCACGTTGCAGCGCATCTGCGACGCGCTCTCGGCGTTGGCGGTGCAATTGGCTGACGTGCCCATGCTCAGCCGCACCCACGGGCAGGCGGCCAGCCCTACCACCGTGGGCAAGGAGATTGCGAACGTGGTGGCGCGCCTGGCCAATGCGCGCGATCGCATCGCGTCGGTGAAGCTGCTGGCCAAGATGAACGGCGCGGTGGGCAACTACAACGCGCACCTCGCCGCCTACCCCGAGTTCGACTGGGAAGCCTTCAGTCGGCATGTGGTGGAAGAGAAGCTGGGCCTGACCTTCAATCCGTACAGCACGCAGATCGAACCGCACGACTACATGGCCGAGCTGTTCGACGCCGCGGCCCGCGCCAACACCATCCTCATCGACTGGTCGCGCGACGTGTGGGGCTACATCAGCCTGGGCTACTTCAAGCAGCGCACCGTCGAGGGCGAGATCGGCTCCTCCACGATGCCGCACAAGGTCAACCCCATCGACTTCGAGAACGCCGAGGGCAACTTCGGGCTGGCCAATGCGCTGCTCGCCCACCTGAGCCAGAAGCTGCCCATCAGCCGCTGGCAGCGCGACCTCACCGACAGCACGGTGCTGCGCAACATGGGCGTTGCGCTGGGCTACACCGTGCTGGGCTACGAGAGCCTGCTGCGCGGGCTGGCCAAGCTGGAGGTCAATCGCGAGGCCCTGCAGGCCGACCTCGACGAAGCCTGGGAGGTGCTGGCCGAGCCGATCCAGACCGTCATGCGCCGCTACGGGCTGCCCCATCCGTACGAGCGGCTGAAGGAGCTCACGCGCGGCAAGGCCATCACGCGCGATGCGATGCGCCGGTTCATCGCATCGCTGGAGATTCCGGAGGCCGAGAAGGAACGTTTGCTCGCCCTGACGCCGTCCAGCTACCTCGGCAAGGCCCGCGAGCTGGCCGCTCGCATCGGCGGCGCGGGGTGAGGCACCGATGGCGCGCATGAATTTCATCGACGCCGTCGCGCATGCCGAGGCGCTGAACCGCTCGATGCTGTGTGTGGGGCTGGATCCAGATCCGGCCCGCTTTCCTGGGGGCTGGCGCGGCGACGCGAGCCGGATCTACGACTTCTGCGCGGCCATCGTGGACGCCACGAAGGACCTCGTCATCGCGTACAAGCCGCAGATCGCCTACTTTTCCGCGCACGGCGCCGAGGCGCAGCTGGAGCGGCTGATGGCGCACATCCGCCAGTCGGCGCCCGAAGTGCCCGTCATCCTCGACGCCAAACGCGGCGACATCGGGAGCACGGCCGAGCAGTACGCCCGCGAAGCCTTCGAGCGCTACCAGGCCGATGCGGTGACGCTTTCGCCCTTCATGGGCTTCGACTCCATCGAGCCCTACCTCCGTCATTCCGACAAGGGCCTGATCCTCTTGTGCCGCACGTCCAACCCGGGCGGCTCCGACCTGCAGGCGCAAAGGCTGGAAAGCGGCGAGCTCCTCTACGAGCACATTGCCCGGCTGGCACAGGGACCATGGAACCGCACCGGTCAGCTGGGGCTGGTGGTGGGAGCCACCTTCCCGGCAGAGATCGAGCGGGTGCGCGAACTGGCCCCCACGCTGCCCTTGCTGATCCCCGGCGTGGGCGCCCAGGGCGGCAACGCCCGCGCGACCGTGCGAGCCGGTTGGCGCGCTCAAGGCGGCCGCACTGTGGCGCCCATCATCGTCAACTCCTCGCGGGCCGTGCTGTACGCGAGCGCGGGCGACGATTTCGCGGACGCGGCGCGGGCCGCAGCCCTGGCCGCGCGCGACGAGCTCCACGCCGCACGACAGTAGTAGCTCAGCCGAGCAGCGGCAGCTCCCGCCTACGCTCTCCCGTGAGCGCGAACCAGGCGTTCGCCAGTGCGGGTGCCAGCGGCGGCACGCCTGGCTCGCCCACCCCCGACGGAGGCCGCGTGCTGGGCAGGAGGTGCGTCTCGACCACCGGCGCATCGGCCATCTGCGCCAGGCGGTACTGGGGGAAGTTGGTCTGCTGCACCACGCCGTCGACAACGTCGATGCGCCCGTGCAAGGCCGCCGTCAGGGCGAAGACGACCCCGCCTTCCATTTGCTGGGCCACGATGCCGGGATTCACCACCACGCCGCAGTCCACCGCGCACACCACGCGATGCAGCCGGGGGCGGCCGCCCGGCAGGGACAGCTCGACGACCTGAGCCACGATGGTGTCGAACGACTCGTGCAGCGCCACGCCGCGCGCACGGCCCTTCGGCGGCGTGTCGCCCCAACCTGCCTTGGAGGCGGCGCGATGCAGCACCGCCGCGTGACGGGGCATGTCGGACAGCAGCGAAAGGCGGAATGCCACCGGGTCCTGGCCCGTGGCATGAGCCAGCTCGTCGATGAAACTCTCGCGGAAGAAGGCGTTGTGCGAGTGACCCACGGATCGCCAATAGCCCACGGGTACGCCGTGGCGCGTGGCCACATGCGCGACCCGCTGGTGCGCCACGCGATAGGGGTGGTCGAACAGACCTTCGCTGCTGGTCCGGTCGGGTCCGTCCAGCGGGCCGGGCAGGGCAGTTACGCGCGGCAGCAGCGGTGAGGCGACCTGCAGGGCGGACATCATGGCCCGCAAATCGTCGGGGAGCACACGGCCGGCCCACCGCGGCGTGACCGTGTCGCCCGCACTCGTGAACGCCAGCGCCTGCAGCCGGCCTTCCGCGTCGAAGCCGGCCTGCATCCAGGCCGCGGCGGAGGGCCGGTAGTAGTCGTGGCCCAGGTCCTCCTCGCGCGACCAGAGCAGCTGAACGGGTCGCCCGCCGGTTTCCATGGCCACCCGCACGGCCTGGCCGACGAAGTCGATTTCCAGGCGCCGGCCAAAGGCGCCGCCGAGATAGGTGACATGCACGGTGACGGCGTCCGGCGCCACTCCGGCGACGCACGCGGCCAGTTCGCGCGCCAGGCCCGGTGCCTGCGTCGGTGCCCACACTTCCACGCGCCCGCCCCCCACAAGCGCCGTGCAGTTGATGGGCTCCATCGCTGCGTGGGCGAGGTAGGGGGCGCGGTACAGCGCCTCGACGCGGCGCGTGGAGCCCGCCAGCGCCTGTGCCGCATCTCCCCGACGCAGGAACTCATCGCCGTGCTCCGTGCCGGCTTCGCGCGCTGCTCGCGCAAGCTCATCGGCGATGTCATTGGAGTTGACCGGGCCGAGTGGATCAGCGGTCCACTGCACCGGCAGCGAGCGAGCGGCCTGCAAGGCATGCCAGCTGGTGCGAGCCACCACGGCCAGCGCGGCTTGCGCGCCGGCCATCGGCGGCAGGCGCACGAGTCGCTCCACGCCCGGCCACGCGAGCACCGCATCGGCATCCACCTCGCCCCATGCACCGCCGAGCTGCGGCGCGTGGCGCACGGCGGCGTACAGCATGCCGGGCAAGCGCACGTCGATGCCGAACTGCGCGCGGCCGTCGCTTTTGGCCGGCACGTCGAGCCGCGGGGCGCTGCGGCCGATCAGCTGCCATTCGTCCGGTGCCTTGGGCCGCATGCCGCCGGGCGGCGTGGCTGCGGCCTCGGCAGCGAGCTCGCCGTAATGCGCCCTGAGGCCCGAGGGGTGACTCACCACGCCCCCGTCCACCCGAAGTTCGGACACGGGCAGCCGCCACCGCAACGAAGCTGCCCCCAGCAGCTGGCCGCGCGCGGTGGCTGCGGCGCGCCGCAGCGGCTCCCAGGCGTCGGCCACGCTGCTGGAACTGCCGGTGACGTTGATGCCGAGCTTGCGCGCCAGCTTGCTCACCAGCCAACGATCCGCGCGCACCGCGAGGTCCTCCCGGCCGGGTTGGGCGAGCCGCGGGTCGAGGGGCAGGGCGGCCACCGAGGCAGCTACGTTGCCGTAGAGCGTGTCGTGGCCGGCCGGCACCAGCTGCACGCTGTCCAGCGGCACGTCGAGTTCCTCGGCAGCCAGCATGGCCAGCGCGGTGTGCACGCCCTGCCCCATCTCGCTGCGGTTCACGGCCAGCATGACGTGACCGTCCGCGCCGATCTTGATCCAGCCGTTGAGGCTCACCTCGCCCTCGAGCGCGGGCAGCAGCCCGGGCCGGCCGACGCGGCTGCGCGGAGGCAGCACGCTCCAGCCCACCACGAGCGCGCCCGCCGTGCCGGCGCCCGCCAGCAGCAGTGCACGGCGCTTCACAAGGACCTCGACGTGACCGCGCGCGGCCCGGCCGGGCGCCGCGCACCGCGCAGCTCGTGGGCCGCGGTCTTGATGGCCTCGCGTACACGTGCATAGGTGCCGCAACGGCAGAGGTTGGTGATGGCTGCGTCGATGTCGGCATCGCTCGGTGCCGGGTTCTGCGCCAGCAGCGCGGCGGCGGCCATGAGCATGCCGCTCTGGCAGTAGCCGCACTGGGGTACCTGGTGCGCCACCCACGCCCGCTGCAGCGGGTGCGGTTCGTCGGGCCGGCCCAGCGACTCGATGGTGTGCACCGCCTGCCCTGCTACGGCCGATAGCGGCAGGGTGCAAGAGCGCGCGGCCCGGCCGTCCACATGGACCGTGCAGGCGCCGCAGGCGCCCACGCCGCAGCCGAACTTGGTACCGGTGAGCCGCAGCACGTCGCGCAGCGCCCAGAGCAGGGGCATGTCCGGTGCGATTTCGGCGTCGGGCAGCTCGCGCCGCTCGCCGTTGATCGAGAGTTCCATCGCTTCCTCCCTGCGCGGACTCGGCCGGCCATTCTGCGGGAATCCGCCGTGTGCGGGCCGCGCGCACTGTGGCGCGGAGGAAACGGCCTTGTCACGATGCGTCGAAAATCGCATCGTCGAACCGGAGCGGCAGAATCGCAGCTTCGCGGCCAGGCCGGCACCCCACCATCCCAAGGAGCTACCCGATGTCCCGTTTCCCCATGCTGTGCGTGGCCCTGGCCGCCTGCCTCTGCGTTGCGGACGCGGCGACGGCGCAGGAACTGCAGCTGCATGGCCTGCTGGACGTATCCGCCGGCCGCTTCCAGGACTCCGGGGCGCCGGCCGACCGGCGCGTCGACAGCGGGAGCATGAGCACCAGCTTCATCGGCGTGCGAGGCAGCGACGATCTCGGCGGCGGGCTGAAGGCTCGCTACGCCTTCGAGCACTACCTGCGCGTGGACAGCGGCCGCGCCGGCCGTTTCGACGGCGACGCGTTCTGGGCTCGCGACGCCTACATCGGCTTGTCGGGTGCGTTCGGCACCACTGTCCTCGGCCGCAACACCACGCCGCTGTTCATGACGACACTGCAGTTCAATGCCTTCGGCGACTCCTATGCGTTCTCGCCCAGCGTGCGGCAGGTGTTCACTCCGGCGCTGCTGCCCTTCTTCGGCGACAGCGCCTGGAACAACTCCATCGCCTACGCCAGCGGCGACGAGGACGGCAATGGCTTCACGCAACACGTGATCGCCGCCCTCGGAGAGGGCGCGACCGGCTCGCGCGGCGCCAATTACGGAGCGAGCCTCGCTTATGAAAAGGGGCCGCTGACCGCCGCGCTCACCTGGCAGCGGGTGCGGCACGGCGAGGGCATCTCGCCGCCGTCGCCTGCCCTGCCGACGGGTTTTGCCCGGCAGGAAACCTGGCAGACCGGACTGGCCTACGACCTGGTGATCGCGAAGCTGTATGGCCAGTACACCCGCGTGCAGACACGCGATTCCTCCGGCAGCCGGATGGAGATCTGGGGTCTGGGCGCCACCGTGCCGGTGGGCGCCGGGCGCGTGCTCGCGCAATACGGCTATGCGCGCGCCCGGTTCTCAGGCATCGAGCCTTCGCACACCACGGTGAGCCTGGGCTACGACCATGCGCTTTCGAAGCGCACGGACGCGTATGCGGTGTACATGAACGACCGGGTCACCGGGCTGGACCCAGGCCACAGCCTGGCCGCGGGCATGCGCCTGCGGTTCTGACCGACGATGCATTGAACCTGTCGCTGGCAATCACGCCGGTGCGCCGTGGACGAACACCTTCAGCTCGCCGGGCGCGAACTCGGTCCAGCTCTCGTCGCTGGTGAGAGGCTCGGTCACGACCAACGCGACGCGGTCCGAAGGGGCGGTGCGCTCGGCGAAGTCGATGCTCAGGTCTTCGTCCTGCAGCCGCGCGCGGCCGAAGGGATGCTGGCGCACCAGGTAGCACAGCCGCGTGGAGCAGTGCGCCCACAGGGCCGAGCCGTGGCTCAGCATGAAGTTGAACGTCCCGTGGCGGGCGATGGAGGGCACCAGCTCGCGCAAAGTGGCCGTGAGCTCCTCGATCGGCGGCACGCTGGCATGCGCTTTCGCCAGCTCCTGCATCAGCCAGCAGAAGGCCAGTTCGCTGTCGGTGCCCCCCACGGGGCGGAACGAGGCATGCAGGCGGGGCGTGAAACCCTTGAGGTCGCCGTTGTGCGCGAACACCCAGTAGCGCCCCCACAGCTCGCGCTGGAACGGATGCGTGTTCTCCAGCGCCACGCGCCCCTGCGTCGCCTTGCGGATGTGGGCAATGATGTGGTCGCTGCGGATGGGGTAGCGGCGCACCATCTCCGCCACCGGTGACACCCGGGCGCTTTGCGCATCGACGAACATGCGCGCGCCGGGTCCCTCGAAGAACGCGATGCCGAAGCCGTCCTTGTGCTCCTCGGCGCGGCTCACGAAGCCGGTGAAGCTGAACATGATGTCGGTGGGCGTGTTCGCGTTCATGCCGAGAAGCTGACACATCCCGCCTCCTCCTTTTACTGGACTCGCGTCACTCGGTGAAGAGCCGGAGCATGCCCTTGAACGTGACCAGGTGCCCCGGGTTGCTGGTCTCGTTGAGCACGCCACTCATGCGCCGCAACAGCCGCTCGCTCTTCTTCGCGCGCCAGATGAGCAGGTCGGCGAGCCACGGATGGCGGTTGACCTTGTTGGCCCTGGCATAGAGGTCGAAGCGAGGCTTCAGGGCCCGCAGCCCCTGCTCGTAGCGCGCGCGCACCTCGGTTTCGGGTTGCTGCTGCACGCGGCCCTCGGCCACCGCCTCGGCGGCCAGGATGCCGGTCTCCAGCGCCTTGCCGATGCCCTCGCCGCTGAACGAGTAGGTGCTGCCCGCCGCCTCGCCGGTGACGATCAAACCCGGCCGCGAGTAGCGCGCACCTTCCAGCGTGCAGCGCAGCGGGGCGCCCTTGAGCGGGCTCACCCAAGCGCCGCCTTGCACGAGCTCGCGTGCAGGCGCATGGATGCGCGTGAACGCCTCGAACACCTCGTGCAGGTTGAAGTTCTTCTTGCCCAGCTTGTTGCCGCGCTGCTCGCCGTGGCTGTCGGCGATGCCCACGCCCACGTTGAACACGGCATCGCGACACGGAAAGATCCAGCCGTAGCCGGGGCTCAGCGCCCGGTGCCACACGATGTCCAGCTTGTCGATGCGCCCGGCCATGCCCGGATGGCTCACGTAGCCGCGCAGCGCCACGCCGCTGGGCGTATGCCGCTGCGACATGCCGGCCGCCAGCAGGCCCTGGGGCACGGCGCCGGTGGCGAGCACCACCCAGTCGGCGCGCAGGGTGTACGTGGCGTCGCCCGCCTTCAATTCGGCGCCCACCACCCGACCGCCCTCTTCCAGCGGCGCCGCGAAGCGCAGCGGGGCATGCATACGCGCGCCGGCCGAGACGGCGGCGCGGCAAAGGATCAGGTCCAGTTCACGGCGCGGCAGCACCGCCAGCGTGCCCGGCACGTCCACCGAGCCACCGCGCGGACCGATGCAGCGCACATGCGTGCACGGCTGAGCCTGCGCCATCACTTCGTCGAGCACGCCGAGCTTGCGCAGCGCCTTGTGGGCATCCGGAATGAGGCCGTCGCCGCAGATCTTGTCGCGCGGAAAGGCATGCTGATCGACCAGCACCACGTCGAGCCCGGTGCGCGCCAGGGTGATGGCCGCCGCGCTTCCGGCCGGACCGGCCCCCACCACGAGCACGTCGCAGCGCGCGGGCAAGGCCGACGCAGGCTGGTTCAACGCATCGTGCAAGGGTGTGGCGGGAGGCTGTGGGCTCATGGGGCGGGCGTGGCTGCGAAGACGCCCCGAGCATAGCGTCGGCCGTGATGCCCCCGTTCGAGGGCGGATCCACTAGGGTCGCCAGCCCCTGCCCATGGCCGCGCGCTCCCCGGCCGCGTCGAGCGGGTCACCTTGCCGAAGCTCGTCGACCGCGCGCTGTACCGCGGGCGGAATGGAGGTCGCTGCCGCCGCGGGCTCCTGCATCAGCAGGCGCAACTCCCAATCGTTGCCGCGCCGGCAGGCGAGCCCGGTGCTGCCTGCGCCGGCGTAGGCGAAGCTGCGGCAGAGCTCCCGGCCTCGGGACAGAAAGCTCGTGCCGATCCTCACGGCCGCGCCGGGCGGCTGTTCGGTGACCAGCTGCGTCGACAAGACCCGCGCCAGCGCGCCGCGCGCCACCATCCGGGTGTCCTGCACCACGATGTCCTCGCCGGGCAGGGTGAGCCAGCCGCTGCGACCGCAGTACAGGCCGAGCATCAAACCCGCGGCCAGGCCGGCCCATGGCGCCCACCCCCATGCGATGGAGGCGGGAGTCTCTCGGGTGCGCTCCTTGCGCGCGGCGGCGAGCTTGAGCACCTTGGCGCCGGTTGGCGTGCCGGGCGGCACGAGTTGCGGCCGGGCCGGCACGGTGTCGCGGAACACCGGGTTGTAGGCGGCGCCCAGCAGCTTGCGCAGCGAGCGCTGCTGCTCCACGCGCCGCGCCAGCGACGGATCGGCCGCGATGGCAGCCTCCACTTCGGCGCGCGTGGCCGGATCGAGCTCGTTGTCGACGTAGGCCAGAAGGGTCTTGTCGCTGATCTTCATGACAGTGCCTCCTGAAAGCAGGACGTCTGCGACAACGCCCGGAGGTGCTGTCAGTGGCCCTGGCCCACCGATTGAAGGATCACCGGACGATTCTCGTCCAAGGTCGCTTGCACGCGGGCGTGCGGAACGCGCACCGCGTTCATTGCGGCCGGCACGAATTCACGGCGTCGACACCTGCCGCGGCGGTGGTCTTCACGCGGGCCGCCGCGGGTAGGCACATGGTGCAGGTCCTCAGCCGCGCGCCTTCGCCTTCTGCCGCCATGCATGCAGCAGCGGCTCGGTGTAGCCGCTGGGCTGCTCCACGCCCTTGAAGATGAGGTCGCGGGCGGCGCACCACGCATAGGAGGACTCGAAGTCCGGGGCCATGGGCCGGTAGGTCGGATCGCCGGCGTTCTGCCCGTCCACCACGCGCGCCATGCGCTGCAGCGTTTCGGTTACCTGCCGGGCGTTCACCACGCCGTGCAGCAGCCAGTTCGCGATGTGCTGGCTGGAGATGCGCAAGGTGGCACGGTCTTCCATCAGTCCGATGTTGTGGATGTCGGGCACCTTGGAGCAGCCCACACCCTGCTCGACCCAGCGCACCACGTAGCCCAGGATGCCCTGCGTGTTGTTGTCCAGCTCCTGTTGGATCTCGGCGGCCGACCACTTCGGCTCCTGCACCACCGGGATCTGCAGCAGGCCGGCCAGCAGGTTCTCGCGCTGCGCGTCGGCGTCGATCTTCTCCAGCTCCTGCTGCACCTGCGCCACGTTCACCTGGTGGTAGTGCAGCGCGTGCAGCGTGGCGGCCGTAGGTGAGGGCACCCACGCGGTGTTGGCGCCGGCCTTGGGGTGCGCGATCTTCTGCTCGAGCATGGCTGCCATGAGGTCGGGCATGGCCCACATGCCCTTGCCGATCTGCGCGCGGCCGCGCAGGCCGCAGCCCAGACCCACCAGCACGTTGTTGCGCTCGTAGGCCTGGATCCAGGCGCTGGTCTTCATGTCGCCCTTGCGGAACATCGGGCCTGCGCGCATCGCGGTGTGCATCTCGTCGCCGGTGCGGTCGAGGAAGCCGGTGTTGATGAAGGCCACGCGCCCGGCCGCCTCGGCGATGCAGGCCTTGAGGTTGACGCTGGTGCGCCGCTCTTCGTCCATGATGCCCAGCTTCACCGTTTCGGGCGGCAGGTTGAGCAGCGCCTCGACGCGGCCGAACAGCTCGCTGGCGAAGGCCACTTCCCTGGGCCCGTGCATCTTGGGCTTGACGATGTAGATGGAGCCCGTGCGCGAGTTGCCGCGGCGCTTGAGGTCGACGAGGGCGATGGTCACGGTGATGACCGCGTCCATGATGCCTTCCGGGATCTCGCGGCCATCGGCCATGAGGATGGCCGGGTTGGTCATCAGATGGCCCACGTTGCGCACGAACAGCAGCGAGCGGCCGTGCAGCGTGAGCGCCCGGCCGTGGGCGCCGGTGTACTCGCGGTCGGGGTTGAGGCCGCGCGTAAAGGTCTTGCCGCCCTTGCTGACCTGCTCCGTGAGCGTGCCCTTGAGGATGCCCAGCCAGTTGCCGTAGGCGAGCACCTTGTCCTCGGCGTCGACCACGGCCACGGAGTCCTCGAGGTCCAGGATGGTCGAGAGCGCCGCCTCCAGCACCACATCGCTGATGCCCGCGGGATCGTCCCGGCCGATGGGGGTGCGCCGGTCGATGAGGAGGTCGATGTGCAGGCCATGATTGACCAGCAGCACCGAGGACGGCTCGCCCGCATCGCCGCGGTGTCCGGCGAACTGCGCCGGGTTCGCCAGCCCCGTGCGGCTGCCGTTCTTCAGCGACACCTCCAGGCGCCCGTCCGCCACGCGGTAGCCGGTGGCGTCCTTGTGCGAGGCGCCGGCCAGCGGCACAGCCTGGTCGAGGAAGTTGCGTGCGTACTCGATCACCTTGGCGCCCCGCGAGGGGTTGTAGCCCACCGCATCGCGCTCGGCGCCGCCGGTTTCCGGGATCACGTCAGTGCCGTACAGGGCGTCGTACAGCGAGCCCCAGCGCGCGTTGGCGGCGTTGAGCGCATAGCGTGCGTTGAGGATGGGCACCACAAGCTGAGGGCCGGCCTGCACCGCGAGTTCGGCATCGACCTTCGCGGTGGTGGCTCGCACGGGGCCGGGGTGCGGCACCAGGTAGCCGATTTCTTCGAGGAAGCGGCGGTAGGCCGGCATGTCGGCGATGGGCCCAGGGTGGGCCTGGTGCCAGGCGTCGATCCGCGCCTGGAGCCGTTCACGCTCGGCCAGCAATGCCGCGTTCTTGGGCGCAAGGTCGTGGACGATGGCGTCGAAGCCCATCCAGAACGTGGTGCTGCCCACGCCGGCCGCGGGCAGCACCTGTTGCTCGATGAAGCGGTGCAGTTCGTTGGCGACTTGGAGCCGGAAGCAGGAAGTGCGTGCAGTCATGGTGGGCCTCGATGTGCGTTCAGGATTTCGGGAAGGAAGTCGAGCGCGTCGCGCACGGGAGCCGGTTTTTCATGGACGGCTACTCTATGGCCTATACCGCGATGAATTGACCACCGCGTATCGCTTCGATTCGTGACTTTGCAGTTGGAATCGACAGGATTCCACGCATAGCACCAAGAAGCACCAAGACCCTTCGGGGTCTCCGCCCATGCCAAGCATGCCCGCCACGCACCACACCCCCTGCGCGCTGCCCCTTGCCGGCCTGCGCGTCGTCGAGATGACCCACATGGTGATGGGCCCGACCTGCGGCCTGATCCTCGGGGACCTGGGTGCCGAGGTCATCAAGATCGAGCCGCCCGCGGGCGACAACACCCGCCGCCTGCTGGGCGCGGGCGCCGGCTTCTTCCCGCTGTTCAACCGCAACAAGAAGAGCCTGGCGATCGACACCCGCGATCCGCGCGGACGCGAGCTGGTGCAGCGGCTGGTGGTCACCGCCGACGTCTTCAGCGAGAACTTCAAGCCCGGGGCGATGGAAAAGCTGGGCCTGGACTACGCCACCCTGTCGGCGATCCATCCCCGGCTCGTCTACGTTTCGCACAAAGGTTTCCTGCCGGGGCCTTACGAGCACCGCACCGCCCTCGATGAAGTGGTGCAGATGATGGGCGGCCTGGCCTACATGACCGGCCCGGAGGGCCGGCCACTACGCGCCGGCTCTTCGGTCAACGACATCATGGGCGGCATGTTCGGCGCCATCGGGGCGCTGGCGGCCCTGCAGCAGCGCGCGCACACCGGCCGCGGACAGGAAGTGCAAAGCGCGCTCTTCGAGAACAACGTCTTCCTCGTGGCGCAGCACATGATGCAGTTCGCGGTCACGGGTCAGCCGGCCTCGCCCATGCCCAGCCGCATCTCGGCCTGGGGCATCTACGACGTCTTCAAGGTGAAGGACGACGAGCAGATCTTTCTCGCGGTCGTGTCCGACACCCAGTGGGCCGTGTTCTGCGATGCCTTCGGGCTCGCCGAGCTCCTGGCCGACCCGCGGCTGGCGACCAACAACCTGCGGGTGCAGGCGCGCGACTGGATGATGCCGGTGTTGCGCGAGCACCTGTCGGGCTTGAGTGCGGCGGAAATCGCCCAGGTGTTCGAGCGCGCCGGGTTGCCCTACGCGCCCATCACCCGGCCGCAGGACCTGTTCGAAGACCCGCACCTCCTCGCCACCGGCGGGCTCGCACCCGTGCACCTGCCGGCCGGCACCTCCAGCGCAGCCCACGCCATCGACACCCGCATGCCCCTGCTGCCGCTCACGATGGCGGGCGGCCGGCCGCCGCTGCGCTCGGCCCCGCCGACGCTGGGCCAGCACACCGACGCGTTGCTGGCCGAGGTAGGGTGCACGCCGCAGGAAATCGCGGCCTTGCGCGAAGCCAGAGTGATCGGCGGCTCGGGCGGGCAGGCCGATTGACGCCCACCTCGCCGTGCCTGCGGCCTATAGCCGCCGGTGCTCCAGCGCCGGCAGCTGGGAACGCACCGAGGCGATGCGCTCGCGGTCCATGTCGGCCGTGATGACGCCCTCGCCCTCGGTCAGCTCGGCCAGCACCTCGCCCCAGGGGTCGACGATCATGCTGTGGCCCCAGGTGCGCCGCCCGGTTTCGTGCAGCCCTCCCTGCGCAGCCGCGATGACATAGCACTGGTTTTCCACTGCGCGGGCGCGCAGCAGCAGTTCCCAATGGGCGCGCCCGGTCGTCATGGTGAAAGCGGCCGGCACCGCGATCAGGTCGCAGGGGCGCTCGCCGGGCGTGAAGCTGAGCGCGCGGTAGAGCTCGGGAAAGCGCAGGTCGTAGCACACGCTGAGCGCCACGCGCCATCCGTCCGCATCCAAGGCCACCGGCGTGTCTCCGGCGCGCAGCACCCGGCCTTCGTCGTAGCGCTCGCGTCCGTTGTCGTAGCGAAACAGGTGCATCTTGTCGTAGCGCGCCGCCAGCCGGCCGTCGGGGGCGTACACGCAGCTGGCGTTGAGCACGAACGGCACTTGTGGAACGCGGATGGGCAAGGTGCCCCCGATCAGCCACACGCCATGCGTGCGTGCCGCCTCGGACAGGGCCGACTGGATCGGTCCGGCGCCCGGGGTCTCGGCGATGGCGAGCTTGTCGCGATCGTCCGCACCCATGAAGCAGAAGTACTCCGGCAGTGCCACCAGTCGTGCCCCCTGCCCGACGGCCTGCGCGATGAGCCGCCGCGCCGTGGCGAGGTTGCGCTCCAGGCTGGGCGTGGAGACCATCTGCAACGCCGCGATCGTGAGTCGGCCCATGTTCATCTCCGGGCGGTGTCGGTGGCCGGGGGCGGCTCGGGGTGTGCAGGCGCGGCGTCGACGAGCTTGCGCTGCACGCGCTCGACCTTCGGATCGTCCCAGGGGCCGGTGACCTGGAACTCTCGCGTGCCGGCCTGGGCAAGCGGCTTGCGCAGGAACATCTGCGCCAGGAAGGTGCCCAGTCCCACCGCGGGGTTGATCGCGGCAAAGGCCAGCGAGGCGGTGCCTGCGTTGATCTCCGGCACCACCACGACGCGCATGTCCTGCGTTTCCTGGCGCAGGTCGGCACTGCCTTCCATCAACACGGCCGCCTGCACGCCGCGCATGCGCAGGTTGTTGCTGTAGGCCACGCCCTGTCGGATGCTCACGTCGCCGGTCACGCTGTCGAAGGGGAAGCCCTCCTGGAACACATCGCGGAAGTCCAGCGCGAGCCGGCGGGGCAGCGACTGCAGGCTGAGCACGCTGAGCAATCTCGCCGCGCCGGGCTCCGCCTTGAGGAACTGCCCCGCGTCGATGGCCACGTTCACCTGGCCCGAGAGGCTGGGGTAGTCCAGCGCGAACGGCGAGCCCACCCAGGACACCTCGCCGGAGAGCTCGCCTTTGCCGCCGCGGACCGCGCGGCGGGTGCCGAGCCGCTCCAGCAGGGCGCCGCTGTCGGTGAGCTCCAGCCTGAAGTCGAGCTGCGCGCGCCGCCCGCTGCCCGGCGTGGCGGAGGCCGAGGGAGCCCACGTGCCGTGTGCCGTGAACCGCGCCTCCGGCAGGGTGATCGCCAAACGGTTGAGCTTCCATTCGCGCACCGCCTCGCTGCCCCGCTGCATGCGGTTGACCGCGTCGATCTCCACCCGGCCCAAGCGCTTGCCGCGCAGCTCGAAGTCGTCGACTACCACGTCCAGCGCGGGCACCGACGCGGGTGTCTCGTCGAGCAGCGTCTCCACGCCCTCGGCCTCGGACTTCGGCAGCGCCATGCGCGCGAGCCTGGCGTACACGCGGCCCGCGCTGTTCGTGCTCGGTGTGCGGTACTCGATGTAGCCGCTCAGCTGATCGGCATCGACATTGGCGCGCCAGATGCCGTCGTCCTGGGAGATGCCGGCCACGACCTTGTCCAGCCGGCGCGATCCGGACACGAACTCGCGGGCGCGCAGGGCGATGGTGTGCGGGATGTAGTCAGCTCCGGCGTGCGCGGCCCCCGCGGGGGAGGCGGTGCCGGGGCGATCGGCCAGCTGCCGGGCCAGCGCTTCCCAGGCATCCATATCCAGGCGCGTCATCTGGATGCGCGCAGTCACGCCCGAGGAGGGTGTGGGAGCCGCATCGAGCAGCCCGATGCCGCCGCGCAGCACCTTGGGCGACGGACCCGACAGATCTCGGTCGTAATGGGCCGAGAAGACGTTCCCGAGCTCCAGTTGCAGCGTGTCCCGCAGCGCCTGGCCCGTGGCGAGCGATTCCGGCACCAGCGCGGTGGCATAGCGCAGCGGCAGTGCCTGATCCGCCGCCTTGCCAAGAGGCGCCGGCAGCTGGGACGCCAGGCCGACCAGGGTGCTCGTCAGCTGCAGCTCGGTGTGGCCGCGCACCACGCCCAGGGCCATGCGATAGGCCGTCTGCCCGGTGAGCGACGAGGCGAGGCGAGACAGCGGCCCCAGCTCCTGCGCCTTGCGCAGGCCCTCGGCGGTCACCGTGCCTTGCCCCGTGACACGCACGCTGCCGTCGGGCTGCGTGCCGCCATCGAACTGCGCATCGCCGCCGAGCACCCGGGCGCGGCCGCCGGTCACCTTGAACCCTTCCTGGGTGAAATCCACGCGCGCCCGCGTGGCGGACAGCAGCGGCGTCTCGGGTGTGAGCCGCAGGTCGTTGCCGGCCAGCGTGACGCTGCCCTTCACGGTGGACGCCTGGCCGCCCCCGAGAGGGATGGCGAGGGCGAGCCGCAAGTCCGCGTTTCCGCTGGCGCTGGCGCCGGCCAGTGAGCCGCCGATGCGTGTGCCGACCGGCGACGCGTTCACGAAGCGCAGCATGTCGGCCAGCGGTCCGCGCGCCTGCCCATCCAGTGCGAGGACGGCGTGGTCACCCAGCTGGCCACTCAGCTGCCGTATGCCGCCGGACACTTGCGACAGTTCCACGCCGTACACCTGGGCCTTGGCATGGCGGATCTCCATGCTGGCGCGGTCGAACACGAGCTCGCCGCTCACACGCGCGAGTGCCGGCCAGGGGGAAGGCGTGGCGGGCGTGTCATCCGTGGCCGGTACGCCGGGCACATAGGCGAGCTCCAAATCCTCCACCTGCCCGGCGATGCGGAACTCCCCATCCTGGTGCTGCGGCAGGCGATGGAAGGGGAAGTCGTGCAAATCGCCTTTCACGAGGAAGGTCGCGCTCTTCACCTGACCGGCACGCACGGCGTGCGTCACGTAGTCGCGTGTGTGCTGCGGTATGCCTTGCGGCAGGTAGCGAGCCACCCGCGTGGCTACCCCTCGCGTGAGCCGGCCGATCAGCTCCAGCTGGCCGGGATACCGGTGCGGTGCCGCGCCGGTGAACCAGCTGCCCTCGAACTCGCCTTGTGCATCGGTATTCGCAAAGGTCGCGTTCGTCACCGTCACCGACACGCGCGCAGGCGCCGTCTTCGCCTTGGCGGGCTCGATGCGCCATTGCAGGGCCGCGCCCAGCGTGTCCAGCTCGACCCGCGGCTGCTCGAAGACGCCGGGAAATTCCAGGGCACCCGAGGCGATCTGCAATCGCGCGTCGCCTCCGCGCTCGTTGGCAGTGAAAGCGATGGTGGCGTTGTGCACGCCCGGCCGGCCGAGGGCATGCGGCAGGTCCGATGCCTTGGCGGCCAGCGACAGCCCTGACACGACGCCATGCGCGTGGTAGCGCGACGGTGCGTCCAGCGCCCCTTGCCAGCCGCCCGTGAAGTCGGTCATCACGCCGTGGGGGGCCAGGTCGGCCAGCAAGCGCCCGACCGTCTCACCCAGCGGCACGCGCGAGGCGATCTGCGCCATCAAGCCCAGGTCCAGGCGCTGCGCAGTGAATTCGCCGCCGGTTGCCGGCTGTCCCTCGCGCTGTCGCCACGCCAGCTGCAGGTCGCCGCGCGGCCATCGGATGCCGTCACCCGTCACGAAGCCGAATTGCCGGGCGTTCAGCTGCCATCCCTGGTCGGTGTGCTGCGCGGCCAGGCGGCCTTCGATCTGTGCCAGCGCGAGCGGCTCGACCTGCGGCGACAGGCGCAGCGTGACTTCGCGCAGCGCCAGATCCACCGTGGCCCCCTTCGGCCGGCCGTCGCGCACGTCGAGCCAGGCGCGCAGCGCGCCGTCGCCCTCGCTCAGCTCGAAGGGCAGATCGATGTACCGGCGCAGCCGGTGCACGTCGGCCCGCGGCAGCCCGGCGTGCAAGGTGCCGCTCCAGCGCTGCCAGTCACCCGCCTCGCGCAGCAGCGAGTGCGTGAACCGCCCCTGCACCGTGAAGCGCTCACCCCATTCCGCGGGCGGCGTGGCGTCCAGCCTCAGCACGTGCCGCCGCAGCCCGTTGCGCACGACCAGTTGCACGTCCGACAGCGTCAATGTGGGTGCGCCGCGCTGCTCGTCGGTCCACCTGAGCGAGCCGCCGCGGATCACGAACTCCGGCTGCTTGAAGAACCAGTTGGCCAGGCTGCGGTCGCCGCGAGCCGGACCGTTCATGTCCATGCCGGCGACGAACAGGCGCCCCGCGCGGTCGCGCCGCACGTCCAGCTGAGCGCCGTCCAGGAGCAGCTGCTCCAGGCGCAGCTCGAACGCAAGCAGCGAGCGTGGCGAGGGCACGGCCACCACATGCGGCAACGTGAGGGCGGGGCCTCGGCTCGCGTCGTGCAGAACCACGCCATGCAGCTCGAGCGCAGGCAGCCAACTGCCGGAGCGCACCGCGATGTGTTCAATATGAACGGGTACGCCCAGGGCCTGACTCGCTCGTGCGGCGATCTGCGGCCGCCACTCGTCGATGTGGGGCAGAATTCCCCAGTGCAGTGTCAGCCAGGCGACTAGCAATAAGCTCCACGCCGCAATGACCAGCCCAGCCAGCATCCGCGCCGTCCAGCGCAAGCGCGCCGACCATCGTGTGCGTGCCGATGAGGGCGGCGGCGAGGTGGCAGGGATGGGCGCAACGATGGACATGAACGAGTTGGGGAGCCGTGCAGCGGCAAAAGAGTGTGCGGTCCGTAGCCGCAGTGCATTCTTGTGGTTCCCCTGGGGACCGATCTCCCCCTCAGGTCCCGGCGCGGCGGCAATCTAGCACAGACCGGCGCCAGCACCATGGGTTCCCTGCCTGGACTTCCGCTGCCCGCCGAGTCGGAGCTGGCCGCACCTTCTGCGCGTGCGGACCACAGTCGTTTCGTGCAGCGTGTGCGCCGTCGATACGCGCAGGAGCTGCTGCTGTTGCCGCCGGGGCTGCCCCGGCGCGACGAGATGTTCGCGCTGATCGCGCGGCTGCAGTCCGCCGGCCGCCCGCTGGCCTCGGCCCTGCGTGTCGCCCGGCACCTCGTGATGGAGCGTCTTGCGGTGCTCGACATCGAGGCGGGTGCCGACATGACCGATGTCACGCTCGCCATGACCGAGCTGGCCGAGGCGACCCTGGACGTCGCCCTCGCGCATGCGCGAAGCGAACTGGACGCCCGCTACGGCGAGCCGCTGACCGAGGCGGGTCAGCGCATCGATTTCTGGGTCGTGGGCATGGGCAAGCTCGGCGCTCGCGAACTCAACGTGTCGTCGGACATCGACCTCGTCTATGTGTACGAGGAAGACGGCCAGACCTGCGGCGCGCAGCGCATCACGGCGCACGAATACTTCTCGCATCTCGCCCGGGCCTTGTACGCGCTGATCGGCGACACCACGGACGATGGCTTCGTGTTCCGCGTGGACCTTGCGCTGCGGCCCAACGGCAACTCCGGTCCGCCCGTGGTGAGCTTGGCCATGCTCGAGGAATACCTGCAGGTCCAGGGCCGGGAGTGGGAACGTTTCGCCTGGCTCAAGAGCCGCGTGGTCGCGCCGCTCGGCAGCGTGCGCAGCGGCCGACCTCTCGCCTTGCGCTCCATCGTCACGGCGTTCGTGTACCGGCGCTACCTCGACTACGGCGTGTTCGAGGGCCTGCGCCAGCTGCATCGCAAGGTACGTGACGAGGCCCAGCGCCGCGCCGCAGGCCGGCCCGAGCGCGCCAACGACGTCAAGCTCTCGCGCGGCGGCATCCGGGAGATCGAGTTCATCGTGCAGCTCCTGCTCGTCGTGCGTGGTGGCCAGTACCCCGAGATTCGCACCCGCTCCACGCTCAAGGCGCTGGACAGGCTGGCCGACCAAGGCCTCATGAAGCCCGAGAGCGCGAGGCGCCTGGCCGAGGCCTACACCTTCCTGCGTCGCGTCGAACACCGAATCCAGTTCCTAGATGACCAGCAGACGCACCTGCTGCCCACGGCCGATGGCGACCTGGGCTGGATCGCGCGCAGCATGGGTTCCACTTGCCATTCGGATGCCTGCGAATTGCTGCACCAGCTTGGCGAGACGCGCGAGGTGGTGGCCACCGAGTTCGACGCGCTGCTGCACGACGGCCGCGCGCCCGGGCCGGCGCAAAGCGGGTGCCGCAGCTGCGGGCCCGTGCCCCTGCCCGTGGACAGCGAGGAGTTCGCCGAGCTGTTGCCCGGGCCGTTGGCCGAGCGTGTGCGCCAGTGGAGCCAGCGCCCGCGCGTCCAGAACCTGCGCGACGAGAGCAAGCTGCGCCTGGCCAAGCTCATCAACCGTGCCGGGCATGCCGTGCGGGAGGGGGGGTGCACGCTCGACGCGGCGGTTCGCTTCGTCGACTGGCTGGAGCCGCTGCTGCGCCGCGAGAGCTACCTGGCCCTGCTCGTCGAGCGGCCCGAGGTGGAGAGCCGCCTGCTGCGCCTGCTGGGCCTCGCCCGCTGGCCGATGCGCTACCTGATGCTGCATCCCGGCGTTATCGACGAGCTCGCCGACGAGCGCCTCCTGCACGGTCGCTTCGACCGCGACGAGACCATTGCCGACCTCGAGGCGCGCCACACCGCCTGGCAACGGTCCGGTCAGGCCGACGAGGAGTCGTTGTTCGACACCCTGCGGCGCGCGCACCACGCCGAGGTGTTCCGAACGCTGGTGCGCGACGTCGAGGGCCACATCACCGTCGAGCAGGTCGCCGACGACCTCTCCGCGCTCGCTGACGCCATCCTCGAATGCGCCATCCGGTGGTCCTGGCAGCACCTGAAGCAGCGCCACCGCGAGGCGCCGCGTCTGGCCGTCATCGCGTACGGCAAGCTGGGCGGCAAGGAGCTGGGTTACGGCAGCGACCTCGATCTCGTGTTCCTCTACGATGACGAGGACGAGCGCGCTCCCGAGGTCTACGGTGCCTTCGTGCGCAAGCTCATCAACTGGCTCACCCTGCGCACATCCGCCGGCGAGCTGTTCGACATCGACACCGCCTTGCGCCCAAACGGCAGCTCCGGTCTGCTGGTCGCCTCGATGGCGAGCTACGAGCGCTACCAGGCCGGCCGTGGAAGCAACACCGCGTGGACCTGGGAGCACCAGGCCCTCACCCGGGCGCGCTTCTGCGCCGGGCAGGCCGAGCTGGGCCCGCGCTTCGAAGCCGTGCGCCGCGCCGTCCTTGCTGCCGCGCGCGACGCCGTGGCGCTGCGCTCGGAGGTGCAGTCCATGCGTGAGAAGGTGGGCGGCGCGCATCCCGTGAAGGATGGGCTGTTCGACGTCAAGCACAGCCCGGGCGGCATGATGGACGTCGAGTTTGCGGTGCAGTACCTGGTGCTCGCGAACAGCGCGGTCCACCCGCGGCTCATGGACAACGTGGGCAACATTGCCTTGCTGCAGCGCGCGGAGGGCGCGGGGCTGCTGCCCGCAGGCTGCGGCGTGGCTGCGGCCGATGCCTACCGTGAACTCCGGCGGGCCCAGCACCGGGCGCGCCTCGATGAGCAGCCCACGCAGTTCGCCCCCGAACTGTTGGCCGGTCCGCGCGACGCGGTGCGCGCCCTCTGGTGCGCGGTCTTTGGCTGACTGCCGAGCCGTGGCCGATCGGGCCTGGGCTGCTGTCGCGCTGGCTGCCTGCACCGGCGCGCTCATCGCGTGGCTGTTGCCACACGATGCGCTGGAGTGGCAGCCTTCGCTTGGCGCATCGCAACCATGGCGCGCCGGCACGGCGGCATTCGTTCACTACAGCGTGCTGCACCTGGGTGCCAACCTGGCCGGTGGCGTGCTGGTGGCGGCCTTGGGCTGGGCGGCGCGCATTCCTTGGGCCGGGGTGATGGCCTGGCTCGCCGCCTGGCCCACGTTGCACCTGGCCTTGCTGCTCGACCCCTCCTTGCGCCACTACGGTGGCCTGTCCGGTGTGTGGCACGCCGGTGTGGCGGTGGTGGGGGTGCATCTGCTGTGGCGTGGGCCCCCGCCCGCGCGCTGGGTCGGCGTGGGGCTGTTGGCTGGGCTGCTGATCAAGGTGCTGAGCGAGACACCCTGGGCGGGTCCGCTGCGCTATGTGCCGGGCTGGGACATCGCCATCGCACCCGTGGCCCACGCAAGCGGCGCTGCGGCAGGAGTTGCCTGGGCCGTCGTCATCGGGGGACTCGCGTGCTCGCCGTGGTGCACGCGACGGTGAACTGACGCCTGTGGCTCAGCCTCTGATGCGCGTGACCAACGCGGTCGTGGAGTACCCCTGCACGAAGGGCAGCGCCAGTGCACGGCCGCCCCAGCTGCGCACCCACTTCGTCTCCTCTAGCGACTCGATGTCGTAGTCGCCACCTTTGACATAGATGTCGGGTCGCACGAGCTTAAGCAGCTCCACCGGTGTGCGCTCGTCAAACAGGGTGACGAGGCTTACGCTTTCCAGCGCAGCCAGCACGCAGGCGCGGTCGGCTTCATCATTCAGCGGGCGATCAGGCCCTTTGCCCAACCCCCTGGCGGACTGGTCGCTGTTCAGGCCCACCACGAGGCTGGCTCCCAATTCGCGCGCCTGAGCGAGATAGCTCACGTGTCCGCGATGCAGGATGTCGAACACCCCGTTGGTGAACACCATGGGCCGCGCGAGGGTGGCCAGCTGCTCGGCCAATGCGTTGCGGGGGGCCAGCTTGTCGAGGAAGGATGCCATTCGTCCAACACCGGACACTAGGCCGGCAGGGCGTCCGGTCCCGGTTGCCGCTGGGCCGCAGCCAGCGTCGCGGCCAGTTCCTTGCGGTAGCGATTGAGCTCCTGCACGCTTGCGAAGCTGCGCTCCATGAGCAAACCCAGGTTGTGCAGGATCCGCTCGACCACCTTGTTCTCCCACACCGTGTCGAACTCGATCTGCTTGTCGAGCCAGCGCTCCAGCCAACCAGGGTCGGGCAGTCGGCTTTGCACGGTATCGCGAGGAAAGAGGTGTTCGTTGACGTGCAGGTTGGTGGGGTGCAGTGCCTGGGCGGTGCGGCGGGCGCTCGCCATCAGTACGCCCACCTTGGTGAACGCCGCCTTGGCTTCGTCGCCAAACTTCTGCAGCGCACGCTTCATGTACCGCAGATAGGCGCCGCCATGTCGTGCCTCGTCGTGTGCCAGCGTCTCGTAGATGGCCTTGATCACCGGCTCCGTGTGCCACTCGGCAGCGCGCCGATACCAGTGATTCAGCCGTATCTCGCCGCAGAAGTGGAGCATCAGCGTTTCGAGCGCTGGCGCGGGATCGAACTCGAAGCGGACCTCGTGCAGTTCCTGCTCGGTGGGCAGTAGGTCAGGCCGAAAGCGACGCAGGTACTCCATCAGCACCAACGAATGTTTCTGTTCCTCGAAGAACCACACACTCATGAAGGCCGAGAAGTCACTGTCGTCGCGGTTGTCGCGCAGGAACATTTCCGTGGCAGGAAGCGCGGCCCACTCCGTGATCGCGTTCATCTTCACCGTCTGGGCCTGTTCGTCGGACAATAAACCGGCGTCGAACTGGTCCCAGGGGATGTCGCGCTCCATGTTCCAGCGCACGGCTTCGAGTTGTTTGAACAGTTGTGGGTAAAGCATGAGTGGATCCTGCGCGTGTATCGTCCGTCCGCGGCGCGCGATTTTAGAGGTCGAGACAAGAAAGCCCTTAGAGGCTCGCTGACCTTCGCGCGGCGAAGCAGCAAATCCTTACATGGCTGCCGTGCCGTTCAAAGTGCGAAAAGCGCGCATTTGCGGAACTCCACGGATGGCGCCGCATCGAAGACTGCGTGACCATGATCCGGTCCGAGGGCGAAAGTCTCACTTCCTTGGTTTTCCGTTGCACAGCCTGCCGGCATCCCCGGCTGAAATCCCGGAGCGGTTCTCCTCCTCCCTCCTCCCTCCCTCCTTCGCTGCGGGGCGCTGTGCGGCGATCTTTCTGCCAGGCGGGCCGCCATCGCGCGGCCCGCTGCCTTTTCAGCGCAGCCAGCCCTTGCGTCGGAAGTAGATGAAGGGCGCCGCCACCGAGGCGACCATCAGGCCCAGCGCGAACGGGTAGCCCATTGACCAGTTCAACTCAGGCATGGACCTGAAGTTCATGCCGTAGATGCTGGCGATCAGAGTAGGCGGCAGCAGAGCGACGCTCGCCACCGAGAAGATCTTGATGATCTTGTTCTGATTGATGTTGATGAAGCCCACGGTGGCGTTCATCAGGAAGTTGATCTTGTCGAACAGGAACGTCGTGTGGCTGTCGAGGGAGTCGATGTCGCGCATGATCTGTCGCGCTTCCTCGAACTGTTCCGCATTGAGCATCCGGCTGCGCATCATGAAGCTCACCGCACGCCTTGTGTCCATTACGTTGCGCCGGATGCGACCGTTCAGATCCTCCTCGCGTGCGATCGCGGCGAGCGCTTCGCCGGCGGTCGCATCATTCACGTCCTGCTTGAGCACGTGGTTGCTCACGGCCTCAAGCGCGTCGTAGATGCCCTCGAGCGCGTCGGCGCTGTACTCGGCATCGGCGTCGTACAGCTTGAGCAGCACGTCCTTGGCGTCCTCGATCAGTGCGGGGATGCGCCGTGCACGCAGGCGCAGAAGGCGAAACACGGGCAGTGCCTCGCCGTGAACCGAGAACAGGACGTTGCGAAACAGAATGAAAGCCACCCGCACGTTGCGAGCAGTTTCTCCGTCGTCGATGAGGAAGTCGGAACGGATGTGCAGCTCGCCATGATCGCCCTCGTAGAAGCGAGCAGATTCCTCCAGGTCCTCGTCGACCGCGTCTTCCGGGATCGTGACGCCGAAGTGCTGCGCAATCCAGCCCTTCTCCTCGGCGGAGGGTTCCTCAAGGTCCACCCACACGGGCTGCACGTGCGCCAGCGCGTCTAGGCTCTCGATCTCTTCCTGGAACAGCCGGCCGTTGGCCAGCGTGAAAACGTTGAGCATCGGGACTCCAGCCCGTGGAGTGCAAGGCGCACTCGACCTGGGTGAAACGGATGTGGGGCTCGTGACCGTCTCACTCGGCCAGCCCTCGGTAAGGGGCTCGGCTGGAGCGGACGGTCACCGAGAAGGGGCGACGTCCAAGGTCGGCGCTCCGATTCGTTGACGTGCAGAAATTATCGCATTCACCCCCCGCTTTCTGCCGCCCGTTCCGCGTGGCCGAGGAAACGATGTGCACCGCTTCCCGAACTCCGTGGCTGACGGCTTGTCACGGCGCTCGAAGCCATGCACACTCGTTTCGAAGGCTCCCATGGGTCGCGTTTTTTGGATCACAACCTTTCGTCTCTTTGAACTCCCCTCACCTTGCGAAAGGAGTACACATGAACCTGACGATCAGCGGCCATCATCTCGAAGTGACCCCCGCTTTGCGTGAATACGTCCTTACGAAGCTTGATCGGGTGACACGCCATTTCGACCAGGTGGTGGACATCAACGTGCTGTTGTCAGTAGAGAAGCTCAAGGAGAAGGAGCGTCGGCAAAGAGCCGAGGTGACGCTCAGGGTCAAGGGCCGGGACATCTTCGTCGAGAATGCCCACGAGGACTTGTACGCTGCCATCGACCAGTTGATGGACAAGCTGGACCGGCAGGTGGTGCGACACAAGGACCGCATCAACGACCATCACCATGTGGCGCCCAAACGCATGGAGGGCCCGGCTTCGTGATGCATCTCGTGATGCAAACGGAGAGCGAGAAGAAGCGGCCTGCGGGCCGCTTTTTTGCTGAAGAGTAAAGTTCCGCACGAGCGCGGGGAAAAAAGTGCGTTGCTGCATAGCAGCACCCCGGGCAGAATCTGTCATCCAGGCCCATATTTCAGTCGTTCTCACAAAACCGCCTTCCTATCGTTCATGCGGGGCCTTGCGCGTGCGCCGGCAACGCCTGAGAGGCGGATACCGTCGCTGGGATTTCCGATGAACCGTCTTGCCGCCATCCTGCCTGCCAGCAACGTGCTGGTCGATGTGGACGCCACCAGCAAGAAGCGCGCGTTTGAGCACGCGGGGCTCCTTTTCGAGAATCTGCACGCCATTGCACGAGCTACGGTGACGGACAACCTGTTTGCTCGCGAGCGGCTGGGCTCCACCGGGCTGGGCCACGGGGTGGCCATCCCGCACGGGCGCATCAAGGGGTTGAAGAATCCGCTGGCGGCAGTTCTGCGTGTCCAGCATCCCATTCCCTTCGATGCGCCGGACGACGAGCCGGTGAGCCTGCTCATCTTCCTGCTCGTGCCCGAAGCCGCAACGCAGCGGCACCTGGAAATCCTTTCCGAGATTGCCGAGATGCTCAGTGACCGCGAGTTGCGCGAGCGCCTCAAGAGCGAGGGCGACGCAGCGAAAGTGCACGAGCTCATTTCCAACTGGGAGCCACTGAAGTCCGTGGCCTGAGGCTGGCACAGCACGGGGCTGCGGAAGTGCATAGCCGGCTCCGCGGTCCACAAGAGTCGTTTACGTGAAACCGACCGTCATCAGCGCCGAGGCGCTCTTCGAGGAACACAGGCCGGCCCTGCAATGGGAATGGATCGCTGGACATGCGCATCCAGAACGGCGTTTCGATGAGGCTGCCGTCCGCAACGCGCAGTCCGCAGCCGACTTGGTGGGCTACCTCAACTACATCCACCCTTACCGGGTGCAGATCGTCGGCCGTCGGGAGGTGGCATACCTGAGCCAGTCGACCCCCGATGTGATCGAGCGCCGGATTTCGCGCATCGTGACCTTGGAGCCCCCGGTGCTCATCGTGGCCGACGCGCAAACGCCACCCGACAAGCTGGTCGCCATGTGCGACCGGGCGGATATCCCGCTGTTCGTGACCGAACATTCAGCCGGCCACGTGATCGACGTGGTGCGGGGCTACCTCAGCCAGCTCTTCGCCGAGCGGACTACGCGCCACGGTGTCTTCATGGACATCCTCGGGCTCGGTGTCCTGCTCACGGGCGAATCGGGTTTGGGCAAGAGCGAACTGGGGCTGGAGCTCATTTCGCGCGGCCACGGGCTCGTGGCGGACGACGCCGTCGACCTGTACCGCGTCTCGCAGACGTCGCTGGAAGGCCGTTGCCCCGAGCTGCTCCTGAACTTGCTTGAAGTCCGAGGCATCGGTCTGCTGGACATCAAGGCCATCTTCGGCGAGACCGCGGTGCGGCGGAAGATGAGGCTCAAGCTCATCGTCCACCTAGTGCGCAAGGAAACGCTGGAGCGCGAATTCGAGCGCCTGCCCTACGAACCGCTGTATGAAGACATCCTCGGCGTGCCGGTACGCAAGGCGGTGATCGCAGTCGACGCCGGGCGCAACCTCGCCGTGCTCGTCGAGGCGGCCGTGCGCAACACCATCTTGCAATTGCGCGGCATCGACACCTATCGCGAGTTCATCGAGCGCCACCAGAAGGCGATGGGCAAGCCCGAGTAGGGCCTGCCACGCGTCACTTGTGGGGCGGGTGCGCTCGGTAGGGGCACTGCTTCTTGACGCATGCCGCGTACAGCGACAACGAGTGCTCCTGCAGCTCGAAGCCCCGCTGCTGCGCGATGGACCTTTGACGCTTCTCGATCTCGGTGTCGACGAACTCCTCCACGCGCCCGCAGTCGAGACACACGAGGTGGTCGTGGTGCTTGCCTTCGTTGAGTTCGAAGACCGACTTGCCGGCCTCGAAGTGGTTGCGCGAAAGAATGCCGGCTTGCTCGAACTGCATCAACACGCGGTAAACGGTGGCCAGGCCGACATCCGAGCCCTCGGCAAGGAGGTGCTTGTAGACGTCCTCCGCCGTCATGTGTCGCTGGCTGCTGCTTTGGAAAACTTCAAGGATCTTGATCCGCGGCAGCGTGGCTTTCAGGCCGCTGTTCTTGATCTCTTCGGCGTTGGTCATGGGTACTCCGCAGCGGGCCGGCGTTGCATGGTCACCGGCTAGAATCAGTCGATGATATCGGGGCTCGATGCCCCTGTCGGGTCCTCGCATTCCGCCCATGCGTTTGTCCATCCGCTTCATTCCCCTGCTGATTGGTGCCCCCGTCCTGCTTGCGGGCTGCCAGTCTCTTCAGTCCTCTGACAGCTTCCTGGGGGTCATCACGCCCTACAAGGTCGAGGTCGTGCAGGGCAACGTCGTCACGAAGGAACAGGTCGAGCTCGTCAAGCCAGGCATGGCCCGCGAGCAGGTGCGTGACATCCTGGGCTCGCCGCTGCTGGCCGATGTGTTCCATGCCGATCGCTGGGATTACGTGTTCACCATCCGACGCCAAGGCGCGGAGCCCCAGCGGCGCGCGGTGGTCGTGCAGTTCGACGGTGACCGGCTCAAGAGCATCGACACCGGAGGTGACTTGCCGGCCGAGCGCGAGTTCGTGGCGTCCATCGATACCTTCAAGACCTCGCGCGATGCGCCGCCGCTGGAGTTGACCGAGGCGCAGATCAAGGCCTTGCCGGCGCCTGCCAAGCGCTCGGAGCCCGAATCTTCCGCCACCGTGACGCCGCCCGGGCGCAGCTACCCTCCCCTGGAGCCTCGATAGATGGACCGCTTACGCATCGCGGTTGCCGGTGCCTCGGGCCGCATGGGGCATATGCTGATCGAGGCCGTGAGCGCCGATTCCGGTGCCGTGTTGAGCGGCGCGCTCGATGTCGCAGGCAGCCCCGCGATCGGACAGGACGCTTGCACCTTCCTCGGTCGCACAAGCGGCGTACGGGTTGCTTCCGACCCACGCGCAGGTTTAGCCGACGCGCAGGTCCTGATCGACTTTACCCGGCCTGAAGGAACGCTTGCTCACCTCGCGGTATGCCGTGAGCTGGGTGTCAAGGCGGTGATCGGGACCACCGGCTTCAGCGAGGCGCAGAAGTCGGAGATCGCCGAGCACGCGAGGCACATCGCGATCGTCATGGCTCCCAACATGAGCGTGGGTGTGAACGTGGTCCTGAAGTTGCTCGACATGGCGGCACGTGCGCTCAGCCAGGGCTATGACATCGAGGTGATCGAGGCGCATCACCGGCACAAGGTTGACGCGCCCAGCGGCACCGCGCTCGCCATGGGGGAGGCGGTGGCTCACGCGCTGGGTCGCGATTTGAAGGAGTGCGCTGTGTATGGCCGCGAGGGCATCACCGGCGAGCGCGATCCGTCGACCATCGGTTTCGCCACCATACGCGGCGGCGATATCGTCGGCGACCATACCGTGTTGTTCGCTGGCACCGGGGAGCGCATCGAGATCACGCACAAGAGCGCAAGTCGCGCCACATACGCCCAGGGCAGCCTGCGCGCAGCCCGCTTCCTGTCCGACAAGCCGCATGGCTTGTTCGGCATGCAAGACGTGCTGCGCCTGCGATGACCGGCCTGGCTCAGTTCTGGCAGCAAGGAGACGCGGTCTCCCGCGGTGTCGCTGCCCTGCTGCTCCTCATGTCGGTGAGCGCGTGGGTGGTCATCTTCTGGAAGGGGTGGCTGCTCAGGCGCGTGCGGCAGGACATGCGACGCGCCGTGCCGGCCTTCTGGGCGGCGCCCGACCTGCCGGCCGGGCGCGAGCAACTGGCCGCGTTCGATCGCGAACGCGTGCTGACGCCGCTGCTGACCGCGGCCACCGCGAGCCCAGCGGGCAACACGCTGGAAGCGCGTGGCCATGTGGACTCGCAACTCACTCGCCGCCTGCGTGATGCGCTGCATGCGGTGCTGCGGCAGCTGCAGTTCGGTCAGGTGCTTCTGGCATCCATCGGCAGTACGGCGCCTTTCATCGGCCTGTTCGGCACGGTCTGGGGCATCTACCACGCGCTGGTCAGCATTTCGGCTGGCGGGTCGATCACCATTGAGCGCGTGTCCGGCCCGGTGGGCGAGGCGCTGGTGATGACGGCCGCCGGCCTTGCCGTGGCGATCCCGGCGGTGCTCGCTTACAACGTGTTCGGCAAACAAGTCGGTGCCTGCGAGGCCGAGCTCGAAGGATTTGCGCACGACCTGCGCGAGATGATCACCGACGCGGCAGCCGGCGACGCTGCACGCGCCGCCTGAAGGCGCGGTCGTGGCGTTCGGGCGCCTGGAACGCAGCAGCGGGCCGTCGCCGATGAGCGACATCAACATGACGCCGCTCATCGACGTGATGCTCGTGCTGCTCGTGATTTTCATGATCACAGCGCCGCTCATGACCTCCAGCCTCAAGCTGGACCTGCCACGCACGGATGCCGCCCAGCCGGCCGACACGCCGTTGTTCATCGCCGTGGCCATCGATCCCGCCGGACGCCTGTATTTCGGCGAGCAACCGGTGGAGCCGAAGCAGTTCGCGGAGCGGCTGGCCGAGGCTGCCCGGCGGGACCCGCATACGGAGGTGCAGCTGCGTGCTGACCGCAGCGTGCCTTATGGTCGCGTGGCCGAGCTGATCGGCGTGGTGCAGAAGGCCGGGCTCAACCGCATCGGCTTCGTGGCCGAGCCTTCGAGCGGGCTCGCCAAGCGCTGAAGCATGGCGGGCGCGAGTCTCGCGCTGCGCTACCTGCCGTCACCGGGTTCGAGAGGGCCATTCCTATAATCCCGCGACTTTTTCGAGGCACGCGCCGCGCCTTCCCCCCATGAATCCAGATTTCAGACCGGACGAGATCGAGCGTGCCGCGCAGGCCGCGTGGAATGCGCGCGACGCCTATCGCGTGAGCGAAGACGCGAGCAAGCCCAAGTTCTATGCCTGCTCGATGCTGCCGTATCCGAGCGGCAAGCTGCACATGGGGCACGTGCGCAACTACACCATCAACGACATGATGGCGCGCTACCTGCGCATGAAGGGCTACAACGTCCTCATGCCCATGGGCTGGGACGCGTTCGGACTGCCGGCGGAGAACGCGGCCATCGACAAGGGCGTGGCGCCCGCGCGCTGGACGCGGGACAACATCGCCGATATGAAATCGCAGATGCAGCCGCTCGGACTGGCCTTTGACTGGTCGCGCGAGATCGCCACCTGCGACCCGGGCTACTACAAGTGGAACCAGTGGTTCTTCCTGAAGATGCTGGAGAAGGGCCTGGCCTACAAGAAGACTCAGGTCGTGAACTGGGATCCAGTGGACCAGACGGTGCTGGCCAACGAGCAGGTGGTCGACGGAAAGGGGTGGCGCAGCGGCGCGCCCGTCGAAAGGCGCGAGATCCCCGGCTACTACCTGGCCATCACGCACTACGCCGACGAGTTGCTGGCCAACGTGGCCGATCCCGCCAGCCCCAGGTTCCTCAGCGGCTGGCCGGAGCGTGTGCGCCTGATGCAGGAGCATTGGATCGGCCGCAGCGCAGGGGTGCGATTCGCCTTCACGCATGACGTTCGCGATGACGAGGGAGGCCTGATCCAGGAAGGCCGCCTGTGGGTCTTCACCACGCGCGCGGACACCATCATGGGCGTGACCTTCTGCGCCGTGGCGCCCGAGCATCCGCTGGCTGTCCATGCCGCGCGCCGCAACCCCGAGCTCTCCGCCTTCGTCGAGCAGTGCCGCAAGGGCGGCACCAGCGAGGCCGAACTCGCGCTGCGCGAGAAGGAGGGCATGCCCACGGGCCTGTTCGTCACGCATCCGCTCACCGGCCAGAAGGTCGAGGTGTGGGTCGGCAACTACGTGCTCATGAGCTACGGCGATGGCGCCGTGATGGGGGTGCCGGCACACGACGAGCGCGACTTCGCGTTCGCCAAGAAGTACGGCATCGACATCCTGCAGGTGATCCATGTCGATGGCGAGCGGGAGTTCAGCTACGACAGCTGGCAGGACTGGTATGCCGACAAGGAGCGCGGCGTGACCGTCAACTCCGATCTGTTCAGCGGCATGGGCTACCAGGTGGCGGTGGATGCGATCGCCAAGGCGCTGGCGGCGAAAGGGCTGGGCGGCAAGAAGACGACCTGGCGGTTGCGCGACTGGGGTATCAGCCGGCAGCGCTACTGGGGTACGCCGATCCCCATCATCCATTGCCCCTCCTGCGGTGACGTGCCGGTGCCCGAAAAGGACCTGCCGGTGCTGCTGCCCGAAGACCTCATTCCCGATGGCTCCGGCAATCCGCTCACCAAGAGCGAGAAGTTCCTGAACGTCGAGTGCCCGCGCTGCGGCAGCGCGGCGCGGCGCGAGACGGACACCATGGACACCTTCGTGGACTCGGCGTGGTACTACATGCGGTATTGCTGCCCGGACAGCGATGCCGCCATGGTGGACGAGCGCAACGACTACTGGATGCCGATGGACCAGTACATCGGCGGCATCGAGCACGCCGTGCTCCATCTGCTGTACGCGCGCTTCTGGACCAAGGCCATGCGCGACGTGGGCCTCGTGAAGTTCGACGAGCCGTTCACGCGCCTGTTCACCCAGGGCATGCTGCTCAACGAGTCGTTCTACCGCGAGGACGAAAGCGGCAAGAAGCGCTGGTTCTATCCCAGCGAGGTCGATATCCGCTACGACGACAAGGGCCATCCCGTCGGCGCCATCTCCCGCGAGGATGGCCTGCCCGTGACGCTGGGCGGCATCGAGAAGATGTCGAAGTCGAAGAACAACGTGGTGGAGCCGCGCGACATCATCGGCCGGTTCGGCGCCGACACGGCCCGGCTGTTCACCATGTTCGCCGGCCCGCCGGACCAGAGTGCCGCGTGGTCCGACACCGGTGCGGAAGGTGCGTTCCGCTACCTGCGGCGGCTGTGGAACTTCGGGGTGCGGCATGCCGAGCGCATCCGAGTGGCGGGCGACGAGCACGAGGGTGCGAGCGGCGGTGCGCGCGACCTGAGGCGCGAGGTGCATCAGCTGCTGCGCCAGGTCGGCCACGATTACGACCGCCTCCAATACAACACCGTGGTGTCGGGCGCGATGAAGCTGCTCAATGCGCTGGAAAGCGCCACCCTGGTCGCCGGGCCGGCCGATGACGCGGCACTGCGCGAAGGCATGGGCATCCTGCTGCGCGCGCTGTATCCCGTCGCGCCGCACATCGCTTACGCGCTGTGGCTGGAGCTGCGCTTCGATCGCACCCTGGGCGATCTGCTGGATGCGCCGTGGCCGCAGGTGGACGGTGCCGCCCTGGTGCAGGACGAGATCGAGTACGTGCTGCAGATCAATGGCAAGCTGCGCGGTTGCGTGAGGGTGCCCGCTGGCGCTGATCAGGCCGCCATCCAGGCCGCGGCGCTGGGCAGCCCCGAGTTCGTGCGCTTTTCGGAAGGCAAGCCGGTCAAGAAGGTCGTCATGCCCCCGGGCCGGCAGCTGATCAACGTGGTGGTGTGAGCGACGCATGCCTGGGGTTGCCCGTCGTCGCATGATGGCCGCCGGCGCGGCCGTGCTGCTCGCCGGTTGCGGCTTCGAGCTTCGCCGTGCGCCCGAGTTGGCGTTCCGGACCATCGCGCTGACCGGCTTCGAGGCCTATTCGCCGCTGGCCGAGGAGCTGCGCATGCAGCTTGGCGCCACCCCGACGACGACGGTGGTGCCCGTGGTGACCCAGGCGCAGGTGGTTATGGAGGCGCTCACCGACACGCGCGAACGCAGCGTCGTGGCGAGCACGGCCACCGGTGAGGTGCGCGAATTGCAACTGCGGGCCCGGCTTCGTTTCCGGCTGCGCAGTGCGTCGGGCCGCGAGCTCATCGCGGCCACCGAGATCCTGCGCAGCCGCGACATGAACTACAGCGAAAGCCTCGCGCTCGCCAAGGAGCATGAGGAGGCGCAGCTATTTCGCATCATGCAAAGCGACATCGTTTCGCAGGTCATGCGTCGTTTGGCCGCGATTCGCACCCTCTGATGCAGCTGCGCCTCGATCAGCTCTCGGTGCATCTGCAGAAGGGCTTGCGGCAGCTGTACACGCTGTGGGGTGACGAGCCCTTGCTGGCGCAGGAGGCAGCCGACGCGATACGCGCCGCGGCCCGCGCCGCCGGTCACACGGAGCGACAGGTGCATCACGTGAGCGGCGCGCACTTCAACTGGAGCGGTCTGCTGGGTGCGGCGCAGGAGATGAGCCTCTTCGCCGACCGGCAGCTGATCGAGATCCGGATACCGTCCGGCAAGCCGGGCAAGGAAGGCTCCGAGGCATTGCAGCGCTACAGCCAGGCCCTGTCGGAAGACGTGGTGACCCTCGTTCACTTGCCCCGGCTGGATCGTCAGCAGCAGGCCAGCGCCTGGTTTGCGGCGCTGGATGCCGCAGGCGTCACCCTCCGCATCGACCCGATCGAGCGCAAGGCGCTGCCCGCATGGATTGCGCAACGCCTGTCGACCCAGGGGCAGCGCGTGCCGGGAGGTGAGGAGGGGCAGCGGCTGCTGGCCTTCTTCGCGGACCGGGTCGAAGGCAATCTCCTGGCCGCGCACCAGGAGATCCAGAAGCTGGCTTTGCTGTACCCGGCGGGCGAGCTGGGCTACGAGCACGTCGAGCGTGCGGTGCTCGACGTCGCCCGCTACGACGTGTTCAAGCTGGGAGAGGCCGTGCTCGCCGGGCAGGTGGGACGCTCGTTGCGCATGCTGGAGGGCTTGCAGGCAGAGGGCGAGGCGGCCGTGCTTGTGCACTGGACGCTGGCCGAGGACATCCGTGCCCTGAAGCGCGTGAAGGACGCGCTCGCCGCCGGCCGGGCGCTGCCCATGGCGCTGCGCGAAGCGCGCGTGTGGGGGGTGAAGGAGCGGCTGTTCGAGCGCGTGCTGCCGATGTTCACCGAGCGTGAGCTGGCCGAGCTCCTGCAGGCCGCACAGGTGTGCGATGGCCTGGTCAAGGGACTGAAGCATCCGCATTGGCCGGCCGAGCCCTGGCAGGGCTTGAAGCGTCTCGTGCTGCTGATGCTGCAGTCCACCGCGGCGCAGCGCAGCGGGTCGCGGCCGGCTCTCGTGCCGGCTGTCCCGTAGCCGATGGGAGGGCGGAGGCCCTCCGGGTCGCTATACGACCACGCCAGCTGCCGGGGGCGGGTTTGTCCGGCCGTTAGTGAACGTATCGGTCAGTAGACTGCTCCCGGTCCGGGGGATCAGTCGGGAGACACCAAGGCCACAAGGAGCCCGCCGTGTCCCAGCCGTTCGCACATCGTTCTCGTGCCTGCCTTCGCGTTCTCTCGTCCGCGGCCTGTGCCTTGACCGCCTGTGGCGGCGGAGGTGGGGGTGGAGGTGGTGACGCCGAAACGTCTTCCGCGGCCGCGGCCCTGGCCTCGGTCTCGTATGCCGACTGCATGCGCGACCCGAGCGGCGTGAACCACACCTACCTCAATTCCGCGCGCCCCAGGGTGGAATGGCGCAGCGCGACCTTCCTCGGCACATCCGCCACTGCCCGCCGCGAATTCACCAGCTCGAGTGCGAACACGCCTGCGCGAGTCCGGTACTACCGATTCGACACGGCGTCCAGCACGGTGGCGACCGTGGGCTACGAGGAGCTGGATAGCGGCGGGAACGTGACGCGGCGCGAGCAGTACGAGGGCTGGTCGCATTCCACCGCCCTCGCCGAAGGGCAGACGGAGATCGTCAGTCACACGGTCCACACGCTGGTGCCGTCCGGTGTGGCCGATGTGAACCGCCGCGTCACCCTCGTAAACCAGGGCAACGAGGTCATCAACCTGCCTGGCGGCAGGCTCAACACCTGCAAGGTGAGGTCGACGATCGAGCGGCTCTCGGGATCGCCTCTGGGTCAGGAGTCAGTGGAAACGCTGCACTTCTCGCCCGGCCTGGGTGACGTGAAGAGCTACTACACGCCAACGCTCTCGAGCTTCAGCGACCGCAACCAGACCTACCTCACCGAACTGGTGTCAACCAGCGCCAGCCTGCCGCTGGCCGCGCCGAACGCCGATACGGCACCCACGCTGGCGCAATGCAGCCAGTTGTCGGCGGGGCAGAACCTGACTGTCAGCGCGTCCAGCACCATCGAGGCGAACATGGCTTCGGCGGCGATATCGAGTACCACCTTCAATGGAGCTTCCGCGTTGGCCGTGGTGTGGCGCAATGCGGCCAACAATGCGCGCTCGAGAATCGACTACTTCGATCCCGCGGTCGGGTTCCTGCGCTACCTGGGCAACGAGGTTTACGGCAGCGCGACCGACGTGCTGGTGACGCGCGTGGCGCGCTCCGGGCGCCCGGACCTGCGCACGACCCCGGTGCTCGGTACGGCCAACTTCACGGAGACGTTCATCGTCACCGTACCGGCGAACGGCGGCTCCAGCACCAGCAGTGACAGCTTCACCTTCGAAGGCTATGCCAAGGTCACGACGCCTGCCGGTACCTTCGACACCTGCAAGGTGCGCTTCAACTACCAGAGCGGGCTCGTTGAGACCTACTACCTCGCGCCCGATCTCTACTGGGTGCGGCTGGACGCCACCGGCAGCGGTGTGCGCGGAACCCGCGAACTGCTCTCGCGGTGATGGTTACTCAGCCCTGCACCGCCTTGCTCAGGAGCTTCAGGGCCGCTCTTACGGTGGAGCGCCGCACGGCGGCGCGATCTCCCTCCAGCAGCAGGCGCGTTGCGAGCGCGCCACCGTCGCGCGTGATGGTGGCGATCCACACCGTGCCCACCGGCTTTTCCGGCGTGGCGCCAGCGGGGCCGGCGATGCCGGTCACGGCCACGGCCGCCTGGGCCTGCGAGTGCGCGAGGGCGCCCTCGACCATCGTGCAGGCCACTTGCTCGCTCACCGCGCCGTAGTGCTCGATCAGGGGCGCCGGCACGCCGAGCGACTCGGTCTTGGCGGCATTGGAGTAGGTCACGAAGCCCCGCTCGAACCAGTCGCTGGAGCCCGACACCGAGGTGCATGCCGCCGCGATCAGCCCGCCGGTGCACGATTCGGCGGTGCACATCGTCCATCCGCGCACCTTCAGTGCGGTGGCCAGCGTGTCCACCGCGTGCGCGGTCTCGTCGTCCAGTTCGTTCACCACCACCTCCACAGCGCGATCACGAGCAGCGTGCACAGCGCGGCCACCAGGTCGTCGAGCAGGATGCCCAGGCCCTGCGGCCAACCGGGGGGCTCGCCGCCGCGAGGCTTGAACAGACGGTCGGCCCACGCCACCGGCCCCGGCTTGGCGGCATCGAAGGCACGAAACAGCGCGAACGCGACCAGCTGCATGGCGAAGGAGGCGGGCATCACCAGGCACAGCACGATCCAGAAGGCGACGATCTCGTCCCACACGATGGCACTCGGGTCCGCGACGGCCAGGTGGCGGGCGGTGAGCGTGCAGGCCCACCAGCCTGCCAGCAACCCCGCGGCCAACAGCATCAGCCAGCGCAGGTCCGTCATCCAGTGTTGCAGCACCACGAAGCTGAGCCAGGCCCACATGGTGCCCACGGTGCCCGGCGCCACAGGTGACAGGCCGCTGCCGAAGCCCAAGGCCATGAGATGCGCGGGATGGGCGAACAGGAAGCGCACCGAGGGCCTGCGCGGTGCAGCGGGTCGATCGATCGTGTCCTGGTTCGTGCTCATGCGCTGAAGTGGTCGAAGGAGGCGTAGCGGTTCTCCACCGCCTGGCGGCAGCGGTCGACCAGGCGCAGGCCGAGCGTGGCCTCGATGCGCCCGATGCGGCTGACTGCCACGCCGGCGCGGGCCGCGGCCTCGTCCACGTCCGCAGCGCGTTCGCGGGGCGCGGTGAACACGAGCTCGTAATCGTCGCCGCCGGCCAGGCTGCAAAGCCGTTGCAGCGCGAGGGGCTGGGCCGAGAGCACTGCGCTGCGGGGCACCGCGTCGACATCCACCGTGGCACCGACGCCCGAGCGCTCGAGGATGTGCGAGAGATCGCCTAACAGGCCATCGGACACGTCGATCGCGCTGTGAGCCAGGCCGCGCAGCGCGATGCCGAGCTTGATCCGCGGCGCAGGGCACTCCATGGCGAGCCTGGCCTGCTCGAAGGCGGCGGCTTCGAGCGACACGCTTCCGCGGAAGACTTCCAGTGCGAGGCGGGCATCCCCCACGGTGCCGCTCACGTAGATGTCGTCATGGACTTGCGCGCCCGAGCGCAGCAGCGCCTCGCCGACCGGCACCTCGCCGAAGGCCGTGATGCACACGTTGAGCGGTCCTTGCGTGGTGTCGCCACCCACGAGCTCGCAGTCATAGGTCTCGGCCAGCCCAAGGAGCCCGCGTGAAAAGCCCTCGAGGAAACGCTCATCCGCACGCGGCAGCGCGATCGCCAGGGTGAAGGCCAGCGGCTGCGCACCGCACGCCGCCAGATCGCTGAGGTTCACCGCCAGGGCCTTGTGTCCAAGGCGCTCCGGCGCCACGGTGGACAGGAAATGCCGCCCCTCGACCAGCATGTCGCTGGTCACGCTCAGGTGCATGCCGGGACGCGGTGCGAGCAGCGCGCAGTCGTCCCCCACGCCGAGCACGGCTCGCCGCCCGGGACGGCTGAAGTAGGTTTTGATGAGGTCAAACTCGCCCAGCGACATCGAATCATTGTCGCCTCACGCGACATGCCCAACTGCGCTGGGCAACATGAACTTCCAGGTGCCTTCCGATACGTCGTCGGTCGACGAGCCGTTCAGTACGCCTGCCCGCGCACCGCGTTGGCAAGTTCGACCGCCGAACGGACTTCCATCTTTTCGAAGATGCGTGCACGGTGCACTTCCACCGTGCGCACGCTGATGTCGAGCTCGTCGGCGATGAGCTTGTTGGGCCGGCCTTCCACCACGAGGCGCATCACGTCGCGCTCCCGATCGGTGAGTTCGGCCAATCGTCTCGCAACCGATTCCGCTTCGTGGCGCTTCCGGATGGCGTCGGCGCTCCTCGACAGGGCCTGCTCGATGCGGTCGACCAGCGAGTTGTCGGCGAAAGGCTTTTCGACGAAGTCGAAGGCGCCGCGCTTGACCGCGGCCACTGCGGTCGGCACGTCGCCGTGCCCGGTGAGGAAGATCACCGGCAACACACCAAGCAAATTGCGCTCGCTCAGCCGTTCGAACAGGACGAGTCCGCTCATGCCGGGCATGCGTACGTCAAGGAGCAGGCAACCGGGTGACCCCGGCCAGCCGGCGGGACGCGTGTCCAGCATGGCCTCGAAGGCCTCGGCGCTGGGAAACCCCTCCGACAGCAGGCGGCGCGATCGCAAGAGCCAAGCCAGCCCTTCGCGCACCACGTCTTCATCGTCGACGAGGTAGACGGTGGGCAGGCCCAGCCTGGGAACGGAAGGGGGTGTCATGGCGTGGTCTGTGAGACATCGCGCGGGTGAGCGACGGGCGCTCCCGGGCGGTGTTCCGCGCTGTCGGCTGGAAGCGTAAACCGGAACGCCGTCTGCATGACGCCGTCGGCTGAGGGCGCGTGACCGAAATCCAGCGCTCCGCCGTGCTGCTCGATCACCGTGCGGCACAAACTTAGTCCCAGGCCCATGCCCTCCTTGCGGGTAGTGAAGAACGGCGTGAAAAGCCGCTGCGCCACGTCCGGCGGCACGCCAGGGCCGTGGTCGATCACGCTGAGCGTGATCCAGCTCGGGTGAGTCTGGCGCACATGGATGATCAGCTTGCGCCTGTCCGGTGGCGTGCTTTGCTCCATGGCCTGTATGCCGTTGCGCGTGAGGTTGAGCAGCACCTGCTCGACCATAGTGCGGTCGCACACCGCGCGTGGTACCGGTGTCGGCATGTCCACCTCCACCTGCGTGCCGCTCTTGCGCGCCTGCAGCCTCACCAGCGGCACCACCGCATCGACCAGCACGTCGCAGCGCACTGCTTCGCGCATGTGCTCCCGGCGCCGCACGAAGTCGTGCACGCTCTTGATCACGCGGCCGGCCCGGTCGGCCTGCTCGGCGATGCGCTCGGCGGCCTGGCGCAGCAGCGCCCAGGTCTCGTCGTCCTGCGTGCCCGCCTGCAGAAGGTTGATGGAGCCGGCGGCGTAACTCGCGATCGCTGCCAGCGGCTGGTTCAGCTCGTGACTGAGCAGGGATGCCATCTCGCCTACCGTGGCCAGCCGCGCGGTGGCCTGGAGCCGCTCCTGCTGCTGGCGGGCGATCTCCTCGACGTGGCGTTGGTCACTCACGTCGAGCACCGCGCTCATCCAGCCGGTGTGCCGGCCGGTGCCGTCCACCAGCGGCGCTTCGAAGATCAGGACCGAGAAGCGCTCGCCGTTCTTGCGCTGGAACGTCGTCTCGAAGCCTTCACGGGCTGTCTGCCGCGCTTGCTCGCTGGAAGTTTGCGCGTCCAGGCGCAGCGCCTGTCGCCGCGCGTACTCGGCTGTCAGCTCGGGCGGCCAGTACGGCGGCGTGGTCTGGCCGATCATTTCCTCGGCCGAGTACCCCACCATGTGGCAGAACGCCGGGTTCACATAGGTGATGCGCCCTTGCAGGTCTCGCGCCCGCAAGCCGGTGACGAGCGAGTTCTCCATCGCCTTGCGAAAGGCGAGCGATTCCGCGAGCGCCCGTTCCGCGCCTGCACGTTTTCGCACGTCCCTCACCAGCAGCACGACCACGCCGAACAGCATGAGCGACAGGCCCAGCACCAGCGCCACGGCCAGGTTCGGGATGAGCCTCGGGCTGCCGGCGGCACTGTCGACGCGCAACTGCAGTGTCATGCTGGGGAGGTCGATCACGCGCTCCGATACGTACACGCCAGCGCCGCGGATCGGTCCCGCGCGCGCCAGGCGCGTGCCGTCGCCCTCAACGAAAGACAGCTCGTGGGCGCGGATGAGCTCGTTGTCGACGGCCTGGCTCAGTACGCCGCCGAGCGAGAGGGTTGCCACCATGAAGCCGCGCAGCTGGCCGTCCGTCAGGATGGGCAGGCACACGTCCATCACCTCCACCCCGAGGCCTGTGGGCAGGGGGACGTAGAAGCTGCGTGAGTAGGCCGGGCTCAGCCTCCGCAGCGCAGCCGCGCAGGCCATCTCGGTGTCCTGGTCCAGGTCTTTACGACCGATGCGCGTGAAGAGCCTGAAGTGATACGGCGAGTCGACCGCGTCGGTGACGCGGTGCTGCGGGTCTCGCAACTCGATGCGCATCAGCTCTCGGGTGCGTCGCAGCAACTCGCCTGCGTCGGATCGCCACTGCTTCGGGGAAGGCGGGTTCCACAACAGCGCCTGCAAGCTCTGAAGTTGCTGCGACAGCAGCTGCCGGACATCGGCGGCCACCGTGACTGATGCCGCTTCCACCTGCTCCTGCTTGCGGGCACGCTCGTAGTTGATCGTGAGCCATACCAAAGCGGATTGGGCCACCACGAGCAGCGCTACCAACGCGCTCCACAGAAGAGTGCGCCTCAGGCGCGTCGCTGTCATGCCGGAATGCGGGGCCGCCAATGCACTCATGCCGGCAGTATTGCGGATCCCGGTTCGCCGCCGATACGCAGTTTCGCGCATGGGTCCTGTGCGGCATGTGCGCTCCTACAATCCCTGTCCCCCGCTGCCTGCGCGGCAGCGGTCATTCCGACGCGAGACGCCACCATGTCCGACGACCAAGAGAAGCATGCCGAGCTGCGCCGCGCAGCCCTCGAGTACCACGAGTTCCCGATGCCCGGCAAGGTGGCCATAGCGGCCACCAAGCAGCTCATCAACCAGCGTGACCTCGCGTTGGCCTACTCGCCCGGCGTGGCGGCGGCCTGCGAGGAGATCGTGGCCGATCCCTCCAACGCGTTCCGCTACACCTCCCGCGGCAACCTGGTTGCGGTCATCACCAATGGCACCGCGGTACTGGGCCTGGGCGACATCGGCCCGCTGGCCGCCAAGCCGGTGATGGAAGGCAAGGCAGTCCTGTTCAAGAAGTTCGCCGGCATCGATGTGTTCGACATCGAGCTGCAGGAAAAGAACCTCGACAAGCTGGTGGACATCATTGCCGCGCTCGAACCCACCTTCGGCGGCGTGAACCTCGAAGACATCAAGGCTCCTGACTGCTTCTACGTCGAGAGGCGTCTGCGCGAGCGCATGAAGATCCCGGTCTTCCACGACGACCAGCACGGCACCGCGATCGTCGTCGGTGCGGCGCTGCTCAACGCGCTGAAGGTGGCGGGCAAGGACATCACCCAGATCAAGCTCGTGACGTCCGGGGCCGGCGCAGCCGCGCTCGCCTGCCTGAACCTGCTGCTCAAGCTCGGCTTGCCGCGCGAGAACATCTGGGTGACCGACCTGGCCGGTGTGGTCTATGAGGGCCGCACGGAACTGATGGACGAGGACAAGGCCTTGTTCGCGCAGAAGACCTCGTTGCGCACGCTGGCTGAGGTCATCGAAGGCGCGGACGTCTTCCTGGGCTTGTCGGCCGGAGGGGTGCTCAAGCGTGACATGGTCGCGAAGATGAAGGCCACGCCGATCGTCTTCGCCCTCGCGAATCCCACGCCGGAAATCCTGCCCGAGGAAGTGAAGGCCGTGCGCCCCGATGCCCTCATTGCCACGGGCCGCACCGATTACCCGAACCAAGTCAACAACGTCCTGTGCTTCCCCTACATCTTCCGGGGAGCACTGGATTCCGGTGCCACGACCATTACGGTCGAGATGGAGATCGCCGCGGTGCATGCCATCGCAGACCTGGCGCAGGCCGAGCAGAGCGAGGTCGTGGCCGCCGCGTATGCGGGCGCCACGCTGAGCTTCGGCCCGGAGTACCTCATTCCCAAGCCCTTCGATCCGCGGCTGATGATGAAGATCGCGCCCGCGGTCGCCCAGGCTGCCGCCGATTCCGGCGTGGCGCTGCGCCCGATCGAGGACATGGATGCCTACCGGGAGAAGTTGCAAAGCTTCGTCTATGCGTCCGGCACGACGATGAAGCCCATCTTCGCACTGGCCAAGCGAGCGGAGCGCAAGCGCATCGCCTATGCCGAGGGCGAGGAGGAGCGCATCCTGCGCGCCGTGCAGGTGGTGGTCGACGAAGGTTTGGCGCGCCCGGCCCTCATTGGGCGCCCCGACGTGATCGCCCGTCGCTGTGAGAAGTTCGGCCTGCGCCTGCGGGCGGGCGTCGACTACGACCTCGTCAATACTGAACATGACGAGCGCTACCGCGACTATTGGCAGACCTACCACCGCATGACGGCGCGCAAGGGCGTCACTGCCCAGCTGGCGAAGATCGAGATGCGGCGTCGCCTCACCCTCATCGCGGCCATGATGCTGCACAACGGTGAAGTCGACGGCATGCTGTGCGGTACCTGGGGCACTACGGCACTGCATTTGCACTACATCGACCAGGTGATCGGCCTGCGCGAAGGCGCCAAGACCTACGCCTGCATGAATGGGCTCATCCTGCCCAGCCGCCAGATCCAATTGGTCGACACCCACGTCAACTACGACCCTACGGCCGAGCAGCTGGCCGAGATCACCGTGATGGCGGCCGAGGAAATGATGCGCTTCGGACTGCAACCCAAGGCTGCGCTGCTGTCGCATAGCAACTTTGGTTCGTCCAACCAGCCGTCGGCCATCAAGATGCGGGAGGCGCTGGGCATCCTGCGCCGCACCGCGCCCTGGTTGGAAGTGGACGGCGAGATGCATGGCGACGCGGCGTTGAATGCGCGCTACCGGCAGGAACTGATGCCGATGAGCACGCTGACCGGCGAGGCCAACCTGCTCGTGCTGCCGAACATCGATGCCGCCAACATCGCCTACAACCTGCTGAAGACGGCAGCCGGAGGCGGCATCGCCATCGGCCCCATGCTCCTCGGGGCGGCCAAGCCAGTGCACATCCTGACGCCGTCAGCGACGGTGCGCCGCATCGTGAACATGACCGCACTGACGGTGGCGGACGCGAACGCCGCGCGCTGAACTGCCGGCGGGCAGTTTTTCACGGTTTAGTCGAAATGGCCTCGTTTTGGACGGGGCTTCATGTGCGCCAATCGTCGAACGCGCCAATGAAGACAGCGCACACATCATATGTGTGCGCTCGCTGACATGGCAACACCGCTGCGCGATTCTCGAGCAGAGGCTTGAGGTTTGCAGGCCGATTCTGTACCATCTTCCCTTCAGGTTTCAGGGAAAACCCGTGTCTTTTTCCGGCCACGCGAAGGCTGGCAAGCCCCTTCCGGGGCGGGACTTGCGACGCTTGTCACTGGCTGCACAGACTCCTTCTGCGGTGAGTGTCAGGATCTACCGCCAGTCCTGGAAATGGACTGGTGCGCCATGTTGCCGGGCCGTGGCCGATGTGCTTAATCAGTCGGCGGTCGCGTTCGGTGCGCACGCGCATCCCCTGCCCGAAAAGCCGATTCATACCCGCGGTTGTCTGGCTCGCTGGAGGGCGACGCTCATGCAGCCGAGGCGAGCAGGTTTGTGTAACCAAGGAGGAACGAGGCCATGCTATTGCAGACCGTCCGTCCGAACATTGTTCAATCGATCCGCGCCTACCGCATTGAGGATCTACAGCAGGCGGCGCAAGACGTCAGTCAGCATTTTCTTTATGCGAACCTGACCGCAGCGCAATCCAAACAGGAGGTGCTCGACAACATTGCCGAGTCGTTCCTGTTTCCTGCTAGCTGTGGCAAGAGCCTGGACACCCTTTACGACTGCATGACCGACTTGGTCCACAAGGCTGGGCAGCAGCCGGGCTTCGTGGTGGTGTTGGAGCAACTGCCCGACAACCCCCGGTTCGATCGAGAGGCGCGCGAGCAATTGCTCGATGTATTTCGCGATGCCGCGGATTTCTGGGCGGAGCGAAAAATACCATTCAGATGTTTCTATTCTTTTCAGTAGCCCGCTCCCAGGAACAAGGGCATTGGGAGCGGGCGACGGAAGTGGCCCACAACGTCGCGGACAAGCCGACCAAGGCTTCGAAGAATGCGGCGAACGCAAGCTTCGGCATGAACATGCCGCTCATGAGCAGTGCGTTTGATACTGCCATGTGGCTCAACGCAGCTTGAGTCATCATCGAGCTAAGAAAAGCGACCCGCGGGTCGCTTTTTTTGCGCCTAACACCTCGGGCTTCGGTGTGCGATCAACTTCAGAGAGTGAGTCAATCCTGCATCACTACTGTCCGGTTAAATGACTCGCCCCGAGCCTGAGATCAGCATTGGTGCCGCCTGCAGGCTGATTCTGTTTCGTGCCAATTTGAAGTTCGTCGAGCAGAGGTTGGGTAGCTTCCCGGGGCTGACATCCTTGAGGATGTGCGCCTGAACGCTGGCAAGACTCGTTTGCCTACGTCATGGAGTTCGTGCCGTGCGCGCTGCTGGACATGCTGAGCTTCGAGCCCGGTGCGTTCTACGTGATGGATCGTGGCTATGTGGACTTCGCGCGGCTGTACTCGGTGTGATATGCGATTAGCGCGTCATGCTCAACGGCTTCTACTCTGCCAGGAACTATCCAGCGCATCTTTCGGCGCATCCGATTCAAAGATCCCGAGTCCGGCAACACACTGGTCTTCTGACCAACAACACCGCCTTGCCTGCCTTAACGATTGCAGCCTTGTACAAGAACCGCTGGCAGGTCGAGCTGTTCTTTACATGTACCAAGCAGCACCTGCGTATCAAGCATTTCCCGGGAACCGCCGAGAACGCGTTGAAGAAGCAGGTTTGGTGCGCCGTAGCTACCTATGTGCTGATCGCCATCGTCAAGAAGGAGCTTCAACGGTGCCTCGCTGTACACGTGTCTGCGGATCTTGTCGGTCTCGGTCTTCGAGAAAACCCAGCTTTCATGCGCCTTGTAGGCCGACGCTTCCCGAGCTGAACCGCCATCCAACGCTAACGGTTGATCTTGTTCAGCTTTTGACCGGACAGCAGTGATCCAGCATGGCCGCTCATTCCCGCCAAGGCGCCCGCTTGTTGTTGCAGATGCTCGCCGTAGCCAGGGGCTACGGCTGTGCTTGCGCCTGAACCAGGCACCTTTGGCCGGTCTGCTCGGCCATGCCGGATTGCCTCTCACCCTCTCAGGTCTTGCGCCAGGCCCAGGTACTCGGCCACCGAAACTTCCTCGGCGCGTCGCTGAAGGTCGAAGCTGCCGGCATAGCCGCGCGAGTCGAGCCAGCGACCGAGGCTATGGCGCAGCAGCTTGCGTCGCTGTGAGAAGGCCACTGCCACGATTTCGCCGAGGACTGCAGCCTCGAGGGTGGGTACCTCCCGCAGGGGCACCATGCGAACGACGGCTGAATCGACGCGGGGCGGCGGCTCGAAGGCCTCGGGCGGTACCTCGAACAGCAGCTCGATGTCGTAGCGCCATTGCAGCATCACGGACAGCCTGCCGTAGTCCTTGCTGCCCGGGGCGGCGGCCATGCGCTCCACCACTTCCTTTTGCAGCATGAAGTGCTGGTCGGTGACGTGGTCGACGGCCTGCAGCAGATGAAACAGCACCGGCGTGGAGATGTTGTACGGCAGGTTGCCCGCCACGCGCAGGGGTCGGCCCATGCGTTGGGCGAGCGCGATGAAGTCGACTGTGAGCACATCGGCCTCCACCACGTCCAGTTCGCGCCGGCGCCGTAGCCGGGCGGCCAGGTCGCGGTCGAGTTCGACGACGGTAAGCCGGCCGCAGCGCTGTGAAAGCGGATCAGTGAGCGCCCCCAGGCCTGGGCCTATTTCTACGAGCGCATCACCAGGCTCCGGGGCGATGGCGCGCACGATGGAGTCAATGACCGCGGTGTCGGCCAGGAAATGCTGGCCGAATCGCTTGCGGGCGACGTGCTTCATGATCGGCGCATGCGCGCCCCGGCGGCAAGAGCCATATCAGGTCGGCGGCTCGCGCATCTCGATGTAGGCGCGCGCTCGGAGGTCTCGCAGCCAGTCACGGTAGGCCTCGTCGAACTTCTGCTCGCGCAGCACGTTGCGGGCTTGCTCGCGCTGCTGCTTGGGGTCCAGCGTGACCTGGCGTCGCTCGACCACCTGGATCAGGTGCACACCGAACCGCGAGACGACGGGATCGGACACGCCGCCGATGGGCAGGGCGTCCATGGCCTGCTCGAACTCGGGCACGAACTGGCCCGGCGAGGCCCAGCCGAGATCACCACCCTGCGGCGCACTGCCGTCCTCGGAGTTGTCTCGCGCGAGCTGCTCGAAGCTGCGGCTGCGCGTGGTGATCAAGCCCTTCAGCTCGACGAGCCGGCGCGTGGCGGCGTCTTGCGACAGCTGGGCCGAAGGCCGCAGAAGGATGTGCCGGGCGCGGGTTTGCGTGACGGAGAAGGGGCCGCTGTCCTGGCGTTCCACAAGCTTCAGTGCATGGAAGCCTGCCCCGGTGCGCAAGACGCTGGGCGACACGTCGCCGGGTTGCAGGGAGCGGACCGCGGTGACGAACACGTCGGGCAGCCGGTCGCTAGGCCGCAGACCCATCGTGCCGCCCTGCGCCTTGTTCGCATCTTCCGAGACCTCGCGCGCCACCGCCTCGAAGGACTCGCCTGCCTTGACCCGGGCCAGTGCGGCTTCCAGCCGGGCGCGGCGTTCGGCAACTACCGCTTCGCCCGAGCCTTCGGGCACGGTGACGAGGATCTGCGCGATGTTGTACTGCACGGTGGCGCCGGCCCGGGCGCGTTGCTTGTCCAGAAGGCCGTCGATCTCGGCGTCCGTCACCCGGATGCGGCTTTGCACCTCGCGCTCCCGTACGCGCTCGATGAGGATCTGGTCACGAAGATTGCTGCGAAATCGCGTGTAGTCGATGCCTTCGGAGGCCAGCCGCTCGCGCAACTGCGCCATCGTGACCTGGTTCTGCAGGGCGACGTTGCCCACTGCACGGTCGAGCTCGTTCTCGTCCACGCGCTGCCCGCTGTCGCGCGCGTGCGTGATGATCACGCGCTCGTCGATGAGCGCGTCCAGCACCTGGCGTCGAAGATCCGATTCCGCCGGCAGACGGGCGCCGGCCCGCTCGGCGTTCTGCCGCACCCGGGTCACGCGCTGCTCCAGCTCGCTGGCGGTGACGACTTCCTGGTTGACTACGGCGATGATGTAGTCGGCCGTGCGCGACGCGCTGACAGCGGGCGTGGCCGCTAGAGCCAGAGCAGACGGCTGCGCGGCGCACAGCGCGGTGGCCAGTGCGACCGCCGTCCGTATGCAGCGGGGCAGGCATCGATCCCGGCGGGGCATGGCGTACAAATCAGTCATAGAAGCTTGTGGTCGCAGGAGCGGATGGGCCTTCGCGCAGAAGCCGGTAACCCGGGATATTGTCTTTCAACACCCCGAGCGGGTTGGAGCCGAGCCGCGACAACCCCACGAGCTCGAGCTGCAGCAGCAGCCGGGTGGTGGCTTCGCTGCGGCCCGTGGACAGGCGCTCGGCGACCACACGGCCGATCCAGCACCCGGCGTCGTATTCGAAGCCGACGATGGAATCGGTGATTCGGCTGTCACGCATGCTGTAGTTGACGCGCCCCACCCCGTAGAAGGTGCCGCCGCAAGAATTTGCGCGGCCATTGGATAGCCGAGCCGCCTGGGGCTCCGGTCCATGGATCGGCCATTGCCAGCCCAGTTCCAGTTGCTCGCTCAGGCTGCGCGCCAATCGATAAGTGAGATTCACCGTACGAAACGGCCCCGGCGAGTAGCGCATGCTGTAGATGGAGCGCATTACTCGCCCGATGTCGGGGCTGTACTGCACCGAAGCGTCGAAGGTCCAGCGAGGCACGAGCATGCTGGATCCGGCGAGGAGCACATCGGAAAAGCGTTGGGTCAGGGGCGGGCCTTCGGGCGTGACACGCTGGTCGCGGAACAGGTACCGCTGTACCACGCCGAGCCGGGCCGCTTCGGCGCCGGTGTCGGGGTTCAGCAGCCGGGTGGTCACGCCCGCGGTGAGCTGGTGCGCGTCGGACACGCGGTCGACGCCTGAGAACACGTTGTCGGTGTAGATGGACTCGAAGTTGAAGTCTTTAGGTGCGGAGTCGAAGTTGGGCAGCTGCGACTGGTCCCGGAACGGGGTGTTCACATACAACAGGCGGGGCTCCAGCGTCTGCCGCACTTGGCTTCCGAACCAGTGGGCGTCACGCTCCAGCACCCAGGCGCTGTCGAGGCTGAACGAGGGGATGGCGCGGTTCACCTGGCGCCGGCCGTTGGCCATGGGACGATCCAGCCAATACGACGCGGCGTTGAGTGTGAGGCGCGGCGTCACGGTCCAGCCCGGCGTGGCCCATGGCCGGCTCAAGGTCGCGAGCAGGTGAACGCGGTTGCCCTCCGGGCGATCCGGATCGTCCAGCTCTGGCGGCTTGACGAAGCGGTTGAACTCGCTTTCGATGCCGAGCTCGAAGCCCGCGGCGTGCCGCAGGGTGCGGGCGCCGATCTGGGGCAAGCGTTCGTACAGGTGAGTGACGAGCGACAGCGGGTCGGACTGCCCCGTGGGCTGCGCCGGGTCGATCGGGCTCTCGGGGTTCTGCAGCACCTGCCACTGCATGGCGCGCGCATAGGTGGTCCAGCCGTTGAGCGGGCGCACGATGTTCAGGTCCGACAACAGCAGCCGCGGCGTGAGGCTGGGCAGCTGGCGCGGAAAGTCCTTCCAGTAGTCGTCGTCGGACACGCGCAGCACGCGCAGGTCGAGCCGCGTGTCGCTGGGCAGGCCTGTGTGATGCTGCAGCGAAAGCGCATGGCGCGATCGACCGAACAGATCGTCGTGCGGCAGCAGATCGAAGTTCGCAGTGCCGTGGTAGTTCGGTTCCAGGTAGCGGAACTCGCTGCCCAGCGACACGCCTCGCTTGGTGCTCACCCCCGGCGTGAAAGTCGCATCGCGGTTGGGTGCGATGTTCCAGTAGTAAGGCACCGCGAACTGAAAACCACCCCGGCTGTCGATGTTGAGAGCGGGGGGCAGCCAGCCCGACTTGCGCGCATCGGTGAGCGGGAAGCTCAGGACGGGGGCGCCCAGGATGGGCACGCCCATGAAACGCAGCACGGCGCCTTCGGCGATGCCTTCGTTGGCCTCGAAGTCCATCTTTACGCGGCGCGTCGACAGAAGCCAGGCGGGGTCGCCACTGCCATCGGCGGGGCAGCTGGTGTAGGTGGCTCCCGTGGCGACCGCGCGCTGGTCGTCGAGGAAGTCAATGCGCTGCGCGGAGCCACCCGCACCGGTCCGGCTGAAGAAATAGGTGGGTTCGAGGAAGAAACCTTCGAAGCGCTGCAAGCGTAGTTGCAGTTCGGTGCCGCTGTACACATTGCCTTCGCGCGTGATGCGCACATGGCCACGCGCGACGGCGAGATCCTCCGCTTGGTCGTAGCTGAGACGGTCGGCGCGCAGCACCAAACCACCGCGGTGCAGCTCCGCATTGCCTTCGGCCACCGTGTCGAGGTCGGGCCGGCCTCGCACTTCGCGCGCCTGCAACACGATGGGCAGTTGGCGAGACGCCTCGCCAGTGGGCGGCTCCTGCACGCGGGGCGACATGCGCAGCGAGATGCCTTTGGAATCCGCAGCCTCCTGCGCTGTTGCGCACGAGGTGGCGAGCGCCAGCGCCGCGGCGATGGGCGCGAGGCGCGGAGGCGATCGACGCGAAACGTGGCGAGTGCGACTCGGCAAGGTGGGACGAGGGCTGGGGCTGGTGGGGCCCGCACGCGCTGCCGGTATGGCGGGCAGTGCGCTGAAGCGGCCGCTGAGGCCGCGGGGCTGCTTTGTAGAATGGATTATCCATGAGGGTGCCGGCCCAGCGAGGCTCAGTCGCGGTCGTCAGCCTGTTGTTCCGGCACGCACGAACGCGATGACAGCAACCCCCGTTCCCGATACTTCCATCACCGTGACTTGGGCCGACGAGGTCCGTCGCGCCCGCTTCGAGGCCTGGCTCGCGCATGTCGGGCCCCGCCATGATCTGCGACCCGAAACGCTCACGCCCGCATCGGCGGATGCGAGCTTCCGGCGCTACCTGCGCATACTGGGCGATTCCGCCACCTTCATCGTGATGGACGCGCCGCCCGCGCACGAGGATGTGCGGCCCTTCCTTCACGTCGCCACGCTGATGCGGGGCGCCGGACTGAACGCGCCGCAGGTGCTGGAGCAGGACGTCGAGGAGGGCTTCCTGCTGCTAGGCGATCTCGGCTCGCGGCTGTACCTTGCCGAGCTGCAGGCGGCCGTTGCCGCAGGCGACGATGCGAACGTGCGCGCCCTCATGTGCGACGCCATGGAATCGCTCGTCACCTGGCAGCGCCTGGTCGACGCTTCCAGCCTGCCGCCTTATGACGAGGCGCTCCTGCGCCGCGAGATGCAGCTCTTTCCCGACTGGTGCGTCGAGCGCGAGTACGGGCAGGCGTGGACCGATGCGCAGCGCGAACAGTGGCAAGCCGCCACGCAGTTGCTCGTACGCAGTGCGCTCGCGCAGCCCACGGTTGCCGTGCATCGCGACTACATGCCGCGCAACCTCATGGTCTGCGCGGCCGGTCACCCTGGCATCCTCGACTTCCAGGATGCCGTGCGTGGTCCCATCACGTACGACATCGCCTCGCTCCTACGCGATGCCTTCATCAGCTGGGAAGAGGATCGGGAGATCGACTGGGCTGCGCGCTACTGGGAGCAGGCACGCAAGGCGCAACTGCCGGTCGCCGATGATTTCGGCGAGTTCTGGCGCCAACTCGAATGGATGGGGCTGCAGCGTCACCTCAAGGTGCTCGGCATTTTCTGCCGACTGAAGCATCGCGACGGCAAGGCCCGCTACAGCGAGGACTTGCCTCGATTCTTCCGCTATGCGCACCATGTCGCTTCGCGCTACCACGGTCTGGGTCCGCTCGCACGCCTGTTGGAGCCGCTGATGGGCGACACGCGGACCGAAGTCTTCTTTTAGGCGTTCAAGCGCGAGGCTCGGCGGCACCCGAGCTGGCGACGGGCGGGGCACCGCCCGCCCGTCCGGGGCCATGAACCGCCCTGCTAACCGGACAATGGCGCCCATGCTTCGAATCACCGAACTGCGACTGCCGCTCGATCATCCCGAGGACGCGCTGCGCGCGGCCATCGTGCGGCGACTGGGCATCGGCGACGCCGAGTTGAAGAGCTACAGCGTATTCAAGCGCAGCCACGATGCGCGCAAGAAGCACGCGGTGGTGTTCATCTACACCATCGATTGCGAGGTGTCCGACGAGGCGGGCGTGTGCGCCCGTCTCCAAGGCGACCGGCACGTCGGGCCCGCGCCCGATACGCGGTATCGCTTCATCGCGCAGGTGCCGGCGGACTTCCACGCCGCAGGGCGGCCGCGGCCGCTCGTGATCGGCTTCGGGCCCTGCGGCATCTTTGCTGCGCTGATCCTGGCCCAAATGGGGCTGCGACCCATCGTTCTCGAGCGCGGCAAGCCGGTACGCGAGCGCACCCGGGATACCTGGGGCCTGTGGCGCCAGCGCGTGCTGGAGCCGGAGTCGAACGTGCAGTTCGGCGAAGGCGGAGCCGGGACGTTTTCCGACGGGAAGCTCTACAGCCAGATCAGCGACCCGCGCCATCTGACGCGCAAGGTGCTCGCCGAGTTCGTTAAGGCAGGAGCGCCCGAGGAGATCCTGTACGTGGGCAAGCCCCACATCGGCACCTTCCGGCTGGTGAGCATGGTCGAGAAGATCCGCGCGGAGATCGAATCGCTGGGTGGCGAGATCCGCTTCGGGCAGCGGGTCGCCGATCTCCTCATCGAAGGAGGCCATCTGCGCGGCGTGGTGCTCGCCTCAGGCGAGGAACTGCGGGCCGACCATGCGGTGCTGGCGCTTGGTCACAGTGCGCGAGACACCTTCGCCATGCTCCATGCGTGCGGCGTGTTCATGGAGGCCAAGCCGTTCTCGATCGGCTTTCGCATCGAGCACCCGCAGTCGCTTATCGACCGCGCGCGTTTCGGGCCGAGCGCCGGCCATCCGCTGCTTGGTGCTGCTGATTACAAGCTGGTGCATCACGCGGGCAACGGGCGCTCGGTCTACAGCTTCTGCATGTGCCCCGGCGGCACAGTCGTGGCGGCGACGTCCGAGCCGCGGCGGGTGGTGACCAACGGCATGAGCCAGTATTCGCGCAATGAGCGCAACGCGAACGCCGGCATCGTCGTGGGTATCACGCCTCAAGACTACGCGCCTCATGGGGAGGCGGCCCGGCCTGTAAGCCCGCTGGACGGGATCGAATTCCAGCGTCACTGGGAATCGCTGGCATTCGAGCTGGGCGGGGGCAACTACGACGCGCCCGGGCAGCTCGTGGGCGACTTCCTCCGCGGCCGGCCCTCCACGGCGTTCGGCAGTGTGCTGCCGTCGTACAAACCGGGCGTCCACCTGACGGACCTGTCGCCCAGCCTGCCGCCTTACGTGATCAATGCAATTCGCGAGGCGCTGCCCGCGTTCGAGCGGCACATCAAGGGCTTCGCGATGGACGACGCCGTGCTCACGGGCGTGGAGACGCGCACCTCGTCGCCTCTGCGCATCACGCGTGGCAGGGGCGGGCAGAGCTTGAATGTGCGCGGCCTCTACCCCGCCGGCGAAGGCGCGGGCTACGCGGGCGGGATCATGTCGGCAGGGGTGGACGGCATCGAAGCGGCCGAGGCGGTGGCCCGGTCGATGCTGGGCGTGGAGGCCGAGCTGTCTGCTTGAGCGGCGCAGCCCGCGGTCCTCAAGGGCAGGCGGCAATCACCTGCGCCACCGCTGCCGTGAGCTTCTTGGCGTACGGCACATGCAGGAACTCGTTGGGTCCGTGCGCGTTGCTCTTCGGGCCGAGCACGCCGCAAACCATCATCTGGGCCAGGGGGAAGCCCTCCTGCAGCATGCTCATGAGGGGGATGGTGCCGCCCTGGCCGATGTAGCCGCAAGGCGCGCCGAAGTGAGCCTGCGAGGCCGCATTCAAGGCGCTCTCCAGCCAGGGCGCGAGCCTGGGCGCATTCCAGCCGGTGGCGCCCTGCGCACCGACGCGGCCATCGGGGTGGAAGGTCACGCGGGCGTTGTACGGAGCACGGTCTTCGAGCAACGCCTTCAGCTCCTGGGCCGCGCGGTTGGCATCGATCAGCGGAGGCAGGCGCAGCGAGAGCTTGAACGCGGTGTGGGGCCGCAGCACGTTGCCCGCGTTGCGCAGGTCGGGCATGCCGTCCACGCCGGTGACGGACAGGGTGGGCTTCCACGTGCGGTTGACCAGGGCCTGCGTCGGATCCGTGGTCGTCGGCAATGCCGGCTGGCCGTCGGCGCCGCAGGCCCAGGGGTACCGTTTCCAGACCTCGTCGCCCAGGATGGCGGCGGTGGCGCGCGCCTGCTCCAGTCGCTCGGCGGGGATCTCGCAATGGAAGCTCTGCGGCAGCAGTTCGCCGGTCCGGGCATCCTCCAGCCGGTCGAGCACCTGGCGCAGGATGCGAAAGCTCGACGGCACCAGCCCGCTTGCGTCGCCTGAATGCACGCCCTCCGTGAGGATCTCCACCTTCAGCGTGCCGGTCACGTTGCCGCGCAGGCTGGTGGTGAGCCACAGCTGCTCGTAGTTGCCGGCGCCGCTGTCGAGGCAGACCACCAGCCCCACGTCGCCCAGGCGCGGGCGCAGCAGGTCGATGTAGGCCGGCAGGTCATGGGAGCCGCTTTCCTCGCACGTCTCGATCAGACCCACGCAGCGCGGGCGGGCGATGCCCTGGCGATCGAGCGCGGCGATGGCTGTGATGGCGGCGTAGATGGCGTAGCCGTCGTCGGCGCCGCCGCGGCCGTAGAGCAGGCCGTTCTCGTATTTCGGCGTCCACGGCCCCAGGTCGCTGCGCCAGCCGTTGAACTCCGGCTGCTTGTCGAGATGGCCGTAGAGGCACACCGTCGAGGTGCTGCCCGGCCTCGTGGCCGGTGCGTCGAAAAAGATGACCGGCGTGCGGCCCTCCAGCCGGATCACCTCCAGCACCAGGCCCTGCAGACGCTGTTGCTCCACCCATGTGGCGGCATCGCGCACCACGCGCTCGATGTGGCCGTGCTGCTGCCACTCGGCGTCGAACATCGGGCTCTTGGCGGGAACGGCGATGTAGTCGGTGAGGGCGGGCACGATGGCCTCATCCCAGCGGCGCTCGGCGTAGGCGGCCAGTGCCACCGCTTCGTCGGGCTGCACGGGCAGCAGCGGGTCGCGTGCGTTCATGCGTGCTCCCAGTCGAGTGCAACGGAGGAGCAGCCAGTTTAGGCTGCGGGGTGCCGGGAGAGCACGTGCGGCCGGCCACGGGCCGAACGTGGCGAAGATCTCGCCCCGCCCTCTCGCCGCGGCGAGAAGGCAACCATTCACCGCCAACCGCCGCCCAGCACCTTGTAGAGGCTGACCAGGCTCTGGGCTTGCAAGACCTGCACCTGGACCACCGACTGCTGCGCGGCGAAGAGCGAGCGCTGGGCATCGAGCACGTCGAGGTAGCTTGCCACGCCGTTGTCGTAGCGCAGCTGGGCCAGCCGCGTGCGGACGGCCTCGGCCTGGGCCTGCGCCTGCTGCGCGCGCAGCTGATCGGCCAGCGTCGCGCGGCCGGCCAGTGCGTCGGACACTTCGCGGAACGCCGTCTGCAGCGATTTTTCGTAGCGGGCCAGCGCAATGGCGCGGCCGGCGGTCGCGAACTCCAGGTTGGCCTGGTTGCGGCCTGCGTCGAAGATGGGCTGCAGCAGCTGCGGTGCGAAGGTCCAGGCGAGCGATCCACCCTTGAACAGGCCGGACAGCTGGGAGCTCGCGGTGCCGGCGCTGGCAGTGAGGGTGATGCGGGGGAAGAAAGCCGCCCGGGCTGCGCCGATGTCGGCGTGCGCCGCGATGAGCTGCTGCTCCGCCGTGCGCACGTCGGGACGCCGGACCAGCACATCAGAGGGCACGCCGGCCGGCAGATCCGCCACCATGCGCTGGTCCGTGACCGGCAGGCCGACGGGGAGGTCGTCGGGTAGCGACTGGCCCAGCAGGAGCACCAGCGCGTTTTCGTCCTGCATGCGCTGGCGGGTGAGCTGCGCCAGCGTCACGCGGGCACTTTCGAGCAGCGATTCGGCGAGGCGGAAGTCGATCTCCGAGGAGGCGCCGTGCTCGAACTTGAGCCGCGTCAGCCGCAGCGATTCCTCGCGCGTGGCGAGCGTCTCGCGGGTGACCCGCAGGAGCTCCTCATCGGCCAGCAGGCTGAGGTAGGCGTTCGCGACACTGGCCACCAGGCTCAGCTGCACCGTCTTGCGCGCCTCCTCGGTGGCGAGCAGCTGGGCGGCGGCCGATTCACCGAGCTGGCGCACGCGCCCGAAGAGGTCCAGCTCATAGGCGGTGATGCCCAAACCCACGGCGTACAGACTGGAGATCTCGCCTTCCTGCGTGGTGGAAGGTTGGCGCGTTGCGCTGGCCACGAGATTGACGGTGGGCAGCAGGTCGGCGCGGCGCAGTTGCAGTTGCGCGCGTGCCTGCTCGATCTGCAGCACGGCGACGCGCAGGTCGCGGTTGTTGGCGAGCGCCATGCCGATGAGCCGCTTCAGCCGCTCGTCGCCGAAGAAGTCCGTCCAGGCGATCTCGTCGGCGGGCTTCGGGCTGGAGGCGCCGCCCGCGTCGCCCGCGAACGTTGCCGGCACCGGAGCCGCCGGACGCTCGTAGTGTGGCGCGAGGGAGGTGCATCCGGCGAGCGCGGCAGCGCCAGCGAGCAGCACCGCGCGGCGAAGGAGCTTGCGATTACTCATGGGCAACTCCCGCGGCGGGCGTGCCCGGTCCGCCCGGTCCTCCGTGGCGCGCCGGCTCGCCGCCCTCGGCTTCGAGTTCGTGGGCATACATCCGGCGTTGCCGCTCGCTGCCCTTGAAGAAGCGCCGCACGACGACGAAGAACGCGGGGACGAAGAAGACCGCGAGCACGGTGGCGGTGAACATGCCGCCGATCACGCCGGTGCCGATGGCCCGCTGGCTCGCCGAGCCTGCACCGGAGGCCACGGCCAGGGGCAGCACACCCAGGATGAATGCCATCGACGTCATGAGGATCGGCCGGAAGCGCAGGTGTGCCGCGGTCAGCACCGCTTCCACCACGCTCTTGCCCTGCGCGTGCAGGTCCTTGGCGAACTCGATGATCAGCACCGCGTTCTTGGCCGACAGGCCGATGACCGTGATCAGGCCGACCTTGAAGTAGATGTCGTTGGGCATGCCGCGCATGGAGGCCGCGAGCACGACACCCAGCACGCCCAGTGGCACGACCAGGATCACCGACAGCGGAATGGACCAGCTCTCGTAAAGGGCGGCCAGGCACAGGAACACGGCGAGCAGCGAGAAGCCGAACAGGACGAAGGCGGTGGCGCCAGCCAGTCGTTCCTCGCGCGACTGGCCGGTCCATTCGTAGGCGAAGCCGGGCGGCAGCTGCGCGGCCAGGCGCTCCATCTCGGCCATGGCCTGGCCGGTGCTGTAGCCGGGCGCGGCCTCGCCGCCGATGCGCATGCTGGGATAGCCGTTGTAGCGGATAGTCTGCATGGGCCCGGTGACCCATTTCGTGGTGGCAAAGGCGCCCAGCGGTACGGTCTGGCCGCGGGCGTTCACCGCGTTCAGTTGGAGCAGGTCTTCCGGTTGCATGCGTGACGGCGCGTCGGCCTGCACGATCACCCGCTGCAGCCGGCCTGCGTTGGGAAAGTCGTTCACGTAGACGGAGCCGAGCGCGGCCGAGATGGCCGCGTTGACGGCATCGAAGCCCACGCCCAGCGCGCTGGCCTTGTCGCGGTCGATGTCCAGTTGCAGCTGGGCGGCGTCTTCCAGACCGTCGGGCCGCACGCCGGTGAGCACCTTGCTCTGCGCCGCCTGGCCGAGCAGCTGATTGCGCGCGGCCACCAAAGCCTCGTGGCCGTTGCCGCCGCGATCCTGTAGGCGGAAGTTGAAACCCGAGGCGGTGCCCAGCTCGGGAATGGGCGGTGGGCTCAGCGGGAAGATGAAGGCGTCGCGCACGCGCATGAGCGCCCCGAATGCGCGTCCGGCCACCGACTGCGCCGTGTGCTCGGCGCCTGCGCGCTCGTCCCAGTCCTTGAGCGTCACGAACGCGAGGCCGGCGTTCTGCCCCTGCCCGGAGAAGCTGAAGCCCAGCACGCCGACCATGCTGCGCACCTCGGGCTGCTTGAGGATGTAGTCTTCCACCTGCTCCATGACCGACAGCGTGCGCTGCGTGGTGGCGCCCGGCGGCAATTGCACGCTGACGATCATGTAGCCCTGATCCTCGGAAGGCAGGAACGAACCCGGCAGGCGAGCGAGGAAGAGGACGGTGGCGCCGATGACGGCCACATACACCAGGGCCATGCGGCCGGTGCGCTTGAGCAGGCGCGCCACCCAGCTCTCGTAGTCCTTGGCTGTGCGCGCGAAGCTCCGGTTGAACCAGCCGAAGAAGCCGGTCTTGGCATGATGGTGCCCGGCTTCCACCGGCTTGAGCAGCGTGGCGCAAAGGGCTGGCGTGAGCGACAGGGCCATGAAGGCCGACAGCGTGATCGACGAGACCATCACCGCTGAGAACTGCCGGTAGATGTTGCCCACCGAGCCCGTGAAGAATGCCAGTGGCACGAACACCGACACCAGCACCACCGTCACGCCGACGATGGCTCCGGAGATCTGGCTCATGGCCTTGCGCGTCGCGGCGCGCGGCGGCAGCCCTTCCTCGCTCATGATGCGCTCGACGTTCTCGACCACCACGATGGCGTCGTCGACCACGATGCCGATCACCAGCACCATGCCGAACAGCGTGAGCACGTTGATCGAGAAGCCCAGCGCCAGCAGCACGCCGAAGGTGCCCAGCAGCGAGATCGGCACGACGATCGTCGGGATGACGGTGTAGCGCCAGTTCTGCAGGAACAGGAACATCACCAGGAACACCAGGAGCACCGCCTCGGCTAGCGTCTCCACCACCTGCGAGATGGAGATGCGCACGAAGCGGGAGCTGTCGTAGGGGATGCTGTACGTCATGCCCGCGGGGAAGTACCGCGCCAGCTCGTCCATCCGCTCGCGCACCGCGGTGGCCGTGGCGAGCGCATTCCCGGTGGGCGACAGCTGGATGCCGATGCCGGTGGAGGGCCGGCCGTTGAGCCGCGCCGAGGTGGCGTAGGTCTGCGCGCCCAGCTCCACCCGCGCCACGTCTCGCAGCCGCACGCTGGAGCCGTCGGGGTTGGCGCGCAGGACGATGTTGCCGAACTGCTCCACGCCACCCAGCTGACCGTTCACGACGACCGTGGCGAAGATCGGCTGGCCCGGCACGTTGGGCAGGTCGCCGATCGTGCCCGACGACACCTGCGCGTTCTGTGCACGGATGGCGGCCGCCACGTCGGACGGGGCAAGGTTGAAGCCGGTGAGCCGGGCCGGGTCGATCCACACCCGCATGGCCCGCTCGGTGCCGAACAGCTGCGCCTGGCCCACCCCAGTCACGCGCTGCAGTTCGGGCACCACGTTGCGCGCGGCATAGTCGCCCAGCGCAATCGGGTCGAACTCGCCCTTGTCCGACGACAGGATCGCGAACATCAGGAAGTTCGGACGGGCCTTGTCCACCCGCACGCCCTGCTGCGTCACCGCCTGCGGAAGGCGAGGCGATGCGCGGCTCAGCCGGTTCTGCACGTCCACTTGGGCGAGATCGGGGCTCGTGCCCGGCTCGAAGCTCAGCGTGATCTGCCCCGTGCCGTTGGCTTGGCTCACCGACTCCATGTAGATGAGCCCGGGCGAGCCGTTCATCTCCTGCTCGATCACGCTTATCACGCTCTCCTCGAGCGTCTTGGCCGAGGCCCCGGGGTACACCACGTTGAGAACGATGGACGGCGGCGCCACCGGCGGGTATTGCGCGATGGGTAGCTGGGTCACGGCCACGCCGCCCATCACGATGATGAACAGCGCGATCACCCACGCGAAGATGGGGCGGTCGATGAAGAAGCGGGCCATGGTGGTCGCCTGCTCAGCGGGAAGTGGCCGGCGCGGCCGCCGGGCCGCCCGCTTGTGCGACCTTGCCGTTTTCGCCAGCCGCCGAGGCCGGCGAGGCGGACGTGGGAGATCGGCCGGGCGCCGACGCCGCGCCCGGCCACGGCACCGGCTTCACCTGCCCGGGGCCGCGCAGCTTCTGGAAGCCGTCGACCATGACCTGTTCGCCGGGCTTCAGACCGTCGAGCACGACCCACTGGCCGCCTTGCGCGCTGCCCACCTTCACGGGCCGGGGCGCCACCTTGCCATCGGTGCCGACGACCATCACGGTGTCGCCCTGCGTCGAACGCTGCACGGCCTGCTGCGGCAGCAGCATGGCCTGCTCGGCTTCGGCCTGTTCCAGCCGCACCCGCACGTACAGGCCGGGCAGCAGCATCCCCTCGGGGTTGGGCAGTTCGGCACGCAAGGTGATCTGGCCGGATGTCTGATCCACGCTCAGGTCGGAAAACAGCAGCCTACCGGCATGCCGGTAGGCGGTGCCGTCGTCGAGGAGCACCTGCACGCTGGCCGCCTCGGGGCCCGATGCGCGGCGCAGCCGCCCGTCGGCCAGCGCACGACGCAGCCGAAGCACCTCGCTCGCCGGCTGCGTGAAGTTCACGTACATCGGACTGATCTGCTGCACCACGGCCAGCGGCGTGGCCTCGCCCTGCCCGACCAGCGCGCCCTCGGTCACGAGTGCACGGCCGATGCGCCCGGCGATCGGTGACGTCACGGTGGCGTGGCCAAGGTTGATGCGTGCCGTCGCGACCGCGGCGCGGCCGGCGGCGACGTCGGCCCGGGCCTGCTCTTGCGAAGCCACTGCGTTAACGTACTCCTGCCGGCTCACTGCATGAGCTTCGGCCAGCGGCTTGAAGCGCTCCACCAGGGCGCTGGCCTGACCCAGCTGCGCCTGCGCCCGCGCCAGCGTGGCCTCGGCGGACTGCAAGGCGGCGCGATAGGGGGCGGAGTCGATGCGAAACAGCGGTTGTCCGGCGCGGACATCGCTGCCTTCACGGAACAGGCGCTCCTGCAGGATGCCGGCGGCACGCGCGCGCACCTGCGCCACGCGAGTGGCTTCCAGGCGGCCGGGCAGCTCTGTGACCAGGCCCACGGGCCGCGCTGTCACCGTGACCACGCCCACTTCCGGCGGCGGCGGTGCGGCGCCCGCGCCCGGGCCAGCGGTCGGCGCGGGCTGTTGACCGCAGGCTGAGATGAGCAACAGGCACAGCGCGACGCCGGCGGCTTGCGCGCGACGCGATATCACGGTGCCCACGGCAAGGTGGGGCGAAGCAGGCATGCGTAACCCTTCAAGGATCGGCGCTGCCGGGGCCGCGTGAGCGGAGGACGAAAACTCGCAGGAGGTGCGTCCCGGAAGGCACGGATGGGCTGTCAGTATACATACAGCCGTGAATGTATATTTACAGTCCCGCCGCATCCGGAAAAAGCACTCCCATGGTCCGACGCACCAAGGAAGAGGCGCAGGCTACCCGCAACCGCATACTGGACACCGCCGAGGTGGTTTTCCAGCGTCGAGGCGTGTCGCGCACCACCTTGCAGGAGGTGGCCGAGGCGGCCGGCGTGACGCGCGGCGCGATCTACTGGCACTTCAAGGACAAGGCCGAACTCTTCAACGCGATGATGGAGCGGGTCATCCTGCCGATGGAGCAGCAGGCGCTGCATGGCTCGCTGTCCGATGATCCGGTGGAGGCACTGAAGCTCAACGTCATCCACGCTTTGCGCAAAACGGTGTCGGATGCCCAGGTACGTCGCGTGTTCGAAATCGCCAGCCAGAAGGTTGAGTACGTCGATGAACTGGAAGCGGTGCGCGAGCGTCGCCTCGCTTCTCGCAAGTTCTGGCTGAGCTACACCGAGCGGTCGTTGCGCCAGGCATTGCGCAGGGGCCTTGTGACGCTTGCGGTACCGGCGAAGGCAGCGGCTCTGGGCCTGCATGCGCTCATCGACGGCCTGATCCAGAACTGGGTGCTCGACCCGCAAGCCTTCGATCTGGTGAAGACCGGCCGACAGGTGCTCGATGCCTATCTTGCCGGCGTGTCGCCCGCTGTGCCGCAAGGGACCATTGCGCCACGCGCGGGCCGCCGGGCTCGCGTCACGCGCGCTGGAACTTGAATACCGCCATGCTGGCCATTAGGTTGGGAAACCGCCGCACCATGCGACCGTCCTGGATGCCGAAGGCGTCGAGCACGCGCAGGCCATCCTTGCGCGCCAGCACCTCGAAGTCGGTATAGGTGCCCACGCGTAGGTTGGGGGTGTTGTACCACTCGTAGGGCAGGGCCTTGGTGATCGGCATGCGTCCGGTCACGATGCGCATGCGGTTGGGCCAATGCGCGAAGTTCGGGAAGCTCACGATGCCGATGCGCCCCACCCGCGCCGTCTCGCGCAGCATGCGCTCGGTGTTGCGCAGGTGCTGCATGGTGTCGAGCTGCAGCACCACGTCGAAGCTCTGGTCCTCGAACATCGCGAGGCCTTCCTCGAGGTTGAGCTGAATGGCATCCACGCCGCGACGCGCGCAGGCCAGCACGTTGTCGTCGGCAATCTCCACGCCGTAGCCCGTGCAGCCCCGCCGGTCGCGCAGCAGCGCGAGCAGTTCGCCGCTGCCGCAGCCGAGGTCGAGCACCCGCGACCCGGGAGGGACCAGCTGCGCGATCAACTCCATGTCGCGGCGCTCAGACATGCGGGGCCTCCAGCGTCTGGTCGGAGTCGAGGCCCGCCTGTGCGAGCTGCCGGCCAGGACGCCCTTCGACGACGGCCGAGGACTGCCTCTCGCACTCGCGAGCAATGTTCTCGAAGCAGGCCCGCAAGAGGGCGTGGTAGCGGGGATCGTCGAGCAGGAACGCATCGTGGCCGTGCGGCGCATCGATCTCGGCGTAGCCCACGCGGTGCCTGTTGTCCACGAGCGCCTTGACGATCTCGCGCGAACGCGCCGGAGAGAAGCGCCAGTCGGTGGTGAAGCTGACGAGCTGGAACTGGCAGGTGGCCTTGGCGAAGGCGGCAGCCAGGTCGCCGCCGTGGTCGCGCGCGGGGTCGAAGTAGTCGAGCGCGCGCGTGATCAGCAGGTAGGTGTTGGCATCGAAGTAGTCGCTGAACTTGTCGCCCTGGTAGCGCAGGTAGCTCTCGATCTCGAACTCGATGTCCTGCGTGCTGTAGGCATAGCGCGTGGCCTGGCCGTTGCCGTTGCGGATGAGGCGGCCGAACTTGCTTGCCATCACGTCGTCGCTCAGGTACGTGATGTGGCCGATCATGCGGGCCACCCGAAGCCCGCGCTTGGGCACCACGCCGTGCGTGTAGTAGTGGCCGCCGTGGAAGTCGGGGTCGGTGATGATGGCGCGGCGGGCCACTTCGTTGAACGCGATGTTCTGCGCCGACAGGTTGGGCGCGGTCGCCACCGCAATGCAGTGCCGCAGCCGGTTGGGGTGGCGCAGTGACCACGAGAGTGCCTGCATGCCGCCCAGGCTGCCCCCCATCACTGCCGCCAGCTGCCGGATGCCCAGGGCGTCGAGCAGGCGGGCCTGCGCATCCACCCAGTCCTCCACGGTCACTACCGGGAAGTCGGCGCCGTACGGACGCCCCGTGTCCGGGTTGGTGTGCATGGGCCCGGTGGATCCGAAGCACGAGCCGGGGTTATTGACGCCGATGACGAAGAACCGGTTCGTGTCCAGCGGCTTGCCGGGGCCAACCAGGTTGTCCCACCAGCCCTCGCTGCGCGGCTGGCCGGCATAGGTGCCGGCCACGTGGTGCGAGGCGTTGAGCGCATGGCACACGAGCACGGCGTTGCTGCGCTCCTCGTTGAGCGTGCCGTAGGTCTCGTAGACCAGCGTGTAATCGCGCAGCGCCGCGCCGCTTTGCAGCGGCAGCGGCTCGGGGAAATGCCGCGATTGCGGCGTGACATCACCGACCGATGGCATGGTTCAGATACAAAACGAAAACCCGGCGGCCGCCAAAGCGGGACACCGGGTCCGTGTCCATCTTTAGCTGCATTTATTGAGCGCTCGCAAGCCGGAACAAATCAGCGCTGACCGCCGAGTATAGCGATGGCCTTTCTACCCCAGGACGGCCGGGTTGAAACTATCTGGTCCCGCGATGCAGGACACTGCGATGCGGGACCAGACAGCCGTTGATCGACCAGGACCACGCGGATGGGCCGTCACTCGGGCAACTCAGATGGCGTCATGCCTGCCGCGCTCGCGTGGTCGGTGTGCCTGGTGCTTGCCGCCTGCCATCCCGCCTCGCCTCCTGCGTGGTCGGGCTATGTGGAAGGCGAGTACGTCTATGTCGCCGCGCCCCTGGGCGGCAGCCTGCAGCAGCTGGCCGTGCATCGCGGCCAGACGGTGCGCGGCGGCGCGTCGCTCTTCACGCTGGAGTCCGAGAGCGAGCGCGCAGCGCGTGACGAGGCGGCCGCACACGTGGCGGCAGCGCAGTCACAGGCCGAGGACGCGGCCAAGGGCCGGCGCCCTGCCGAACTGGCGGTCACGCAGGCCCAGCTCGCCCAGGCGCAGGCCCAGGCACGCAATGCAGCGGCCGAGCACGCAAGGCAGCAGGAACTGCTCCGGCAAGGCTTCGTGTCGCAGGCGCGTGTCGACGATGCGCGCACCGCCCTGGAGCAGTCGCGCCAGCGCGTCGCCGAGCTCGAGGCCGCATTGCGCGTGGCTCGGCTGCCCGCGCGCGAAGACACCCGCGCCGCGGCTCATGCCGAGGTGCAGGCGGCCCAGCAGGCCCTGAGACAAAGCGAATGGCGCGCGCAGCAGAAGGCGCAGAGCGCCCCGGTCGATGCGGTGGTGGCCGACACCTACTTCCGTGTCGGCGAATGGGTGCAGGCTGGCCAGCCGGTCGTGGCGCTGCTGCCGCCCGGGAACACGCGGGCGCGCTTTTTCGTGCCGCAGAACGAGCTGGCCTCGCTCGCCATCGGGCAGCCGGTGTCCATACATTGCGACGGCTGCGGCGAGCCAATCCCTGCGCGCATCGATTTCATCGCCACGCAGGCCGAGTACACGCCCCCGGTGATCTACTCCAACGCCCAACGCGCGCGCCTGGTGTTCAGGGTGGAGGCCCGGCCCGAGCCCGCGCAAGCCGCGAGGCTCAAGCCGGGGCAGCCTGTCGACGTGCGCCCTGCCGCGCCCGCGCCATGACCGATGCGATCGTGTCCGACCCCGCCGTCGCCATCGACGTGCGCGGCCTCACCAAGCGCTACGGCCAGCGCACCGTGGTCGACCACGTTTCGCTGCGCGTGCGCGCCGGCCGCATCTGCGGCTTCCTCGGCCCTAATGGGAGCGGCAAGACCACCACCATCCGCCTGCTGTGCGGCCTGCTGACGCCGGACGAAGGCACGGGCACCTGCCTGGGTCTGGACATCCTTCGCGACGCGCTGCGGATCCGTCGCCAGGTGGGCTACATGACGCAGAAGTTCGGCCTGTACGACGACCTGTCCATCCGCCAGAACCTGGATTTCGTGGCCCGACTCTTCGAGCTGCCCGAGCGTCGCCAGGCGGTCGGTGCCGCCTTGCAGCAGCTCGGCCTGACCGGCCGGCAGAACCAGCTCGCCGGCACGCTGTCCGGTGGCTGGAAGCAGCGGCTCGCGCTGGCCGCCTGCCTCATCCACCGCCCTCGGTTACTGCTGCTGGACGAACCGACCGCCGGCGTCGACCCCAAGGCGCGCCGCGACTTCTGGGACGAAATCCATCGCCTGGCCGCCGAAAGCATCACAGTGCTCGTGTCCACGCACTACATGGACGAGGCCGAGCGTTGCCACGAGCTCGCCTATATCGCGTACGGTCGCATGCTGGCTCGCGGCAGCGGGCCCGAGATCGTTCGCGATGCGGGCCTCGTCGTGTGGGCCGTGCAGGGGGATGACGTGGCCGCGCTGGTCGAGCCGCTCAAGCGTGCGCCGGGCGTCGCCAGCGTCGCGGCCTTCGGACATGCGGTTCATGTGGCGGGCACGGACGAGGCGGCGCTGGCGGAGGCCATCGCGCCGTGGCGCAGGCAGAATGGCCTAACGTGGCGGCGCGCCGAGGCGAACCTGGAGGACGTGTTCATCAGCCTCATCGGCCGCGCACAGGACCACTACGCGACGCAGGCGCCATGACCGACCGCGCGTTCTCCTTCGGCCGCACGCTGGCGGTGTTCGTCAAGGAGTTCCAGCAGATGCTGCGCGACCGGCTGACCTTCGCCATGGCCATCGGCATACCCATCGTGCAGCTGGTGCTCTTCGGCTACGCGATCAACACGGACCCGAAGGGCCTGCCCACCGCGGTGGTGGCCCACGACACCGGGCCGCTGGCGCGCAGCTTCGTGGCCGCGCTGCAGAACACCGGCTACTTCCACGTGACCGCGCAGCCGGCCAGCGAAGGCGAGGCCGAGGCCCTGCTGGAGGATGGCCGTGCCCAGTTCATGGTGGCCATCCCGGCCGATTTCAGCCGGCGCCTGGTACGTGGGGAACGCCCCGCGCTGCTGGTGGCGGTGGATGCGACCGATCCTTCTGCGTCGAGCAACGCCATCGCTGCACTGGCGGAGGTGGCGGGCCGGGCGTTGCAGGCCGATCTGGCCGGGCCTCTTGCGCGGCTGCAGCCGGGCCCCGGCCCCTTCGAGATCCGGGTACACCGCCGCTACAACCCGGAAGGTCTGTCGCGCTACAACATCGTGCCGGGGCTCATCGGGACCATCCTGACCATGACCATGGTGATGCTCACCGGCCTGGCCATGACCCGCGAACGCGAGCGGGGCACGATGGAAAACCTGTTGGCCACGCCCGTGCGGCCAGTGGAGGTGATGGTCGGCAAGATCCTGCCGTACGTCGTGATCGGCTATGTGCAGCTGGGGGTCATCCTGCTGGCGGCATGGCTGCTGTTCGAGGTGCCCATGGCCGGCAGCCTAGCGTTGCTGGTGACGATGATCGGCGTGTTCATGCTCGCCAACCTGAGCGTGGGCTTCACGTTCTCGACGTTGGCCCGCAACCAGCTGCAGGCCATGCAGATGACCTTCTTCTTCTTTCTGCCGTCCATCCTGCTGTCAGGCTTCATGTTCCCCTTCCCGGGGATGCCGTTGTGGGCGCAGTGGCTGGGCGAGGTCCTGCCGCTCACGCACTTCCTGCGCATCGTGCGCGGCATCATGCTCAAGGGCAACGGCGTGGCGCAGCTGCTGCCCGAGCTGTGGCCCATGCTGGCTTTCCTGGTTGTGGCCGGCACGCTGGCACTGGCGCGCTACCGCCGCACGCTGGATTGAGAAATCTCCTGGCTTCGACACCCGCGATCGGGGTGAACCCTTACCGCACTCACGGGGGTGTGAACGTGATGACGCACTGGAAGAATGTGCAAGTTTTGGCATTTCTGCGTCAATCGCCCCCTCGGATGAGCACCATTGCCTTGCTGCACAGCGACCTTGAGGTCGCGTGGCCTTTGGCCGCGCGCATCGGTGCCGTGCCAGGGCTTGCCGTGCAGGGGGTGGCCCGGGGGCTGCCGCAGCTGCGCGAGCTGCTTGCGCAAGAGGTGCCGGACCTGCTCATCGTCGACCTCATGCTGCCGGCCGCGCATGTGCGCGCCTTGCTGCTGGAGCTGTGCCGGCCCTTGCGTTACCGCCGTCCCCAAGTGCTCGTGCTGGCCCTCTCGGCTGACGACCCGCGCGTGATGGAGGCTCTGAAGCTCGGCGCGGACGGGTACTTCGCGCACGGGCCGGCGTCACCGTCGCTCACCGAGTCCATCGAGCAGATCCTGCGCGGCGAGTCCGCCATGACGCCGCAGATCGCGCGCGAGGTGCGGTCGCATCTCGCCGCCCTGGGGGAGCATGACCCGCGCGAGGGCGGCCCATCCGTGCTCACCGATGCCGATTGGCGGTTGCTGCAGTGGACGGCCGAGGGCTTCCTCACCAGCGAGATCGCCCGGGCGCTGCAACTCTCGGCGCATGCTGTGGGCCTGCGCATCCGGCACATCTACAGGCTGCTGCAGGGGGAGCCTTACGCTGCGGCGCGCGCCTTGCCCGCCGCTTGATTGATGTGGCCGAGGGCGCGAACTAATCGCGCGGCATCGTGTCGATGAAGCTCGCGCGCTGCGCCAGCTTTTCAGACAGCCGCGCCAGGTGCTGATGGTCGCTGCGCCAGTCGATGGCGGGGAAGCGAAAGTCGAGGTAGCCGAGCGCGCAGCCCACCGCGATGTCGGACAGCGAGAAGTGGATGCCCGAGCAGAAGGGCTTGTCCGCCAAGCCCTTGTTCATCGCGGTGAGGGAAGCCTGCACCTTGCCCATCTGGCGGTCGACCCAGGCCGGGCTGCGCTCACCCTCGCGACGACCGCTCCAGGTGTCTTCGAGACGAGCGAGGACCAGCGCATCCACCACGCCATCGGCCAGCGCTTCCCACGTGCGTACCTCGGCGCGTTCCCGGCCGCGTTCGGGGATCAATCTGCCCACCGGCGACAGCGTGTCGACGTACTCCACGATCACGCGCGAATCGAACACCGCCTCGCCGCCTTCCATGACCAGGCAGGGCACCTTGCCGAGGGGATTGGACTGGCGGATGCGGTCGCTGGCCCACACGTCCTCGAGCTCGAACTGGTAGTCCAGCCTCTTCTCCGCCATCACGATGCGGACCTTTCGCACATATGGGCTGGTGAGCGAGCCGATGAGTTTCATGTTGTCGTTCCTGTTCGATTCATTCTAGGGCCAGCCTTATGAACCACGGGGTGGCGGCCGGGGTAGAGTGCGCCGAGGGAGGGCGCCCGCGCATGGTGTGCGGGACAGACAAACGCAATGAACACCACCGCCATGGCGGCTCGCGAACAGCCGCAGTTCCAGGACACCGTTCCCAGTGAGTTCGCGGTTCCCAGGATCCCGAGGACCGGGCGTCCGCTGGAGGTCCGATTCACCGGATCGGGCAGCGAATACTTCCGCATCTGGATCGTGAACCTGCTGCTCACGCTTCTGACGGTCGGCCTGTACTACCCCTGGGCCAAGGTGCGGCGCTTGCGCTACTTCTATGGCAACACGCTGGTCGACGGCCACCCGCTCGATTTTCACGGCGAGCCGCTCAAGATGCTGCGCGGGTACTTGCTGGTGGGCGCGATGGTCGTGGCGTACTCGCTGGCCGGCCATGTGTCGCCCACGGCCGGGCTGGCGGCCTTTCTCATCGTGGCGACGCTCTGGCCCGCACTGCTCAGGTCGTCGATGCGATTCCGGCTGGCCAACACGAGCTGGCGCGGGCTGCGCTTTCGCTTCATGGGCAGCCTGGGGGGCGCGTACCGTGCGCTGCTGCCGATGTTCTTGCCGGCCCTGGCCATCCTTGCCGTAGGTGCGTCCGCGAGCACGGCTCCCGTGCCTCCGCGGTGGTTCGGCGCCGTCGCGCTGGGGATCGCGGCGGCGATGCTGGTGGCCGGCCCATGGCTGTGGTGGAGCCTGAAGAAGTACCAGCACGACCACTATGCGCTCGGCCAGTGGCAGACCCGGCTCGCTGCGACTCCCGGGTCGTTCTACGCCGTGTTCCTCAAGACCTTCGGTGTGTTCCTCGCGATGTTCGCCTTGGCGGCGAGCACGATCGCGGCGACTGCAGGGGTGGGCGCCATGTCCCGCGGAGGCGCGGGCAGCGTCATGACGATGCTGCTCGGGGTTTTCCTGGCTGTGTTGGCGATATTCGCGGCGCAGTTCGTGCCGAGGCCGTACTTCACCTCCCGCATGCAGAACCTGCTGTGGTCGCGCACCGGCAGCCCTGCGATGCGTTTCCGCAGCGGGCTGCGCTTCCGGCCGCTCCTGGGCCTCACGGCGAAGAACTGGCTGCTGATGGTGCTCACGCTGGGCCTGTACTGGCCTTTTGCCGCAATCGCCACGCAACGCATGCGCCTGGAGGCTGTATCCATCACGACGAGCGTCGATCCCGATGACCTGGTGGACCGCATGCGCCACGCCGGCACCGGTGCGATTGGCGATGCGGCGGGCGACTTGTTCGGACTCGACATCGGGTTCTGAACTTTATGGAGAGAGTCGCCACGCACAGCATCGCGGCCGAGTACTTCGATGGCCGCAGCGCCCGCGCGCATGCGGTGCGGGCCGAGCTGTCCGGGGGCTGCCTGCACGTGCGTGGTGTCGAGATCGATCTCAGCGTGCCGGTCGCGCAGGTGCAGTGGCCTGAGCGCACGCGCCACGGTCCACGCGTCGCTCACCTGCCCGGTGGGGCGGCGCTGCACTGTGCCGACGGCACCGCCTGGGATGCCTGGCGGCGTGCGGCGGGTACCGGCGATACGCTGGTGGTGCGGGCGCAGCAGAGCTGGCGAGCCACTCTGGTCAGCGTGCTGCTGCTCACCCTGGCATTGGTGGCCGGCTTCGTCTGGGGCGTGCCTTGGGTCGCTCGCGCGGCGGTGGCCGTGCTGCCGCAGCGCGTCGATCTGGCGGTGGGCGAGGCGGCGCTGGAGTCGCTGGACGGGCAACTGCTGGAGCCCACCCGGCTGCCGGCGCCCGAGCGGCAGCGCATTGTCTCGGCTTTCGAGCGTGCGGTGGCCGCCATGCCGTCCGGCGGCGTGCCACCCTGGCGCATCGAATTCCGAAAAAGCCGTATCGGGCCCAACGCATTCGCGCTGCCGGGGGGCACGATCGTGATGACCGACGAGCTCGTGCAGCGGGTGCGGGCCGACGAACGCATCCTCGTGGGCGTGCTCGGCCACGAGCTCGGCCATGTGCGGCATCGCCATGGCATGCGTGCGCTGGCCCAGGTCAGTGCCTTGAGTGCCGCGGCGGGCCTGGTGTTGGGCGACTTCAGCAGCCTGCTGGCCAGCGTGCCGGTGTGGCTGGGGCAGGCCGCGTACTCGCGCGATGCCGAGCGTGCAGCCGATGCCGAGGCGGTGCGGCTGCTCAAGGCCGCCGGGTACTCGCCGCGGGTCATGGTCGAGTTCTTCGAGGCCGTGCGGCAAGGCGACGATGCCAAGCCGCGGCGCGAGGAGCCGGGCGCGTCGTGGCTCGGCATCGCCATCGCCTCGCACCCGGCGGACGACGAAAGGATCGCCTTCTTCCGGGAAGCGGCCAGGTGATCGAGTCCGCGCCGGCCTGTCCTACGGAGGCTGGCCTGTCAGGTGCGGCGTGCGGAGTCACGCCCGGCGCGATCACTGCAGTTCTTGTTCAACTTACTACTTCACCTTCAGAGGGAACCTCGCATGTCCAGTTTGCATACCGCCACCTTCGGCGCCGCCATCCTCGTCCTCTCAGGATTGGGTGGATGTGCCACGGAGTCGTCGCACGCCGTCGCCGTCGCGAAGGTCGAGGCGGCCGCCACGCCGTTCCGCGGCACGCGCATCCCGATTTCCGTGGGCAAGTTCGACAACCGCTCCAGTTTCATGCGCGGTGTCTTCACCGACGGCTCGGATCGGCTTGGCTCCCAGGCCAAGACCACGTTGATCTCGCACCTCCATCAATCCCAGCGCTTCAACGTGCTCGACCGGGAGAACATGACCGAAGCGAAGCAGGAAGCGCAGTTCCAGGGCAAGGCCCAGGCGATCAAGGGCGCCGAGTACGTGGTCACCGGTGACATCGCCGAGTTCGGCCGCAAGGACGTGGGCGACATGCAGCTGTTCGGCCTGCTGGGCCGGGGCAAGACACAGGTGGCCTACGCGAAGGTCACGCTGAACGTGGTCAACACGCTGACCTCCGAGATCCTGTACTCGGCGAGCGGTGCGGGCGAGTACCAGCTGTCGAACCGCGAGGTGATCGGTTTCGGCGGAACCGCGGGCTACGACGCCACGCTCAACGGCAAGGTCCTGGACCTGGCGATGCGCGAGGCCGTCGACAAGCTCGTCGCCGCCTTGGACGGCGGCCAGTGGGGCGCGTCCGTGGCGGGAGGCCGCCCATGATCCGCGCACGCTACTTCATTGCCGTGGCCGCCTTGTGCCTGGGCGGTTGTGCCACGGGACCCAAGCCGCTGTATCACTGGGAGGGCTATCAGCGGCAGGTGTACGAGTACTTCAAGGGCGATGGCAGCAGCCCCGCGGAGCAGCTGGGCGCGATGCAGGCGCAGGCCGAGAAGGCGCGCGCGGCGGGCGCCGCGCTTCCGCCGGGGTTTCGCGCGCACGTGGCCTTGCTGCAGATGCGGCTGGGCCGCTACGACGAGGCCCGGCAGATGATCGAGGCGGAGAAGACCGCCTTTCCCGAGTCCTCGCAATACATGGATTTCGTGCTGAAGAGCATGGGCGAGAAGACCGGCAAGAAGTCCTGACCATCGACAAGAGATCACGAATGAACAACTTCGAGAAGAAGCAGGCGGGTTCGCCGAGATCGGCAGGCGTGCCGCGCGTGGCGCTGGCGTTTGCGGCGGCACTTCTGTTCAGCGGCTGCGCCACCCGGGTGCCGTACGACTACTCCGCCTTCAAGCAGAGCCGGCCGGCGTCGATGCTCGTGCTGCCACCGGTCAACGATTCGACGGACGTCAAGGCTACGAGCGGCGTGATGTCGACCGTCACCGCCCCCCTGGCCGAAGCCGGCTACTACGTGCTGCCGGTGAGCATGGTGGATGAAACCTTCAAGCAGAACGGTTTGACGACGCCGAACGACATCCAGGAGGTGTCGGCGGCCAAGCTGCGCCAGATCTTCGGGGCCGACGCGGCGGTGTACATCCGGGTGAAGGAGTACGGCACCAAGTACTACGTGTTCGGCAGCGAGTCGCGCGTCACGGTCGAGGGTCGGATCGTCGACTTGCGCAACGGCGCCCTGCTTTGGGAAGGCAAGGCCACGGCGTCATCCAAGGAGTCGGAAGGCAGCAACCAGGGCGGGCTGGTCGGGTTGCTGGTCCAGGCCGTGGTCACTCAGATCGTCGGCACGTTGAGCGATGCGAGCTTCCAGTACGCAGGTATTGCCAATCAGCGCCTGCTGGGCGCTGCGGTGCCCAACGGCGTGCTTCACGGGCCGCGCTCGCCCCTCTACCTCAAGGATTGAGGCTCCCAAACTTCATCGCAGCATCCAGTCCACGCTCTCGCTGCGCCCCGGCAGCATGAGCGTGGCCACCGCGGCCGGCGTGCGGGCCACTACACGCCCTCGCCGCACCACCATGAGCCGCGTGGCGCGCAGGCGGATGGCCTCCTGCGGGCTGCGGGCCTGCAGCAGCACCATGTCGGCCGCGCAGCCGGCTTCCAGCCCGTAGCCGGTGAGGCCGAGGACGCGCGCGGCGTTCACCGTCACGGCGTCGAAGCAGGCGCGCATGCCGTCCTGCGACGTCATCTGCGCGACGTGAAGGCCCATGTGGGCCACCTCCAGCATGTCGGCCGAACCGAGCGCGTACCAGGGGTCCATTACGCAGTCGTGGCCGAAGGCCACGTTGATGCCGGCGGCCAGCAGCTCGGGCACGCGGGTCATGCCTCGACGCTTGGGATACGTGTCGTTCCGGCCTTGCAGCGTGATGTTGATGAGCGGGTTGGCCACCGCATGGACCCGCGCCTCGGCCATCAACGGGATCAGCTTGGAGACGTAGTAGTTGTCCATCGAATGCATGGACGTGAGGTGCGAGCCGGTCACCCGGCCCTGCAGGCCCAGCCGCTGCGTCTGGAAGGCCAGGGTCTCGATGTGGCGCGACAGCGGGTCGTCGCTCTCGTCGCAGTGCATGTCCACCATGCGCCCCTGCTCGGCCGCCAGCTCGCACAGCAGGCGCACCGATTCCGCGCCCTCGGCCATGGTTCGCTCGAAGTGCGGGATGCCGCCGACCACGTCCACGCCCAGGGCGAGGGCGCGCTTCAGGTTGTCGAGCGCGCCGGGCGAGCGCAGCACGCCGTCCTGAGGGAAGGCGACGAGCTGCAGGTCGAGCCAGGGCGCGACGCGCCGTTTCACGTCGAGCAGGGCCTGCACGGCGAGCAGGCGGTGGTCGCATACGTCCACATGCGTGCGGACGGCCAGCAGCCCCTTCGCGATGGCCCAGTCGCAGTAACGCAGTGCGCGCTCGGCGATGGCTTCCTGCGTGAGCTCCGGTTTGAGCTCGCCCCACAGCGCGATGCCCTCCAGCAGCGTGCCACTGGCGTTCACGCGCGGCAGGCCGTAGGACAAGGTGGCGTCCATGTGGAAATGGGCGTCGACGAAGGGCGGCGAGAGCAGCATGCCGTGCGCTTCGATGAGCTCGGCGCCTTCAGGCTGCGGCAGGCCGGGGCCGATGGCGGCGATGCGGTCGCCCTGCACGAGCACGTCCTGCCCGGTGCGGCCGTCGGGCAGCGCGGCGTTGCGGATCAGCAGCGCCGGCATGACGTCTCTTTGGCGGGCATCGAAGGAGTTGCTCGTCATTTCGTGCCGAAGATCCTGTCCCCCGCGTCCCCGAGCCCGGGCACGATGTAGCCGTGCTCGTCGAGTTGCCGGTCGATGGCTGCCGCGTACACCGGCACGTCGGGATGGTTCTCGTGGAAATGCGCGAGGCCTTCGGGGGCAGCCAGCAGGCACACGAAGCGGATGGAGCGCGGCCGCGTTTCCTTCAGCCGGTCGACGGCGGCCACGGCCGAGTTGCCGGTGGCCAGCATGGGGTCGAGCACGATGGCGTCGCGCTCATGCATGTCGGCCGGCATCTTGAAGTAGTACTCCACGGCCACCAGCGTCCGGGGATCCCGGTACAGGCCGATGTGCCCGATGCGCGCTCCGGGAATCACGTTGAGCATGCCGTCGAGGAAGCCGGCCCCGGCGCGCATGATGCTCACGAACACGGTCTTCTTGCCGTCGATCACGGGCGCCTGCATGCGCTCCATCGGCGTTTCGATCTCCACGAGCTGCGTGGGCATGTCGCGCGTGACCTCGTAGGCCATCAGCATGCCGATCTCGCCCAGCAGCCGGCGGAAGCTGTTGGTGCTGCGGTTCTTCTCGCGCATCAGCGTGAGCTTGTGCTGCACGAGCGGGTGGTCGATGACGTGGACTTGTGGGGTCAATCAGGCCTCCGGTCAAACGGAAACGGCGCGCAGGTGGACGTAGTGGCCCTCGATGGATCCGCCACGCCGGTCCTCTCGGAGGCTCTGGCGCGTGAGGGTCAGCACCTCGAAGCGATGTTCGGCGGCGAGGGCGCGCAGGTACCTCTCGGAATGTGCGTATCGCTGGGTGGGACGCAACTCGAAGTCGGCGCTCCCGGCGGCTGCCTCCACGGAGAAGCAGAAGATGCCGCCCGGGTCCAGGACTCGGCGTGCCCCTTCGAACGCATGCGCGAGCGCTCCGATGTAGATGAACACGTCGGCCGAGATGACGAGGTCGTAGCGCTGCGTCGTCGCGTGCAGATGCTCGCCGATCTCGGTGTGCACGAGGTGCTCATAGACGCCGCGCTCGCGGGCCTTGTCCAGCATGCGCGCCGAGAGGTCGACGCCATCCAACGCATCCGCGAGCGGTCGCAGCAGCGCGCCGCACAAACCCGTGCCGCAGCCCAGGTCGAGCGCACGCCGAAAGCGCATGGACGATCGAAGGGCCTTCAAGGTCTCGACCAGCCTTTCGGGCGCCCGGTAGTTCAGCCTGCCGAGCAGATGCTCGTCGAAGCTGTCGGCGTGGTCGTCGAACACCTGCCGCACGTACTCGCGCGGCGCGGCCGGCGGCATCGGGCCTCCGCGCAGCGAGGCAAGGAAGTAGCCGTTGAGTTCGGGGTCGCCGCCGTGGGCGATGGCCTGCTCGTAGCAATAGGCCGTTTCCTCGCGACTGCCGAGGTAGTTCAGCAGGCCGCCTCGGCGGTTCCATGCCGCTGCGTAGCCGGGATCGGCGGCCAGCGCCCTGTCGTACGAGCCGAGCGCTTCATCGTGCCGGCCGAGGCCCTGCAGCGACACGCCGTGCCGGAGCCAGGCCTCCGCATGCTCGGGGACGAGCCCAAGTAGCGCCTCGAACATGGCCAGCGCCTCGTCATGCCGGCGTTCCTGCTGGAGGGTGACGCCGCTGTGCAAGAGGGCCGTGACTTGTTCGGATGCGGGTGTCATGGTTCGGGAAATCGGTCTTTGCGGTCAGGCGGCGCGCAGGTGGACGTAGTAGCCGTCGATCGGCTGGCGCTGGTCCTCTCGCACGGTCTGGCGCGTGAGCGATGCGACCTCGAAATGGTGCTCGGCCGCTAGGGCGCGCAGGTACCGCTCGGAATGCGCATACCGCTGGCTGGGCCGCAGCTCGAAGTCGACGCCGTCCTTCGCCGCTTCCACGGAGAAGCAGAAGATGCCTCCCGTGTCCATGACGCGCCGTGCCCCCTGGAACAGGACCTCCAGCGCTCCGATGTAGATGAAGACATCGGCCGCGATCAGCAGGTCGTAGCGTTGTGGCGTGGCGTGCAGGTGCTCGGCGATGTCGGCCTGGATCAGCTCTTCATAGATGTCGCGGGCACGCGCCTGGTCCAGCATGCGGGCGGCCAGGTCCACGCCGTCGATGGCCTGTGCGAGCGGCCGCAGCAGCGGCCCGCACAACCCGGTGCCGCAGCCCAGGTCCAGCGCGCGGCGAAATGGTCCGACGTGCATCGCCTCCAGTGTGCCAACCAGCTGCTCATGTGCGCGGTAGCGCAGCACGCCCACGAGGTGGTCGTCGAAGCTGTCGGCATAGTCATCGAAGAGCTGGCGCACGTACTCGCGAGGGGCGGCCAGCGGCATCGCACCGCCGCGCAGCGAGGCGAGGAAGTAGCCGTTGAGCTCAGGGTCGCCGCCCAGGGCGATGGCCTGCTCGAAGCAATTCGCCGCCTCGTCGCGCCGGCCTATGTCCTTCAGGATGCCGCCCCGGTGGCTCCATGCCGCGGCGCGGCCGGGGTCGGCGGCGAGCGCGCGTTCGTAGGAGACGAGCGCGTCGTCGTGCCGCTCCAGATGCTGCAGCGACACGCCGTGGTGGAACCACGCCCCGGCATGGTCGGGCACGAGCTTCAGCAGCGTCTCGAACATGGCCCGCGCCTCGTCATGCCGGCGAAGCCGCTGCAGCGTCACGCCGCAGTGAAAGAGGCTCGGGATATGACCGGCGTCCAGAGCAAGCGCGCGGCGGTGGCTGCCCAGCGCTTCTTCGTGACGGCCCAGTGCGTCGAGGGCCGCGGCCTGGTGCGCCCAGGCATCGCGGTCCTCGGGCGACTGGGCCAGCACGGGCTTCAGCAGGTTTAGTGCTTCCTGCGGCCGCCCCAGCCGCACGCAGGTGGCGGCCAGGTTGGAGAGCGTCGAAGGCCGCTCGGGCACCAGCGCCAGGGACCGTCGGAAGTGCGCCTCGGCGTCGTCGTAGCGCCCTGCCTCGTAGCACTGCACGCCCTCCAGGAACCGGGCCTTGGCTTGTTCAAATGCGGTGGTCATGGTTCAGAAGACCGTTCCGTCGGTCATCACCTGCACCGGCGGCGCGCCGCCCTCGCGCAGTTCGGCGGCGATCTGCCGGCCGGCGGCCCAGGTGCCGCCTTCCAGCACGGCCGCCAGTGGCAGCTGCGCGGCATCGAGCCCGAGCGCCTCGCGCACCAGCGGTGCGATCTCGTCGATGAGGGTGACGGTGAGGGCGCGCCATTCCACCACCCACGGATCCTGGGGCTGCAGGCGCTGGCGGGCATGCAGCGCGTCGAGCGGCACGATGACGCCGGCGTCCTGCAACAGGCCTCCATTGCGGTACTCGGCGAGCGCCGTCAGCTCGTCCAGTCCGTTGACCGCGACGCCGCCGCGCTGGAAAGGCTCGATGAGCGAATAGGCGAGCCATTGCGAGAGCTTGTGGAACGGCACGTAGCCGGCGCTTGGGCCCTGGCCGCCGGCGGCAGGGTGGCGCCACACGTCGCCCAGCGGCACGTCGCCGATGGCGCTACCTCGCGGCCAGATGCTGCTGAAGGCGTCCAGCAATCCGCCCAGGATGCGACCCGCGTTCACGTGGTGGTGGCGTTGCGAGCCTGGTGCGAGCCGATGGTGGCGCAGCCGCGGCGCATGCGCGTGGTAGGTGAGCGCATCCAGCAGGTGCCCCGGCTGACCCGTGGAGGTGAACAGCTCCGGCTGGTCGCGCAACGCCATCCCCAGCCGCTGCATGAGCGCCACGCGGCCGTCCAGGCCGAGCAGCGGGTTGTCGTCCCTTGCCTGAAACATCCCGGCCAGCGTGGCCTCGTCCAGGTTCAGCAGCGCGGCGGCGTCCACGCGGCAGGGGTCGCCGGGGTCCGACGAGAAGCGGCCGGCCAAGAAGGCGCGCAAGCTCGCTACCGCGAGCCCCTCGGAACGTTGCAGGACCAGCCCCGTCTCGCGCTCCCGGTACGACCACGTCGGCCCGGCGCCCGCGTCGAGCAGCACGCTCACCATGGCCAGGTCCACCATGGCGCGCGCCGCGGCGATGCTGCTGTGGCCGGCGAGCTTCGCGTCGAGCTCGGCCACGCGGTCCACGCCGCCGGCCGAGAAATGCCGCCAGCGGCTGTGGACGGGTACCTTCAGATCCGGGTAGCGCTGCCGCGTGAGGCGGGCCACCCTGCCCGCCACGGCCGGCAGTGCCGTGCGATCGAGCCGGAAATGCTTTGACCGCCCCGCGGCTACCGTCGCGGTGATGGCCGCGCAGCGCTCGCGGATGGTGGCCGGCGAGCGCAGCACGCGCACCGCCTCGTGCAGGGCGCCCTGGTCCTGGCCGGAATCACTCAAGGCCGCGCCCCTTCACGGCGGCGAGCTGCAGCTCGTCGGGCACCTGGCCATCGGTGTAGTAGCCGGCGGCGATCTTGGCTTCGAGCTCCACGCGCGCATCGGCAGGCACCAGCGCATCGGGAATGCGCACCCGCTCGCCCACCTCGATGCCGCTTGCGGTGATCGCGTCGAACTTGTCGTTGCTCATCGACACCAGCCGGTGGATTTTGCGCACGCCCAGCCAGTGCAGCACGTCGGGCATCAGCTCCTGGAAGCGCATGTCCTGC